>JAFIFR010000144.1 GCA_020831935.1 Alkalimonas sp.
CCAAGAAGCGCAAAATGCACGATTGTTGTTGGGTGTGTTTTTTCTTTTACTGATTGTGCTGAGCATTTTCGCCTACCATGGCTTGATGGGCCGCCACCGCTTTAAATTTATGGCTGAAAACGACGAGCTGACAGGCATCAGCAATCGTTACCATTTCAATAAGCAGGCAGAAAGGTCATTGAAACAGTGTCAGAAACAGGGCTTGACGGCTGGGGTGATTTTATTCGACTTGGATCATTTCAAACAAATTAATGATCAGTTTGGCCATGCCACTGGCGATTGGGTACTGCAGCAAGTGGTGCAGAGCTGTCGCAACTTTATGCGCATCGACGATGTGTTTGGTCGGCTGGGGGGCGAAGAGTTTGCCATTTTACTGCCCAATTGCCATGCCGATAAAGCTTTGATGCTGGCGGAGATCTGTCGGGACTCCATTGAAGAGATTCAAACCAGGCAAAGTGGGCACGAGTTTTTACTGACGGCCAGTTTTGGTGTGACCTCCAGCGACTCTTCGGGTTATGAGTTAAAGCAACTGCTTTCGGATGCAGACAAAGCCATGTACCAGGCGAAGCAGGGAGGCCGCAATCAGGTGCAATTTTTTACCGGCACCTGACCGCCCTCCAACTCCAGTTCGGTTATTGGTTGAACAAACAGCAACTGAGCTGGTCCGCCCTGTTGTTTTTTGCGCTGGCTGGTATAGTGGCTATACAGTTTTCACCCAGGCAGCTTTACCTCAGGAGTTTCGGCATGAGCCAGCAGTTGATCCCCAACCACGACTTTCTTCGTCATACCTTAGACAACCCGGCCGGATTGTCCCCATGCCAGTTTCAGCTGGACAATGGCGTCCAGGTGCAGGTGTGGGATACCGGGGTGATTTGCTTTGAGCCCAAGCAACCCGCAGAAAAAGACATCGTGCTGGCTTGTGGTGTGCATGGCAATGAAACAGCGCCGATAGAAATCTGCGCCGAGTTGATTCAGGATATGCTGCAACAACGCCTGGTACCGGCACACCGTACCTTGGTGCTGATTGCCAACCCTGCGGCCATCAATGCTGGCAGCCGTGAAGTGGAGGAAAACCTGAATCGCTTGTTCTCAGGCTATCACAGCAAAGGGGCGGGCCTTATCAACAATGAGCGCAAACGTGCCCAGGCATTGGAGCAGTTTGTCAGCCGTTTTTACCAGCAGGCCCCTGCAGGCTCGCGCAAGCGCTACCTGTACGATTTGCACACCGCCATTCGCGGTTCACGCTTTGAGAAGTTTGCCGTCTATCCGTTTTTGCACGGCAAAGCCTGGCAGCAAAATCAACTGGAGTTTCTGCGCGCCTGTGGCGTGAGCACGGTGCTGTTGATGCAAACAGCGGCACCAACCTTCAGCTATTATGCCTCCAATACCCATGGTGCCGATGCCTTTACCGTAGAGCTTGGCAAGGTACGACCCTTTGGTCAAAACGACATGCGCCGATTTGCCGATGCCAGAAATAGCCTGCGGGCCCTGGTTGCTGACCAGCCGGTGGCAACTCAAGCTTTTGATGAAAAAGACTTTCACTTGTATGAAGTCTACCGCTCGATTCACAAGCAAACCCAAGATTTCAAATTGCACTTTGCCGATGATGTCGAGAACTTTACCACCTACCCGGTAGGCACCTTGCTGGCAACCGATGGCGATACCGAGTACCGGGTAGAAAAAGAGGGGGAGGCATTGATTTTCCCCAATGCCAAAGTCGCCATAGGTCAGCGCGCTATGCTGATGGTGATACCACGCTCAGTGCAGGGGCAATTGGCTTAAGCCATTGCTCTGTTGTTTACAGCCCGCCCGGTGCGGGCTTTTTGCTGTTTAGGCCTGGCGAATAAGTACAGCAAAACTGACAGTCTGTACGCCGCCTGCACAGGAAAAGGCGCTGGCCGGAGTTGCAATGCAGTTTACGTAAAGGTAAAGTTGGCAGCGATAACAACAATGACAACAACCATAAGAACGATCTGTCCGCTCAGCGGCAGACAAAATGGGGAAAAGCAAGTCGGAGCCGCTATACTTGAAGCCGCTTTATCAATGCTTGCTTAGCATGTTCAACCTCGGTAACTGCTTGACGTTAACGTCAAGTTGGTGCGAGTAAACAACCAAGAGAAACCCTATGACCAACCCAAATAACGCCACCATGACCACGGTGCATTCGGCAGAATTCACCAGCGGTCATGCGTTAACCATTCCAACGCTACGGCTGTTAAAAGACGACGGCACCTTGTACGAAGGCGCCAAAGAGCCCGAGCTGGATAAAGCCACTGCTTTGAAAATGTACGACACCATGGTGTTTATCCGAGTGCTGGACGAGCGGATGCTGGCTGCGCAGCGCCAGGGCCGCATCAGCTTCTACATGCAGTGCCTCGGCGAAGAAGCCGCTGTTGTTGGCAGTGCTGCGGCACTGGATGACAAAGACATGATCATGGCGCAGTACCGTGAGCAGGGTGCACTGCGTTACCGTGGTTTTTCGCTGGAACAGTTTATGAATCAGCTGTTCTCCAACGAAAAAGATCTGGGTAAAGGCCGGCAGATGCCGGTGCACTACGGCAGCCAGGATATTTACTACATGACGGTCTCGTCGCCGCTGGGCACCCAAATTCCTCAGGCCAGCGGCTATGCTTATGCCCAGCGCTTACGCGGGCTGAAAAATGTCACCCTGTGTTACTTTGGTGAAGGGGCTGCCTCGGAAGGTGATTTCCATGCCGGCCTGAATATGGCTGCGGTGCACAAGGCGCCGGCGCTGTTTTTCTGCCGCAACAACGGTTACGCCATTTCGACCCCTGCCAATGAGCAGTTTGTCGGTGATGGCATTGCTTGCCGCGGTGTCGGCTATGGCATCAAAACCATGCGGGTTGATGGCGCTGATATTCTGGCGGTCTATCAGGCGACCAAGATGGCGCGTGAGCAGGCATTGGCCGGCAATGAGCCCATTTTGTTGGAGTCGATGGCCTACCGCCTGGCGGCGCACTCTTCATCAGACGACCCTAGCGGCTACCGCTCCAAAGAAGAAGAAGAGCAGTGGCGAAAGAACGACCCCATCAGTCGTTTCCGTTTGTGGTTGATCAACAAAGGCTGGCTGGATGATGCCGCCGATACAGAGCAAACCAGTGCCTTGCGCCAGGAGATTCTGGACGCACTAAAAGTAGCTGAAAAAGTCGCCAAGCCTGGTATCGAACACATGATCAGCGATGTTTATGCCGAGCCCACTGTGCAGTTGCAGCAACAACTGAAGGAGCTAAAAGCGCACATTAAAAAATACCCGGATGCCTATCCGGTGACGGCGGGGAGAATCGACTGATGGCAAAAATGAATCTATTGCAGGCCATTAACAATGCGCTGGATTTGGCGATGGAAAAAGACGACAGCGTCGTCTGCTTTGGTGAAGACGTCGGCCACTTTGGTGGCGTGTTCCGTGCTACCAGCAAGCTGCAGGAAAAGTACGGCCGTGACCGTTGTTTCAATACCCCCTTGACCGAGCAGGGCATTGCTGGCTTTGCCAACGGCATGGCGGCTCAGGGCATGAAACCGGTGGCGGAAATCCAGTTCGCCGATTACATCTTTCCGGCCTTTGACCAAATCGTCAACGAAACCGCCAAGTTCCGTTACCGCTCTGGCAATGAGTTCAATGTCGGTGGCCTGGTGTTCCGAACCCCTTATGGCGGTGGCATTGCCGGTGGCCATTACCACAGCCAGTCACCGGAAGCCTATTTTGCCCATACGCCGGGATTGCAGGTGGTGGTGCCGCGCGATCCCTATCAAGCCAAGGGCTTGCTGCTGGCTTCGATTAACAGCCCGGAACCAGTCATTTTCTTCGAGCCTAAGCGTTTGTACCGTGCCGCTGTCGGTGAGGTCCCCGAAGACTACTACGAGTTGCCGATTGGCAAAGCCGAGGTGGTGCAAGAGGGCAGCGATTTGACCTTGCTGGCCTGGGGCGCGCAGATGGAAATCGTGCAGAAAGCTGCCGACATGGCGAAGGAAAAAGATGGCATTTCCTGTGAGATCATTGATTTGCGCAGCATTTTGCCATGGGATGTCGAGACAGTCGCCAACTCAGTGCTAAAAACCGGCCGCCTGGTGATCAACCACGAAGCACCGCTGACCGGTGGTTTTGCCGGTGAAATAGCCGCCACCATCCAAAAAGAGTGCTTCTTGCATCTGGAAAGCCCGATTGAGCGAGTTTGTGGCCTGGATACGCCGTACCCGCTGGCGCTGGAAAAAGAATACGTCGCCGATCATCTGAAAACCTACGAAGCCATTGTGCGTTCAATGAACTTCTAAGCGAGGGCAGCATGAAAAAAGATTTTATTCTGCCAGATATTGGCGAAGGCATTGTCGAGTGTGAAATTGTCGAATGGTTGGTGGCCGAAGGCGATACCATCAAAGAAGATCAGCCGGTTTGTGATGTGATGACCGACAAGGCGCTGGTGCAAATACCGGCGGTGCATGATGGCGTGGTGTCCAAGCTGTATTACCAAAAGGGCGATATTGCCAAGGTACATGGTCCCTTGTTTGAGATGGAGTTGGCTGGTGAAGGCGCTGCCAGTACCAAGGCCACAGCCAGTGCAGAGTCCACAGCCAGTGCGCCAGTGACGGAGGCAACGGACAGCAACCAGGCTGAAGCCGAAGAAGACTTTATCCTGCCGGATATCGGCGAAGGCATTGTCGAGTGTGAAATTGTCGAATGGCTGGTGGCCGAAGGCGATAGCATCGAAGAAGACCAGCCGGTCTGTGATGTGATGACCGACAAGGCGCTGGTGCAAATCCCGGCCAAATACTCTGGCACTGTCACTAAGCTGTATTACCAAAAAGGCGACATTGCCAAAGTGCATCAGCCGTTGTTTGGCATGCGTATCGCCGGCTCTGTGGCTGCGGCCAGTGCTAAGCCTGCAGTCAGCGAAAGCAGCAAAGCTAGTTGCCCTGTAGCGGGATCCGAGCCCACACAAGCCGAGCTGCGCCCTGGTAAAGCCGTGGCTAGCCCCGCGGTACGCCGTTTGGCCCGTGAGCTGGATGTGGACATCAGCAAGGTGCCAGGTTCTGGCGATAAAGGTCGGGTGTTTAAAGAGGATGTGCGTGCTTTTGCTGATGGCAAAACCACCACAACCATTACCAGCAAAGCAGCGGCTCCGGCCAAAGCCAGCAGCACGATTGTGGCAACAGCTGCAGCAGAAGACAGAGTCGAGCCGATTAAAGGCGTCAAAGCGGCGATGGCCCGGCAGATGATGGAGTCGGTCAGCAGCATTCCGCACTTTACCTACTGCGACGAAATTGATTTAACCGAGCTGAGCGCCCTGCGTAACCAGCTGAAAGATCAGTACCGTGAGCAAGGCGTGAAGCTGACCATGATGCCGTTCTTTATGAAAGCATTGTCGATGGCCATTCGGGAATTCCCGATTTTGAACAGTCAGGTCAATGCCGATTGCAGCGAGCTTATCTACAAAGCAGCGCACAACATCGGTGTGGCGGTCGACTCCAAAGTGGGTTTGCTGGTGCCGAACATCAAGCACTGCGAACAGAAATCCATTGTCGATATTGCCAAAGAACTGACTGAACTGACCGATCAGGCCAGAGCAGGGCGGGTCAGCCCGGACCAGTTAAAAGGCGGTACCATCAGCATCTCCAATATTGGCGCCATTGGTGGCACCGTCGCCACGCCTATCATCAATAAGCCGGAAGTGGCCATTGTTGCCCTTGGCAAGGTACAAAGCTTACCGCGCTTTAATGCCAAAGGCGAGGTGGAAGCTCGGCAACTGATGCAAATCAGCTGGTCGGGTGATCACCGGGTGATAGACGGCGG
>JAFIFR010000145.1 GCA_020831935.1 Alkalimonas sp.
AAGTGGATGGCATCGAGATTAAACAGCTGGGCCTGCGTAATTACCGCAGCCAAATCGCCGCGGTGATGCAGGACGACCAGCTGATGTCGGGCACCTTGGCTGAAAACATTAGCTTCTTCGACCCACAACTGGATATGCAGCGGGTGTATGAAGCTGCCCAGCTGGCTGGTATTCACCAGGATATCAGCGCCATGCAAATGGGCTATAACTCCCTGGTTGGCGATATGGGCAGTGCCTTATCTGGCGGCCAGAAACAGCGCTTGTTGCTGGCGCGGGCGCTGTATCGAAAGCCAAAAATCCTGCTACTGGATGAAGCCACCAGTCACTTGGATGTGGCGCTGGAGCATTACGTCAATCAGGCCATCCAGCAGCTGAGCATGACGCGTATTGTGATTGCCCACCGGCCCGAGACCATTTTAAGTGCAGAAAAAATTTACCAGCTCGAAGGTGGCCAGTTGCAGGATGTGACTGACGCTTATAAAGCACACTTTGGTAAGGCGGCTGGTTAGTACCAGCCCCTAATCCAAAATAATATGCGGCAAAAAGCGTGAACTGTCTTTGGTGATCAGGCTGTTGTCTTCGCGGATGCCGATGCCGGCGGCGCTGTCGCCGACCACCCAGCTGCCGATTAAGGTGTAGTTGCCGTCAAACATTGGCAGCGGCTGCAGCCGTTGTCGGATAAAGGGCGCGTCCTGATAGGGGCCTGGTTCGCTTAAACGCTTGCCATCGGCAGTCACCAGCTCGATATTGGCGCCTTCGCGGGAAAACAGCGGCTTGCGCAGCCAGCCTTTGTCCAGAGCCTTGCCAGTATCAAAATGACTTTCCAGCAGGTTCGGATGGCCTGGGTGCTTTTGCCACAGCAGTGGCAAAATGCCTTTGTTCGACAGCAGCAGTTTCCACAGCGGTTCCAGCCAGAGGGTCTCGGAAGTTTTCACCTGTTCGGCAAAGGCTTCTTCCAGCAGAAACTCCCAGGGGTAGAGCTTAAACAAACCGGTGATCGGCTCACCTTGCAGGTCGTAGTATTGCCCATCCAAGCTGCCGATATCTTCCAGCGCGATGTAGCGGCCATCGACCCCACTTTGGGTGGCAATATCCAGCAGGTAATCGACCGTGCCTTTGTCTTCGATGCTTTCGCGCACACTGGTAAAGTGAAACGGCTGCGGCAATGCCAGGTTGGCAAAGGCTTGTTCCAGCTTGTCCTGCAACGAATTGAACTGATCGGCGCCTGCCGGCAGCTCGCCACGCATTAACTGATCTTCCAGCCAGACCCACTGAAAAAAGCCAGTTTCGTACAAGGAAGTCGGGGTATCGTAGTTCAGCTCCAGCAATTTGGCCGGGCCGCTGCCGTCGTACACCAAGTCCATCCGGCCGTACAGATGCGGATCGCCGCGTTGCCAGGAGGCCGCCAACGCATCACGGTACTCGGCCGGAATCGCCAGCTGATCGAGCTTTTGCTCATCGGCCAAAATATCCGGGATCAGATCCAGCGCCATCGCATGCAGCTGTTCGGTCACATCCTCCAGATCCTGCTCAATCTGGCGCAGACTGAACTGGTAGTAGGCACTTTCATCCCAGTAGGGCTCGCCATCGATGGTATGAAACTGAAAGCCCAGGCTTTCGGCATAAGCCTGCCAGCCCGGGCGTGGGGTGCTTTTTACTCGCTTCATCTTAGCTGCCGTAACTGCGCTGACGACGGGCATCGCGGCGCATCGCTTCCTGCCGTGCGGCCGCCTGCTGGCCAAAACCTCCGCGGCGCACCAGCTGTGCCCGTTGCGGCTGCACCGCCGAAGGTCGGACTCGAGCCACCCCCGGCTGACTGGCTACCGCCTGGTTGCTGGCCGTTCGAAAGGTGGAGCGATCATCGCGCGACTTGTACAAAGGCTGAGTCGGCACCGCCGGACGGCTGCCGCCAGCAGCTTGCTGCGTGGGCTGTGCCTGCCCGCCAGCCAGATTGCCGCGGTTGAGCATCTGGCCCGCCATATAGCCCATCATCATTGGCATAAAGAAGCTGCCGCTTTGATGACGCTCGGGCGCGGTCTCACACTGGCCAGCCCCAAAATCAGCCTCGCACTCCAATTGATTCTGATAACGCGGTGCCACCTGAGTATGCATGGCCTGTGCCTGCTCAAACTCAGCCTGACACGCTGCCGGTGGATGATAAAAGGCGGCGCATTCATCCACATCATGGAACACATGCACTTCCTGCTCTTGTTCACCACAGCCGGCCAACAGCAAGGTAGCAGCCGGGGCCATCAGGATTAAAGCGGCTTTTTTACTGCGTTTCATGGCGCCTCCTTAGTAACTCATGCTGGCTGCGTTCAAGATGCCGACAGCGATGGAACAGGCCGCTGAAAAAATGCCAGCCGCCAACTCCCCCTGTCGAATACGATTGGGCAGCTGCTTCAGGGTCAGCTTCACCACAAAAAAGGTCAGCACCTGTACCAAGAGCGCAACCGCACCCCAGATGGCGCAGTCCAATAACGACATGGAATGGGTGATGGCACTGGACAATGGGATGGAAAAACCAATCAAGGCACCACCAAAAGCCACCGCTGCCGCACTGTTGTCGGCCCGAATCAAATCAAACTCATGATGGGGCGTGACCCAGCTGTAAATACGAGCAAAGCAGAGCAGCAACAAGGCTGCCAAGGCAAAATACACCGCAAAATAGGGCACACCGGCCAGTGAGATCCAAACAGTTTCCATGCGAAGGCTCCGGTTTAAGGCAAAAATTGCTGCTGATCCTGACGAAAAATGCCGCTGAAGACAAGCCTTTTAGCCACCAGCTGCATTTAACCGCGTCGGCATCGGCATAAATCGCGTTGCCCTTTACATGGGGCCTGAACTTTATACACTGGAGGTTGCGTTGGCATGCAACTGACCGAACTCAATACAACAACAAACGAATCACAACCACAGGAATCCATTATGACCAAGTCCCTTCTAAGCACGGTCGCTCTGGCTGTCAGCCTGGCCCTGACTGGCTGCAGCGGCGAAGCACCGGTGAACCAGAGCCCCAGCCAGCAACAGCAAGCCCCAACCCTGAGCTCCGGCATTGAGCTGCACAACATGGACACCAGTGTTGCGCCGCAGCAGAACTTTTTCCGCTTCGTCAACGGCAACTGGCTGGAGCGCACTGAAATCCCAGCCGACCGGGCGCGCTGGGGCAGCTTTGACGAGCTGCGTGAAGTGGCCGAGCAGCATGTGCTGGACATCATTCTGGAACTGGCCGAAGGGCAACACGCCCAAAACAGCGATGCACAAAAAATTGCCGATCTGTTTCGTTCATTTCTGGATACAGAAACCATTGAGTCTCTGGGCTTGATGCCATTGCAGCCAGAACTGGATCGTATCACTGCCCTGCAAAGCCATGCTGATCTGGCCAAACTTTGGGGGGAATGGCAGCACATTCGCAGTGGCGTGCCGATGGTGCTCTTTGTCGGCCAGGATCAACGTCAATCCGATCAATACATCACCGCTGCCACCCAGTCCGGTTTAGGCATGCCGGATCGCGACTATTACTTGAAAGATGATGAACGTTCGCTACAAATTTTGCAGGAGTACCAAAACCTGATCCAGCGCTTCTGGCAACTGGCGGGTTGGGAGCAGGGCGAGCAGGCGGCTGAAACCATAGTGGCGATTGAGCGGCAATTGGCCGAAGCGCAGTGGAGCCGCATCCAAAACCGCGATCGCAATGCCACCTACAACAAAATGACCCCGGCAGAGCTGGCCGAAAGCGCCCCCGGCTTTGACTGGGCCAGCATGCTCACGGCGGCGCAATTGGCAGACATCGATGCACTGGTGATCCGCCAGCCCAGCTACTTCACCGATTTCGCGGCTTTGCAGCAGCAGATCCCGCTGAGTGATTGGCAGGATTACCTGCGGTTTCACTTGCTGCGAAGCAGTGCCTCCATGCTGCCATCGGCCTTTGATGACGCCAGCTTCGACTTTTTTGGCCGGGTCTTGAGTGGTCAGCAAGAGCAGCGCAGCCGGGAAAAACGTGCCGTCCAGACCACCGAGCAAATGCTGGGCTTTTTGGTGGGTCAAAAGTACGTCGAACGTCACTTTCAACCTGAAGCCAAGGCGCGAATGGATGAAATGGTGCAAAACTTTATGGTGGCGTTCAGCCAGGCCATCGATGAACTGGAGTGGATGAGCGATGCCACCAAGGCTGAAGCTCAGGCCAAGCTGGCCAGCTTTAATACCAAAATTGGCTACCCGGATGTCTGGCGCGATTACGATTGCGTCACCATTGCCGCCAATGATCTGCTGGGCAACGCCCGGCGCAGCGCCCAGTGCGAGTACGAGCGGATGATTGGTCGCTTAGGCCAGCCGGTCAACCGGGACGAGTGGGGCATGACACCGCAAACCGTCAACGCTTACTACAGTTCGACCATGAATGAAATCGTCTTTCCGGCCGCCATTTTGCAGCCGCCATTCTTTGATGTGAACGCCGACGATGCGCTGAACTATGGTGCCATTGGTGCCGTCATTGGCCACGAAATTACCCACGGCTTTGATGATCAGGGCCGCCGCTCCGATGGCGAGGGCAACCTGCGTGACTGGTGGACTGAAGAAGATGAGCGTCAGTTCCGCGAGCGGGCGCAGCTGATGATTGATCAGTTCAATGCCTTTAACCCGATTGACGATCTGCACCTGCAGGGCGCACTGGGGCTGGGTGAAAACATCGCTGACTTGGGCGGCTTAACCGTCGGCTACCGCGCCTATCAAAATTCACTGCAAGGCCAGCCAGCCCCGGTGATTGATGGCTTTACCGGCTCGCAGCGTTTCTTTATTGGCTGGGGCCAGATCTGGCGTATCAAGTTCCGTGATGAAGCCCTGCGTCAGCAAGTGATCACCGGGCCCCACTCACCGGGCAAATACCGGGTACTGGGACCCCTGTCCAATATGCCGGAGTTTTATCAGGCCTTTGATGTGCAGCCAGGTGATGGCATGTACCGCGAAGAAGCGGTGCGGGTAAAAATCTGGTAACGCTGCTCACTGGATAAAAAAATGCCGGCGCTTTTTGCCGGCATTTTTCATTATTGGTTGGGTTGGAACCAGCGTATCCTAAACGGCCTTAAGTGAACAAAAACTTAACGTAATGCACAGTTGTTTATTGTTTGCGCAGTCAACAGGCTTCGCTTTATCCTGAATTCGTTACCAATCAACGTCTCCTGCTCGCCAATGCACCTAATATTTGTTACAAAAAGACATAAAATTATCTTGGGACTTCACATGAAAACTCTCTCTCTTTTTTTGCTGGGGCTCCTCGTTGCTCTCAGCCAGCCAGTTTGGGCCGAAGCCGTTGATATCGGCTATATGGAACCCGCCGCCGAAATCACCGCTATTGTCGATGCGCCACCACCGCCGGCTGCCAGCTTAAGCCCGGATGGCCGCTGGTTGTTGTCGCTAGAGCGCCCTGCTTTACCATCCTTGGCCGATCTGGCCGAGCCAGAATACCGGCTGGCCGGGATGCGCTTTAATCCGCGCAATCAGGCGCCCAGCCAACCACGTTATTTGTCCGGGTTGCAGCTGATTGAACTGGATAGCCAGCAAGCCAAGACTATTCGCGGTTTACCACGCAATCTACGTGTGCTATCGGCCACCTGGTCGCCGGATGGGCGTTATCTGGCCTTGTTGCAACTGGAGCAAGATCACACCGCCCTCTGGCGGGTCGATGTAGAGCGCGGCCGCGCTGAACGCTGGTCAAAAGTCAAAGTGAACGCCATTCGTGGTGGCGAACTGCAATGGGCTGCCGACAGCCAGGCGGTGTATCTGCTGGCCGTCG
>JAFIFR010000002.1 GCA_020831935.1 Alkalimonas sp.
TTTGAGGCGCTTCGAAACGGCACTGATTTTGACAGCTTGCCAGCGGTGTGGCGCGACGCCATGCAGCAACAGCCGGATCCCTTGAGTCGGTCTGAGTTAACCCTGGTGCTGGAGCTGATGATCACCGGCGAAGCGAGCGATGCCTCTGCCAGTGCTCAGCAAATATCAACCCTCAAGTTGCAGCTGTTGGCGGAGAAGCACAACAAAGCCAGTTCTTTTAGCAAGGAGACTATGCTGGCCCGCTGGCTGAGCCATGGGCCACTGGCAGCCAATGAGGTGCCGTTGCTGGAACGGTTGGAGCGGGTGCTAAGCCTTTAGCGGTTGCCTTTGGGTATAGGCGTTTAGTTTTTGCTCAACTCACCGCGCAGGTTCTGCTGCATTTGCTGGCGAACCTGTTCGGTGTCGATCCCCTGGCTCAGCAGATAGTGCAGTTTGGTCAGCGCCGCTTCCAGCGTCATGTCGTAGCCACTGATCACGCCATGGGCTTTCAATGCGTTGCCGGTGGCGTAGCCCTCCATATTGACCTGCCCACGAAAACACTGGGTGCAATTGACAATCACCGTGCCGCGCTCTGTCGCCCGCTGCAATGTTTGTAGCAGCTCAGGCTGTTGCGGAGCATTGCCAACACCATACGACTTGATGATTAAAGCTTTCACCGGCGCGGCCGCCATATTGGCAATCACATCGATGCTGATCCCCGGATAGAGGGTCACCACACTGATGGGTTGTGGCACCACTGCCGCAACTTTGAGCGGGGCAGCATGCCGCTCTGTGGTGCTTAGGGCGCCAGCCTGCAAGCGGATCTGAATGCCGGCTTCCAGCAAGGCGGGGTAGTTAGGGGAGGCAAAAGCATTGAAGCCATCGGCATCGGCCTTGGTGGCGCGATTACCCCGAAACAGTTGATTGTTAAAAAACAACGATACTTCATGGATGGGGTAATAGGCCGCCAGATAAAGTGCATTCAACAGATTGACCTGGCCATCGCTGCGCAGTTGGGCCAAGGGGATTTGTGAGCCGGTAACGATCACAGGCTTGGCCAGGTTCTCCAGCAAAAACGACAAAGCCGAAGCCGTGTAAGCCATGGTATCGGTGCCATGCAACACGACAAAGCCATCGTAATCGGCGTAATGTTGCTGAATGTCGTTGGCAATTTGCAGCCAGTGAGCTGGGGTCATGTTGGAGGAGTCGATCAGCTCGGGGTATTCATGAATGCGAAATTCCGGCATTTCCTGGCGGAAAAACTCCGGCATGCTTTGCACCGTTTGGGTCAAAAATCCCGGGGCAGGTACAAAACCCTGTGCCGACTTTTGCATGCCAATGGTACCGCCTGTGTAGGCAACATAAATGCGTTTCTTGCTCATGGCTGGCCTCATAAAAAAATGCCCGGCTTAAGCCGGGCATTGTAGCGAAGGATTGAATGGCTGTCAGTCGATTTGACAGAGCAAACAAAAAGCGTACAAGCCCTGTGGATCGTTAAAGTTGCCTAAGGTCACAAAGTCATGGCGCAACTGCTGTGTTAAACGACCAAGTGCCTGACGCTCAGCGCCTACCACCGATTGCGGCAACCAGCCCTGGTTGGCCGCGCCACCAAAGATATCCACCACCATCTGCTCAAAAGGGCTCAGCTCGTGACCAATGACTTTGACATCGTAATGACTCAGGCCGGCACGCTCTGCGGCGGCGGCTATGGCATCTTCAAAACTGCCTAAGTTATCGACCAGACCATACTCCAGCGCTCGCTGACCGGTAAAGACACGGCCCTGAGCGACCTGATCCACGTCCTCAATGCTCATGCCCCGGTGCTCACCGACCATGCTAAGGAAATCCTGATAGCCACGTTCAATCAGCAACTGGAAGATATCTTTTTCACGCGGTTGCAGACCTTTGAAAAAAGGCAAGCCCGAGCTCAAGCCAGATAGCTCGGTAGTACCGACACCATCGACGTTGAGGCCCAGAGCGCCGAAACTGTCTTCCAAGCTGTGAAACAAGCCGAAAATACCAATGGAACCAGTGATGGTGGTTGGGGCGGCCCAAATTTCAGTGGCCGGGGCAGCTATCCAGTAACCGCCAGAGGCTGCCACAGCGCCCATCGAGGCAATGACTGGCTTACCGGCTTCACGCAGGGCTTGCACCTCACGACCGATAATTTCTGAGGCGAAGGCACTGCCACCGCCACTGTCGATGCGGAGCACCACGGCTTTGACTTTGTCGTCATTGCGGGCGCGGCGTAACATGGCCGCTGTACTGTCACCGCCAATGGTACCGGCTCTGGCCGTGCCATCAACAATCATGCCGCGCGCCACCACCACCGCGACCTTGTCGGTCAGTGGGTTGTCGATTTGACGGCTCGGCACCACCAGACTGCGGTAGTCATCAAAGCTGATGTAATTGTAGCTTTGGTTGTCATTTTGACCGACCAGCTCAATCATCTTCTGACGAAATGCCTGGTGGGTGGTTAACTGATCGACCAGACCCAGTGCCAGTGCCATTTCGGCCATATCGCCATCGTGTTGCTGCAATGCCTGGTAAAAATCGTCGCGGGTTTCGATGATGCTGTCGGCAGCAAAACCACGGCGCTCTGTCACCTCGGCCTTGTAGCTGTCCCACAGATCGTTCAGCCAAAACAAGGTGTCTTGCTTGGCCTCTTCCGACATATCGTCACGCATAAAGGGTTCAACCGCAGATTTGTAGGTACCAACCCGAAATACGTGAGTGTTTACTTTGAGCTTTTCCAGCGCACTTTTGTAGTACATTGGGAAGCTGCCGTAGCCTTCGAGCAGCACTGCGCCTAAGGGATCTAGGTGCACTTCATCGGCATGGCTGGCTAAAAAATACTGGTTTTGGCCGAAAAAGGTACCACGGCTGTAAATTTTCTTGCCAGCAGCTTTGAAGTTTTCCAGCTCAGCGCCGACAGCCTGCAGCTTGTCGAGCGAAGCACGACCAAGCCCGGAAAGGTCCAACACCATGGCTTGAATACGATCATCGCTGGTGGCCTGTTGCACCACGCGAATCACATCGGAGACCAAGACTTCCGGTGTTTCCGGCTGGGCACCGAGACTTTCATTAAGCAAGGTGGTGAAAGGGTCGACAAAACGTTTTTCTTCGACCAGATCACCTTGTAAGTTCAGCAACAAGGCTGCTGTTGGCGGAACCTGAACTTTATCCTTACTGCTGAAAATGCTGATCAAAACCACCAGCACTATCAGAATGAACAAGGTATTTAAGATCAGTGAACGAAAGACTTTGTAACCACGCCAAATGCCTCCAAAGAAGCGACGTACAAGTCCGGGGTTGGCTGCTGACATACGTATTCCTAAACAACGACTACTGAAAAGAGGTCATTTTATGCTAGCGAATTTAGCCGTCAATGCGAAATGCAATTTGTAAGCAAATGTACATATTGCGCATCCCGAACAAACCAGCTACTCTGAACACCATAGAATAACAGGTATGACCAGAGAGGGCGATGTGGCCTACCAACATTTATTGCAGCCATTGGACTTGGGCTTTACCCAGCTTCGCAACCGGGTGGTGATGGGGTCGATGCACACCGGGCTGGAAGAAGAAAAAAACGGTTTTGAGAAATTAGCCGCCTTTTATGCTGAGCGCGCCAAAGGAGGTGTTGGCTTAATTATTACCGGGGGCATCAGCCCAAACTTTCGTGGCAACCTGGTGCCTTTTGGCAGCCAGCTTAGCTTTGGCTGGCAGCTAAAAAAACATCGGCAGGTTACGGCTGCAGTGCATCAGGAAGGTGCAAAAATCTGTCTGCAACTGCTGCATGCCGGTCGCTATGGTTATCATCCGTTTAATGTCGCACCAAGCAAAATAAAATCTCCGATCACTCCTTTTACCCCTTCGGAAATGTCGAATCGTCAGATCAAAGGCACCATTGCTGATTTTGCCAAAGCCGCCGAGCTGGCGAAAAAGGCCGGTTACGATGGGGTTGAAATCATGGGCTCTGAAGGCTACCTCATCAATCAGTTTATTTGTCAGCGCACCAATCAGCGCAAGGACGACTGGGGTGGCAGTTTTGAAAACCGCATCCGCTTTCCGCTGGAAACCATTCAGGCCGTTCGGCAGCGCTGTGGCGATGACTTTATTATTGTCTATCGGTTGTCGATGCTGGACCTGGTTGAAGATGGCAACAGTTATGAGGAAGTGGTGGCTTTGGCCAAAGCGGTGCAAGAAGCTGGCGTGACCATCATCAATACCGGCATTGGCTGGCACGAAGCAAGGATCCCGACCATTACCACCCGGGTGCCCCGAGCCGCTTTTAGCTGGATCACCGAGCGGGTGCGCAAGGAGATTGACATTCCGGTGATGGCCACCAACCGCATTAATACGCCACAGGTGGCCGAAGATATTCTGGCGCACGGTCAGGCCGACATGGTCTGCATGGCTCGGCCCTTCTTAGCCGATGCCGATTTTGTCAACAAGGCTGCGGCCAACAAAGCCGACGAAATCAATACCTGCATTGCCTGCAATCAGGCCTGTCTGGATCATGTGTTTCAGAAAAAACGTGCCAGCTGTTTGGTCAACCCGAGAGCCTGCTATGAAACCGAATTGAATTTTGAAGCGGCCTCCGAGCCGAAAAAGCTGGCGGTGGTCGGTGCCGGGCCTGCGGGCCTGGCATTCAGTGTTTATGCGGCGCAGCGTGGCCATCAGGTCACCTTGTTTGATAAGTCGCATCAGATCGGAGGCCAATTCAATTACGCCAAACAGATCCCGGGCAAAGAAGAATTTTACGAAACGCTGCGCTACTTTGGCCGCATGCTGGAGCTGCACCATATTGAGCTTCGGCTCAACAGCGAACAGACGGTTGAGTCGCTGCAACAGGCTGGCTTTGACGAAGTGGTGCTGGCGACCGGTATTGTCCCTCGTCCGGTTGAGATTGACGGCATCGATCATCCGATGGTGCTGAGCTATCTGGATGTGCTGCGCGATCACAAGTCGGTTGGCAAAAATGTCGCCATTATCGGCGCCGGCGGCATTGGTTTTGATGTCGCCGAGTACCTGACCGAGAGCAATTCCCTGACGCTGCAGCCCGAAGCCTGGCTCAAAGAGTGGGGCGTGGATAAAGCCTATCAGGCCCGTGGTGCTTTGTTGCCGGAACATCGCCCTGAGCCGGCGGCCCGTAAAATTTACTTGCTGCAACGCAAAAGCACCAAAGTGGGTGCCGGCCTTGGCAAAACCTCGGGCTGGGCACACCGGGCGTCATTAAAAAGCAAAGGTGTGGAAAGCATCGCCGGGGTGCAGTACCGCAAAGTAGACGACCATGGCCTCTGGATTGAGATGGATGGCGAAGAGCGTTGTCTGCAAGTCGACAATGTGGTGGTTTGTGCCGGGCAGTTGCCATTGCGTGAGCTGCAATCTGGTCTGGAAACTGCTGGGATCCCGGTGCACTTGATCGGTGGAGCTGACGTGGCCGCCGAGCTTGATGCCAAACGCGCCATTCGTCAGGGCGCAGAGTTGGCCGCCCGCATTTAGCACTTCTTGTTTCATGGGTTGCCTTGCTGCCTGGCAGCAGGGCCCTAGTGCGCTTTCTGTCTTTGCTGTTTTTCACGCTTTCTTCCCTTGTCGGCCCCCTGAAGCTTTGCTAGCCTGAATGGACCCAAAGAGGGCATCAAGCACCATTTTGGTGCGCTTGGACCGAGGCGGCTGTTTTGTTTTGGTGCAATTGTCATGCTGTTGACATACTGCTCGCCTAGATTACCGCATACGTATGCAGTGCCAGCGTCTATACTGCATTGTGGCCTCAGCTTTGCAAACGAATTTGCAGCAAGCTTTCTTTTCTTTGTTACAGGGAGTCGACATGTCAGGTGTATTAACGATGATTTTAGCCGGAGGCGAGGGCACTCGTCTGGCGCCTTTAACCGGGATCCGCGCCAAGCCAGCGGTGCCTTTTGGTGGCAATTATCGCATCATAGATTTTGTGCTGAATAACTTTGTTAACTCGGACTTTCTGCAGATTTTCGTCATAACTCAGTTTAAATCCCATTCATTGATGAAGCATCTGGGACGAGCCTGGCGGGTGTCGGGCCTGACCAACCGCTTTATCGATCCCATTCCGGCGCAAATGCAAACCGGCAAACACTGGTATCTGGGCACGGCCGATGCCGTTTATCAAAACCTGCACCTGATCCACGGGCTGGATCCGGAGCAGGTCTGCATCTTCGGTGGCGATCACATCTACAAAATGGACGTACGGCAAATGCTGGATTTTCACCGTCAAAACAACGCCAGCATGACGGTCGCTGCCATTCCGGTGCCCGTCGCCGATGCGCATCACTTTGGCGTGATTGAAGTCGATAGCAGCGGTAAGATGATCGGCTTTGAAGAGAAACCCAGCAGCAACCCGAAAACCATCCCCGGCCGGCCCGATTACGTGCTGGCCTCGATGGGGAACTACATTTTTGAAAAAGACTGCCTGATTGACAGCCTGGAAGCCGATGCGGCTGATGTGGGTTCCAGCCATGATTTTGGCAAGAACATTATTCCAAAGCTGTTTCCCGCCGGCGATGTCTATGTGTATGACTTCTCAAGCAATATGATCCGTGGCGAGCAGGAAATTTCGCGCGGTTACTGGCGCGATGTCGGCACCCTCGACTCTTACTACGAAGCCAATATGGATCTGATTGCGGTGATCCCGCCTTTCGATTTGTACAACCGCTACTGGCCACTGCGTAGCTATACACCGCCGATGCCACCGGCTAAGTTTGTGCATGATGAAGCCAACCGCACCGGTCAGGCCATCAGTTCGATGGTATCCTCCGGCTGCATCATCAGTGGCTCCATCGTGTATCACTCGATACTGGGCTACAATGTGCACGTCCACAGCCATGCGTACATCGAAAAATGCGTGCTGATGGGCAACAACGACATTGGGCGGGGCTGCCGCATCCGGCGCGCCATTATCGACAAAGATGTAAAAATTGCTCCCAATACCGTAATAGGTGAAGATCTTAGCCTGGACCGGCAACGATTTCATGTCTCCGACGGGGGCGTCATTGTGATCCCGAAAGGCTCCAGAGTCGGGTTTGATGAATAATTGTCTGAAGGAAAGCATGCTCCAATGCGTATTTTGATGTTGTGCAGTGAATACGAAGGTTTAATCAAAACCGGTGGCCTGGCCGATGCCTGCCGCGGCCTGACCAAAGCCTTGGTTGAAGCTGGCCATGAAGTGCTGGTGATGCTACCACGCTATGCGTCCTTGTACGAGACGCCAACAGAGGCCTGGCAATCCGTGTATCTGACACTGGGTGAACGCACTCTGGGCTGTGCTGTCCGGCATTTAACACTGGACGGCGTTGCCATTGCTCTGGTGGAGCATCACGAGTTTTTTCAGCGGCTGCGCCCTTACGACGATGGCGACCAGGGCTATGGTGATAACCCGCTGCGCTTTGCATTTTTTTGCAAAGTCGCTCTTGCCTGGTGCCGTGAGCAGCACTTTTGTCCCGACATTATCCATGGCCACGACTGGCAAACGGCTCTGGCTGGGGTGTATTTGCAGCAAGAGCAGGCGCAGGATGATTTTTTCGCGCAAAGCCGCTTTGTCTTTACCATTCACAATGGTGCTTATCAGGAAGTGGTTCACCCGGATTGGGCGGTACAGTTGGAGCTGCCGCCAGAGCCGGCAGGTGTCAACCTGCTGCAGCATGGCGTGCAAAGCGCCAGCAAGCTCAATACCGTCAGCCAGGGGTATCGGGATGAGCTTTTGACCGAACCCTCCGGCATGGGGCTGGCGGCTTTGTATCAGTCCAGGCAGCCGGATTTTAGCGGCATTCTCAATGGTTGCGATTACAGCCTGTGGCACCCGGCGCAAGACCGGCATCTGGTGGCCCATTACGATTGGCCGGACTTGACCGGCAAAGCTGATTGCAAGGCCTGGTTGCGGCAACACCATCAGTTGCCGGAGAAATCCGTCCCACTTTTTGTCGCCGTCAGTCGCATCACTGGCCAAAAAGGCTTTGATTACCTGCTGCCGGCGCTGGAGCAATGGTTGCCTACGACCGAATCGCAGTTGCTGATTATGGGCACAGGCGAGCGGCGCTACACCCAGGCCTTGTTTGAACTGGCTGCCCGCTTTAAGGGGCAGATGAGTTTTGTGATGGGCTTTGATGAAAGTCTGGCGCACAAAATCGAAGCCGGTGGTGACTTCTTTTTAATGCCTTCTTTGTTTGAACCTTGTGGCCTCAATCAAATCTACAGCTTGCGTTACGGTACTGTGCCCATTGTACGGGCGACCGGAGGCTTGAAGGATACGGTGGTGCCATACCCAGCCAAAGGCAGTACCGGCATTCACTTTAACGAGCCCTGCGCCGAGGCTCTGCTGGGGGCTTTGCAACAAGCGGATGTGCTGTATCGGCAGCCCAGGCAACTGACTGCGATGCAGCAACGGGGCATGGCGCAGCAATTTACCTGGCAGCAAGCGCGCCAGACTTACGAGGCCATGTACCAGGCAGCGCTGGCGGACTGAGCAGTCTGAGCATTCGCCAAGCGGTTGCACGCAAATCCGCACAAAAGCCGTAGGCAGTCCACAGAACTTCTGCTAGCCTAGTTCCCTGTCGCGATTTTTTGCTCTGAGAAGGGTTTAGCTATGGATGCGATCACTTTATTGACCACACGGCAGTCTTGCCCCCGTTTAATGGAGCCTGCACCTGCTGGGGATGACTTGGATTTAATTAAGCGTGCGGCCTTACGGGTGCCGGATCATGGTGGCTTGCGCCCCTGGCGCTTTAGCATTGTCCATGGCAAAGCTGCGCTGGAGCGGCTGGGCGATATTTTTGCCGAAGCCGCCGTCGAGGACGACCCTTCCATTGCCAATGAGCTGTTGGAGCGTGCCCGGCAATTGCCGCTGCGGGCCCCGATGGTGATTGTCTGCATTGCTCGTTGCAACAGTACCGCCAAGATCCCGCTGCACGAACAGGTGCAATCGGCCGCCTGCTCCGTGATGGCAATGCAGCAAGCCGCCTTTGCGCTGGGCTATGGCGCCATCTGGCGAACTGGCATGTACGCGGAAATGGAGTTTGTCAAACAATCGCTCGAGCTGGGCGAAGACGATGAGATTGTCGGCTTTTTGTATCTGGGAACACCGGTTAATCCGGTTCGTATCCGTGCGGAGCTGGACCCGGCGGATTTTTTCTCAGATTTCTGACAACTTGTTTGGTTAGACACGAAACAAGCCCCGCATCGCGGGGCTTGTTGTTTGTGTGAAAGGGCGATTAGAAATCGGCATTGCCAGGGGTGCGAGGGAAGGGGATCACATCCCGCACATTGCCCATACCGGTGACATAGCTGACCAAACGTTCAAAACCCAGACCAAAGCCAGAGTGAGGTACGGTGCCATAACGGCGCAGATCGCGGTACCAGCCGTAATCGTCTTTGTTCAGGCCCATGGCTGCCAGCCGCTCATCCAGCTTGTCGAGCCGCTCTTCGCGCTGACTGCCGCCAATGATTTCACCAATGCCGGGGGCCAGGATATCCATCGCTGCTACCGTCTTGCCATCTTCGTTCAAGCGCATGTAGAAGGCTTTGATGTCCTTCGGGTAGTTTTGCAAAATAATGGGTGCGCCCACATGCTCTTCGGCCAGGTAGCGTTCGTGCTCGGATTGCAAATCGATGCCCCATTCGACCGGGTAGTTGAAGGTCTTGCCGCAGTTTTGCAGGATCGCAATGGCATCGGTGTAGTCCATCCGCACAAAGCTGGAATCGACCATCGTTTGCAGACGATTGATGGCGTCTTTATCGACCCGTTCGGCAAAAAAGGCCATGTCATCGGCCCGCTCTTCCAGCACCGCTTTGAAGACATACTTCAGCATGTCTTCGGCCAGTTGGGCCACATCGGCCAGCTCGGCAAAAGCGACTTCTGGCTCAATCATCCAGAACTCCGCCAGGTGGCGGCTGGTGTTGGAGTTTTCTGCGCGAAAGGTCGGGCCAAAGGTATAGACCTTCGACAGAGCGCAGCAGTAGGTTTCCACGTTCAACTGGCCGGAGACCGTCAGGAAGGTTTCCCGATCGAAAAAGTCCTGGCTGTAATCCACTTTTCCTGCGTCGGTACGAGGCAGGTTCTCCAGATCCAGGGTGCTGACCCGGAACATTTCGCCGGCCCCTTCGGTATCCGAGCCGGTAATGATGGGGGTGCTTATCCAGTAAAAGCCACGCTGATGGAAAAAGCGGTGGACTGCCTGAGCTAAACAGTTGCGCACCCGGGTGACCGCGCCGTGAATGTTGGTACGTGGACGCAGATGGGCGAACTCGCGCAGGTACTCCATCGAGTGGCGTTTTGGTGCCATTGGGTAGGTGTCGGGGTTCTCAACCCAACCGACCACCTGCACAGCGCTGGCCTGGATCTCAAACTGTTGGCCCTGGCCTTCCGAGCGGGCAATCTGGCCGCTGACGATCACCGAGCATGCCGTGGTTAAACGTTTTACTTCACTGTCGTAATTGGCCAAATTAGCTGGTACTACGGCCTGAACGGCGTCGAAGCAGCTGCCATCGTGCACAGCCACAAAAGAAATACCGGCTTTGGAGTCGCGTTTGGTACGAACCCAGCCTTTGACAGTGACGGTATCGCCAACAGCGTAGCGACCGCTTAAAACATCATGAATCACAGCATCGGACATGCTTAAGAGCTCCGTGTAAAGTTGGAAACCTGGCGGTTAAATTTGGTCAAAACAACAAGACATGTAATGATACTGACGCAGTGACTGAACACAAGCAAAACTTGGGTTTTTAATGCCGATATGACGACAGAGCATGGTGCTTACAAAAATGATCGCCGCCGTGGCCCGGACTGGGTACGACGCCTGTTTGGCTGGCTGGCGATTTTGGCCTGGCTGTGTTTTATTCTGGCCTTGTTGCTGGTGCATTTTGCCCGGCCGGAAATGGATACCGGCCTGGTGCGTTACTGGGAGCTGGAGATCCGTGACGACTGGCATCCGTTATTAACCCACTGGCTGCAGTGGATCCTCTATGCCACCGCAGTGCTCAGCGCCATCAGCTTGTTGCTAAACCGGCTGCGGCTCAGGCGCAAAAACGACCGGCTGCATTTTAATCTGGTGCTGTTGTTGCTGGCATCCATTGCGTTGGGGCTCTACCTGCTTCGCCTGTAACATCGGTCGGTAACCTATCAGACCCCAACCGCCCGGCGCATCGAAGCACAGAGCTTGCTAAGCTGCGCTGCGCTGATAACAAAGGGCGGCATCAGATAAATCAGTCGGTTAAAAGGTCGGATCCAAACTCCGTCGCTGACAAAGTGCTGTTGCAGCTTCGCTACATCGACCTGCTGATGCATCTCCAGCACCCCAATTGCGCCGAGCACCCGGACTTCTTTGACCTCTGGCGAGGCTTGGCAAGGGGCCAGCTCGGTTTTTAGTTGCGCTTCAATGGCTGGGACCTGCTGTTGCCAATCACCGGCCTGAATCAGTGTCAGGCTGGCGTTGGCCACTGCGCAAGCCAGCGGGTTGGCCATAAAGGTGGGGCCATGCATCAGACCGCCGGCTTCACTTTGGCTCACGCCAAGCGCCACCCGATCGGTGCAGAGGGTGGCGGCCATCGTCATGTAACCACCGGTCAGGGCTTTGCCCAGACAAAGGATATCCGGGCTGATCCCGGCTTGCTCACAGGCAAAGAGGCTGCCGGTACGGCCAAAGCCGGTGGCAATTTCATCGGCAATCAGCAGCACATCAAACTCATCGCACAGAGCGCGACAGCCGGCCAGATAGTCGGGATGGTAAAAGCGCATGCCGCCATAACCTTGCACCAGCGGCTCGACGATCAGAGCGGCGATTTGCGAATGCCGCTGCTGCAACAATTGCCTGAGTGGTTGCAGGCTCTCGGGGCGAAAATCCTGGTGGTAAGGGCTAGCTGGTGCCGGTAAAAAGTGGTGCTGCGGCAGCAATTTGCTGAACATGCTGTGCATGCTGTCCACCGGATCGCACACCGCCATGGCGGCAAAGGTATCACCATGGTAACCCTTGCGCAGACTGATGAGTTCAGTTTTGCCGCTGTGACCAAGTCCTTGCCAGTATTGCAGTGCCATTTTAAGCGCGACTTCGACCGCGATGGAGCCGCTGTCGGCCAGAAAAACTTTGCGAAGTGGAGCCGGAGTCATGGCGACCAGCTGTTGGCACAAGGTGATTGCTGCCGGGTGGGTAATGCCGCCAAACATCACGTGCGCCATCTGACCCAGTTGCTGCTGAATGGCCTGATCCAGTACCGGATGACGGTAGCCATGCACCGCCGACCACCAGGACGCTGTGCCATCGACCAGCCGCTGACCATTTTCCAGGATCAATTCACAGCCTTCAGCGGCCACCACCGGATACACCGGCAAAGGATCCTGCATCGAAGTGTAAGGGTGCCAGATGTGCTCACGGTCAAAAGCCAAATCAATGCTCATAAAGTAACCATCAGTAAAGTTGTGTCGGTGAATCAGATTGACAAGTTGGGGCTGGCGGCTAGACTAGCGAAAAATAACCCGAACCACAATCCAAATGGGGAACCTTATGCCAGCAGCCATCCGTCACGACTGGAGCCTAGCCGAAGTCAACGCGCTTTTTGCACTGCCATTCAACGACTTGTTATTTCAGGCCCAGACGGTGCATCGCCAGCACTTTACCCCGAACGAGGTGCAGGTCAGCACCTTGCTGTCGATCAAAACCGGCGCATGCGCCGAAGACTGCAAGTACTGCCCGCAAAGTGGGCACTACAACACCGGCCTGGAGCGTGAACGCCTGCTGGAAGTCGAGAAGGTGTTGCGTCAGGCCCAGGCAGCCAAAGAGAAGGGGGCCACCCGCTTTTGCATGGGCGCAGCCTGGAGCAATCCGAAGCAGCGCGATATGCCGTACCTGATTGAAATGGTGCGGGGCGTTAAAGCCATGGGTCTGGAAACCTGCATGACGCTGGGCATGATTGACCCGGAGCAGGCGCAAAGCCTGGCCTCTGCCGGTCTGGATTACTACAACCACAACCTGGATACCTCACCGGAGTTTTACGGCGAAATCATTACCACCAGAACCTACCAGGATCGGTTGGATACGCTGCA
This sequence comes from Alkalimonas sp., assembly GCA_020831935.1. Lineage (GTDB taxonomy): Bacteria > Pseudomonadota > Gammaproteobacteria > Enterobacterales > Alteromonadaceae > Alkalimonas. Next base: position 13,046 of record JAFIFR010000002.1, read on the forward strand.
ACACGTGCGCGATGCCGGCATGAAAGTCTGCTGCGGTGGCATCCTGGGGATGGGCGAGTCGGCCAATGATCGCTCAGCCTTGTTGATGCAGCTGGCCAACTTGCCGGAGCACCCGGAAAGTGTGCCTATCAATATGTTGGTAAAAGTGCAGGGCACGCCGCTGGAAAACGTCGACGACATGGATGCTTTTGATTTTATCCGTGCCATTGCCGTAGCCCGTATTCTGATGCCGGCCAGCCATGTGCGCTTGTCCGCTGGTCGCAGCCGGATGAATGAGCAAATGCAGGCCTTGTGCTTTATGGCCGGCGCCAACTCGATTTTCTACGGCGATAAGTTACTGACCACCGACAACCCGGAAGCCGATGCCGATATGCAGCTGTTTGCCAAGCTCGGGATCCGCCCGGAGCAGCGTCAGGATGTATCGGACGAAGCCCATGCGCTGGCGCTGGCCGACGCCATCAAAGAGCAGCAGCAAGCGCCGCTCTATCACGCCGCCGGTTAACGCCGATGGATCAGACCCGCATGCAGCTGGCGCTGCAGGAGCGACGTCAGCAGCAACTGCATCGCAATCAAGCCCCTTTGCAGCCAATGACGGCAGGCCTGCTGCGAGGGGGCGGCAAGGATTACCTGAATTTTTCCGGCAACGATTACCTTGGTTTGTCACAGGAGCCGGCCGTGCTGAAGGCATTGTGCGACGGTGCCAGCCGCTATGGCCTGGGCAGTACCGGCTCACCTTTGGTGACCGGGCATCAGTACCCGCACCAAGCGCTGTGCGATGCGCTTTGTGACTGGCTGGGCTTTGACGATGTGCTGCTGTTTTCCTCTGGCTTTGCCGCCAATCAAAGCATGCTGCAAACCCTGGCTGCCAGCGACGAGCGGTTGCTGCTGGATAAACTGAGCCACGCCTCGCTGATTGATGCTGCCAAACACCATGCTGGCGGCTTCAAACGCTTTTTGCACAACGACCTGAGCTCGCTTGGCAAGCTGCTGACACAAACCCTGCCTACCAAGGCGGTGGTGGTGACCGAAGGGGTCTTTAGCATGGATGGCGACAGTCCGGATCTGGCAGCGCTGAGTGCCTTGTGTCAGAGGCATGCTGCGCCTTTGCTGTTGGACGATGCCCACGGCCTTGGGGTGATGGGCAGCGAAGGGAGGGGTAGCTGGCAGCACCAAGGGTTGACGCCAGCCTCGTTGCAAGCCTGCATGGGCAACTTTGGCAAGGCGCTGGGGGGCTCGGGTGGCTTTGTTGCCGGCTCTGCTACCGTCATTGATTACCTGCGTCAGTATGGTCGTCATTACATCTACAGCACGGCGCTATCACCAGCGCTTTGCGTGGCACTTCGTGAGGCCGTTTTGCTGTGCCGTCAGCAAAGCTGGCGCCGGGAGCGACTGGCCGAACATATTCAGTTGTTTCAACAACTGGCCCAGGCTGAGGAGTTGCCGATGATGGCATCGGATTCTGCTATTCAACCTGTGTTGATTGGCGATACCATCCGGGTGCTGGCCATTAGCGATGCTCTAAAACAACAGGGAATTTGGCTGGGAGCGATCCGACCGCCGACAGTGGCACCTGGCAGTGCCCGTCTTCGCATTACCTTAAGTGCTGCCCATCAGCCGGCACAGATCCGGCAGCTGGTGCAGGCGCTTGCTCAGGCTTATCGGGGGACGCATTGATGGCTGCGCATGCTCCGGCCATTGCTGCGCACTTTGGCAAAGCCTGCCACAGTTACGAATCGGCTGCCCGCTTGCAACGTCACAGCGGTTACGCGGCACTGAAATTACTGAATCCGGTTCCGCGTAACCAAATGTTGGATCTGGGCTGTGGCCCGGCCTGGCTGCATCCAGAGCTGGCTTCACAGTGCCAGAGCTTGCTGGCTGCGGATTTGAGTGCCGGCATGCTGCAGCGGGCCAGACAGCTTGGGCTGGCCAGTCAGTACCTGCAAGCCGATGCAGCGGCGCTGCCTTTGCCGGCTCAGACTCTGGATGCGGTGTTTTCCAATTTAATGCTGCAGTGGTGCCCAAGGCCGGCCGAAGTCGCTGCCGAGTTGCAACGGGTGTTACGGCCAGGCGGCCAGGCGGTGATCACCAGCTTGCTGCACGGTACTCTGGCCGAGTTGCGGCAGGCTTTTTTAGCCGCTGGTTTGCCGGTGCATGTCAATGCTTTCTTAACCGCCGATGTGCTGCTCAGTGCCATGCGGCAGGGAGCACCAGCCATGCAGTGGCAGCTTCGCACCGAGTCCGTGCAGTTGCCTTATCCGGATGTGCTGGCGCTGGCGCGTGAGCTAAAATCGCTGGGCGCCAATTATGTGCTGGCGGCAGACGCAGAGTCTGGGCGGGGTTTAACCGGCCGCCGCTACTGGCAGCAATTGCAACAGGCGTATTCTTGCCCTGAGACAGCCAATCGGGCTGCTCCCAATGGCATCGTCGCCAGTTATCAGCTGGCTTATTTGGTTGGAGTCAAAGCATGAGCGCCTTTTTTGTCACTGGCACCGATACCGATGCCGGTAAAACCTACGTTAGCCGCGCTTTGTTGCAGGGGCTACACCAAGCAGGCGTTAGCACCATTGGGGCTAAACCAATCGCAGCCGGAGTGGATGGCTCAGGGCAAAACCCGGATGCACTGGCGCTGCAGGCAGCCAGCTCGGTGCCACTGGACTACGCGGCCATCAATCCCATCTTGCTGCAAGCGGCGGTAGCGCCGCATCTTGCCGCTGCCATCCAGCAGCAGCCATTGGATGAAGAGGTGCTGAGCCAGCAGCTTCGTGCATTAAAGCAACAAGCCGATTTGGTGTTGGTTGAAGGGGCCGGTGGCTGGTTGCTGCCATTATCGGCCAGCCGCTATCTGGCCGATTGGGTGGCTGAGCAGCAATTGCCGGTGCTGTTGGTGGTGGGGATGAAGCTGGGCTGTTTGAACCACGCCATGCTGACAGTACGCGACATTGAACGCTCTGGCCTTCGCTTGCTCGGCTGGGTTGCCAATGGCGTCGATCCGGCGATGCAGTTGCAACAGGAAAACATTGCCGATTTGAAGCAGCGCATCCCAGCGCCATGCCTTGGCATCGTGCCGCACCAGCCCGAAGGGGCCAGCTCGTTGCTGCAGCAGCAACTGGCTGGCGCTTTGCTAAATGCATTAAAGCTGTAGTAACGCCGATAGCTCGCTGCCTGCTGTCAGCTGGGATTTAGTGCCGCCTATAAACCGATAAGCGCCCGGCTCGCCGAGCACAGTGAGCTGCTCCCCCTGGCGCAGCAAGGCACTGCCTTCCGGTAAAGCAATGATCGGCATTTGTGGCTCTAACACCATAAACTCAGCCAGGCGCATATCGCGGGTTTCGCCATGAAAATCGGCTGGATGCTGATCGGTGTAATGCGGGTTCAGCTGAAAGGGCAGCAGGCCCAGAGCGTCAAAGGACTCCGGCTGCACAATCGGCATATCGTTGGTGGTACGGATGCTTAAGCCGGTCAGGTTGGCCCCGGCACTCCAGCCGATGTAAGGCAGTCCTTTGGTTACGCGTTTTTTGATTAACGCCAGTAGATTCAATTGCTGCAGCCGCTTAAGCAGTGCAAAGGTATTGCCGCCACCCACCAGAATCGCCTCGGCTTGCTCGATGGCGTTGGCCGGGTTGTCAAACCGATGCAGGCTATCGACTGCAATACCAAGGGGGGCTAATGCCTCAACGACCTTGGCCTGATAGGCATCAAAGTCGACACTCACCCCGGCATAAGGGACAAACAGCAAGCGCGAACAGCCGTTAAGATGCTGCTTAATCCAGGGCAGGTAAGGCACCAGATAATTGCTGTTATTCACTTTGGAACTGCTCAGGGCTAAAAGCTGCATCATATCTCCGTGGGTCGAATTGGGGGCAGGTTGTGATTAAAGAGGAAGCAAGTGTACGAAAGCAATTAGCGGCTGACAACTTTGCTTACACTCTTTCAGCGCGCTTTTCATCGCGTATTCATTGAAAATTCAGATGCTAGCCTTATATTAAGGACAGTTGATTTTCTAAAAGAGGTTCACCATGAAAAGAGTGCTGTTGTTTTTAGCGACCAACCTGGCTGTGCTGGTGGTGCTGAGTATTGCACTGAGTATTATTTTTACCTTCTTCGGCATTGATCGCGGCAGCATTGGCGGTTTGTTGGTGTTTGCGGCCATCTTTGGTTTTGGTGGTTCTTTTATCTCGCTGGCAATGTCCAAATGGATGGCCAAGCGCTCCACCGGTGCGGTGGTGATTGAACAGCCGCGCAACGCTACCGAGAAATGGCTGGTGGACACCGTCGCCCGTCAGGCGCGTCAGGCAGGCATCGGCATGCCGGAAGTGGCGATTTACGACTCACCGGAAATGAACGCCTTTGCCACCGGCATGAATCGCAACGAATCCCTGGTCGCTGTCTCTACCGGCTTGCTTCGCAATATGCGCGAAGACGAAGTCGAAGCTGTATTGGCGCACGAGGTATCGCACATCGCCAATGGCGACATGGTGACACTGACCCTGATCCAGGGTGTGGTGAATACCTTTGTGATTTTCCTGGCGCGTTTGATTGCCGGTGTGATTCGGCAGAACAACCAACAGCTGGGCACTATGGCGTACTTCGGCATTGTGATAGCGCTGGAAATGCTGTTTGGTGTGCTGGCCAGCATCATCGTGATGTGGTTCTCGCGCCAGCGTGAATACCGGGCTGATGCCGGTGCCGCTCGTCTGGAAGGTGCCAACAAGATGGTTGCCGCTTTGCAGCGGCTGCAGCACAACCACGAAAGCCGGTTGGAGGGCAGCATGGCCGCTTTCGGTATCGCTGGCGGCGGCAAGAAGTCCGAACTCTTTATGTCGCACCCACCGCTGGAAAAACGCATCGCTGCGCTGCAAAACCGCCGCGAGTTTTAAGCCAATAAGGCTCAAGTAATCCCAAAAAACCGGCTCCGCAAGGGCCGGTTTTTTCTGCTTTGGAGTTGTCAGCATCCATGCTCGCTTGTTTGGTAACTCACCGGAGTTCTGGTTGAAAGCACAGCGTTCTCTTGACCTCTGGACCGCGGCTCAGTCGGTCAAAAAAGAACTGACGCGGATCAAGCCGCTAAATGCTGCCTAACTGGCCCATGCACTGGTCGCGTATCGGTGCTTCTGTAGCCAGCGCCGATGGCACGCCAGCAGGGTATTCAAGTCTGCTGCTGTTTGCCTGTCAGCCAAAGCGCAACCAACAGCAGGCTGGCACCAGCTCCCAGGCGCAGTAAGTCGGTATCGCGGTTCCAGATCAGGAAGTTGACCAACAAGCCCGCTGGGATCAGGGCGTTGTTCATGGTGGCCAGTTGACCACTGCTGACCTGGGTTGCCCCCAGGTTCCACAGGTAGTAGCCCAGGCCGGAAGCAACCAGGCCGAGCCAAAGCAGGATCCCCCATTGCAGCGGCTGTGTTGGGTACTGTGGGCTTCCCAGCAGCCACCAGCTCGGTAGCGCGACCAGCAGAGCGCCAAGGAAAAACCAACCAAAGATGCAGTGTTGCTGTGGTGGCTCGCGCTCTGGCCAGTGCGCCAGCAGGTATTTGTACAGCACCTGACCTGTAGCAAAGCAAAGGTTGGCGCCTTGCACCACCAAAAAGCCGAGCCAAAAGTCACCAGTGAGTTGATCCCAGCGCATCAAAGCAGCACCCAGCACCGCCAGCAGGGCACAGAGCAGATAGCGGCGATGAAAGCGCCGGGCCAGCAGATCGTGCAGCAGCGTGATGTAAACCGGGGTAAAGATGGTAAAAATCAGCACCTCAGGCACGGTCAGCAGCAAAAACGATTGGTAGTAAAACAGATACATCAGGCCCAGTTGAGTGGCGCCTATCACCATCAGTTGCAGAGCTAGCCGGGCGGGAAGTGGGTGACGCAGCAGCCAGGGCAAAAACACCAGCGCAGCCAACAGCACCCGGCTAAGGACGGCAAAGTAGCTGTCGACCTGACCGGCCAGATAGACACCAATCAACGAAAAAGAAAAGGCCCAAAGAGCCGTGATTGCCCAAAGGTAGGCCATAAGGATGCTCCGTTTGCAATTGCAGCGGAGCATGCCGCAAACCAGGGTGCCGATCAAGCTTTGGCTGGGGTTTAAAGTATTGCTAAGCTGATCTATCTGTTGACTACTGTAGTAAAATCATCAATAAATGCCTTCGTTCACTTCAGGTTGTTGAGGTAACTATTGCGGCCAAAAGCACCTTTGTTGAACCAGCTGGATTCCCGGTTGCTGTGGACCTTGCTGGTTTTCATTTTGTTTGTCATTAGTTTTTGGCTCTATGTTAATGCAGGCCGAGACATCGAGCGCGCTCATCATCAACGTTTGCAATCCTTCCTGCTGGCCGACGAGCTTCGTCAATCTTCCGATGATTTAACCCGTATGGTACGCACCTATGCAGTAACTGGTGACGAACGCTACCGACAATACTTTGATGAAATTTTGGCCATCCGTGATGGCGAAATGGCCAGGCCTATCGATTACCATCATATCTACTGGGACCTGGTGGATGAGGCCGGCAATCGGCCGCGCCCAACCGAAACCGCCATAGCGCTGTTGGATCTGATGCGCGCAGCAGGTTTTACCGAGTATGAGCTTTCACAATTGGTTGCTGCTAAGGATGCGTCTGATGAGCTGGTTCTGCTCGAAGAGAAGGCGATGCGCTTGGTAGAAACGGGCGATCCTGAGTTACGAGAGCAGGCCTTAGCCATGCTGCATGGCCCAGAGTACCATCAAGCCAAAGCAAGCATTATGCAGCCAATCGATCAGTTGTACAGTCAAATGCGGCAACGAACAGATGCTGCAGTTCATAAAGCTGAGCGCCAGGCAAGACTCATGTTGCTGTTGTTTATCGTGCTTGGCATGATGTTGCTGTGGCTGTTGTGGCGTTTTAAGCAGTTGGAGTCGGCGATTTTAGGTACTTCAATCGGCGATTTGTACCGGCGTATCGAGCAATTGGGACAAGGCCGTTTTTCTGAGCCAACAGAGATGCCTGAGCAGCAGGTGGATACCGTGGTGGGCTGGCTTAGCCACACCCAGCATCGGCTGGCTCAGCTGGAAAAAAATCGCCAGCAAGCCAAACAACATTTACAGCAGTTGGCGCATTTTGATCCCTTGACTGGGTTGCCCAATCGGTTTTTGTTTGCCGAAAAATTGCAACAGGCGATGCAGCAGGCTGAGTCTCGACAACAGTTCCTGGTTGTCGCCTTTATCGACCTGGATGGCTTTAAGACCGTCAACGATCAATACGGTCACCCATATGGCGACCAGGTGTTGGTCGCTTTAAGCCGGCGCTTGCAGCATCGGTTGTCTGAACGCAACTGGCTATCGCGACTCAGTGGCGATGAGTTTGTGCTGATGCTGCCTGGGTTAACGCAGGTGGAGGACGCCGATGCTGTGCTGCAAGACGTCTTGGCTGCCTTGGCCTATCCGGTCCAGGTCGACAGCATTTGCAGCCAGCTATCGGCCAGTATTGGGGTGAGCGTTTATCCGCAGCAACCTGCAGTTGAATCTGAACAGTTGCTGCGACAAGCCGATCAAGCCATGTATTTGGCCAAGCAAGCCGGTAAAAATTGCATTCATTATTTTGATATCGTGGCCGATTTGCATGCCAGAGACATGCATCAACGTTTGCAGGCCATAGAGTTGGGCTTAGAGGAGCAGCAGTTTGTGTTGTTTTATCAGCCCAAAACGGATTTACAGACCGAGCAGTGTATAGGGGTTGAAGCGCTGATCCGTTGGCAGCACCCTGAGCAGGGCTTGTTAGCTCCCGCCAGTTTTTTACCCATTATTGAGCAGAATGCTTTGGGGATTAAAGTCGGGCAATGGGTATTGCGGCAAGCTTTTCTGCAGTTGGCTGCCTGGCAGCAGCAGGGAATTGAGCTGCCGATATCGGTGAATATTGCGGCCACTCACTTGCAGCAAGTCGACTTCGCTGAAAGGCTGGAGATGCTAGCTGCCGAGTTTCCTGATGTTCCGCTCAAATTACTTGAGCTTGAAATTGTCGAAACCAGTGCGCTGCATGATTTTCAGCATGCCTCGCAAACCATGTTGGCCTGCACTCGGCTTGGGGTATCATTTTCGTTGGATGATTTTGGTACCGGTTACTCTTCTCTAAGCTACTTAAAGCGTCTACCCATTAGCACCTTGAAGCTGGATCAAAGCTTTGTCCGAGATATTTTAACCGATCCTGAGGATTTGGCTATTTTGCAAGGGGTTGGCTTGCTTGCCGCCAGCTTTTCGCTTAATACCATTGCCGAAGGCGTCGAAACCCCAGCCCATATCGCAAAATTGCTTGAAATTGGCTACCGCTATGGTCAGGGATACGGCATTGCCAGGCCGATGCCTGTTGACGCTTTAACCGACTGGTTAGCATCGCATCTAAATTAAAAACGGCGTCCAAAGACGCCGTTTGCGCTGAATCAGCCTTGGTATCTGTTACTGCCGTGGCAGTTCCTGGTAACCCATGGTGTGCAGAATAAAGGCAAAGACGTCGGCGGCCTGGTCAATGATCATCGACACCGGCATGCCGGCACCATGACCGGCATTGACATCAATGCGGATCAGCTGAGGGTGCGCGCCACCATCTTTGGCCTGCAGCTGTGCCACGTACTTGAAAGAGTGCGCCGGGACCACACGGTCGTCGTGATCGGCCGTGGTGACCAAAGTGGCCGGGTGGTTGACGCCTTCTCGAACATTGTGCACCGGTGAATAGCCAAGCAAGTACTCAAACATGGCTTCGCTTTGATCGGCGGTGCCGTAATCGTAAGCCCAGCCGGCACCTGCCGTGAAGGTATGGTAGCGCAGCATGTCGAGCACCCCGACGGCTGGAATGGCAGCCCGGAACAGATCCGGACGCTGGGTAGAGACAGCAGCCACCAGCAAACCACCATTGGAGCCGCCACGAATGGCGAGTTTATCGCTGTGGGTGTAGTTGTGCTCAATCAGGTATTCGGCGGCGGCAATAAAATCGTCGAACACATTCTGGCGGTTTTTCTGCCGGCCGGCGTCGTGCCAGGCTTTGCCGTACTCACCACCACCGCGGATATTGGCCACGGCATAGATGCCACCCATGTCCATCCAGAGCGCATTGGATACACTAAAGGATGGCGTTAAGCTGACGTTGAAGCCACCGTAACCATACAGAATGGTTGGGTTGCTGCCGTCCAGCTCAATATCGCTGCGGTAGCTGATGATCATTGGGATCCGGGTGCCATCTTTTGAGGTGTAGAACACCTGCTCTGAGGTATAGTTGGCTGGGTCAAAACCGGTCTCAGGCTGATTATAGAGTTCGGTTTCGCCGGTCATTGGATCCAATTGATAGATGCTGCCCGGAGTAATGTAATTGGTAAAACTGAAGTAGAGATGCTCTGCATCGGCTTTGCCACTGAAGCCGCCGGCACTGCCAACACCTGGCAGCTCGATTTGACGAACCAGTTGGCCTTCTTTATCAAACTGCTTAACCTTGGCCACTGCATCGACAATGTAGTTGGCAAACAAAAAGCCTGCGCCGGTGCTGGCACGCAGTACATGCTCGGTTTCCGGGATCAGATCCTGCCAATGCTCCGGCTGTGGCTTGGCCGCATTGGCAACCACCACCCGGCGGTTGGGGGCATCGCGGTTGGTCACCAGAAACAGGGTGTCGCCTTCGGACGTTAAGAAATTCACATCGTGCGCTGTGCTGTCGACTATGGCGGTAAAGCCAGCGTCCGCTTGCGTCAAATCTTTGATAAACAGCTTGTTGCCCGAGGTGGATACCGCCGCCGATACCAGCAAGTAACGATCATCCTCCGTGACAGCAGCGCCAACATAGCGGTGCTCTTCGCCGGGTTTGGCACCAAAGACGACACGATCCTCGGACTGAGGGGTGCCTAGCTTGTGGTAGTAAAGTTTGTGTTGGTCGGTCATGGCCGATAAGGCGCTGCCGTCTGGTTTGTCGTAACTGGAATAGAAGAAGCCTTCGTTGCCCAGCCAGCTGATGCCGCTGAATTTGATATCGGTCAGCACATCGCCGATCTGCTCACCGGTTTCGGTATCAATGACAATAATTTTCCGCCAGTCGCTGCCCCCTTCGGAAATGGCATAGGCTGCCAGGCTGCCATCACGGGAAAAGCGGATGGTTGCCAGCGAAGTGGTACCATCGGCACTGAAAGTGTTGGGATCCAAAAAGACTTCCGGCTCATCATCACCGCGTTGGCGGTACAGCACAAACTGGTTTTGCAAACCATCGTTGCGGAAGAAATAGCTGTAGTCCCCTTCGGTAAAAGGGGCACCCAGACGCTCGAAATTCCAGGCCTCTTGCAGCCGGGTGCGAATGGTGTCCCGGTATGGGATCTGCTCCAAAAATGAGAAAGTCAGTTCATTTTGCGCCTGGACCCAGGCTGCGGTTTCCTCGCTGCGATCATCTTCCAGCCAGCGGTAGGGATCGGCAATCTCACGGCCAAAATAGCTATCGACCACATCGCTGGTTCGGGTAATCGGGTAGCTCAGCTGATGGCCCTGTTGGGCTTGTTGGCTGACTTCTGTGGCTGGGGGCTGGCCACCACAGGCGGTAAGCAGGGCTGCAGTCAGCAGCGGGAAAGCATGCTTCATCAAACGAGGCTCCTTGGTGTTTGTTATTGTGATTTGGTTAGCATACAGGATAACCCGAGGTAAAAGCGATGCGGCCAGCAGGTCACTGGCCGCAGAAAACCGGGCTTTAGTGGCAGCGATTACTCATCATCTTCAGCCAGGGTCATCAGGGAGGTATTGCCACCAGACGCTGTGGTGTCAATGCTGATGGTTTTTTCAGTCACCAGCCGCTTTAACAGGGTGTCGTAATACTCGGCTGTAATCACCGGCAAAATGGCTCCCTTGCGCTCGGCCAGTTGCTGGCTAAAGTAACCCAGACGCGATGAATGCGCCGCCACCACAGCACCGGCCAGATGCGGATGCTCCAGAATGGCTTGCAACTGATTGGGCCGGGCGACTTGCAGCACGCCTGGGGCAACGCCAGTCGCGATAAACTTATCACGAAATGCCAGCGCTTCGTCGTAAAAAAGCTCTGAAGCCACGGTAATCACCGTATTGCCCGCTGCAAGCGCAGTGATGATGGAAATGGCCCAGAAATTAAAGGACGTGCTTTTATCGGCGTAGCAGACCACACAGCCGCGCGGCTCCAGGTGCAGGGTGTTGGACTCGCCCGTTGGCCCCGGCAAGGTGATGTGTTTGCGCATGGTTTTTTCAACCCGGATCAATTGCGCCCGGGCATCGGCCAGGGTTTGCGCCAGATCATCGGCCAGCTCGTCGATGATGTCGACGGTGGCGATTTTGGCCAGCAATTGCCGCATGGCTGAAAGCCGGTCATTCAGCGGGGTAGCCCGCCAGACTTTTTCATCCCGCAGCGAGTTGGCCATCAGCTCGGCGACTTGTTGATCGGCCTCCGGGCTGTGGTGCAGGTCCAGCTCATCCGGCGTCAGGCTGGTCATCTGAATATTGTCCGGCGATGCTTTTTCTTTAACCAGACGGTTCAGGTAGTTGGGGCCACCCGCTTTAGGGCCGGTGCCAGACAGACCTCGGCCACCGAACGGCTGCACACCCACAATGGCGCCAATCATGTTGCGGTTGATGTAGACATTGCCAGCGCGAGACATCCGGGCCAGGTACTCGCAGCGATCTTCAATGCGGGAATGCACGCCCATGGTCAGACCGTAGCCGGTACCGTTGATCTGGTCGATGACATCATCCAGTTCATTGGCTCGGTAACGTATGATGTGGACGCAAGGGCCAAAGACTTCGCGTTTCAGCACGTTCAGGTTGTCAATCTGGTACAGGCGGGGAGCGAAAAAGTAAGCGCCATTTTCGTCGTTATCCGGGATCGGGCATTGATACAGCAGCTGCGCTTTGCCTTCCAGATAGGCGACGTGCTCGTTTAAGCTGTTCAGCGCTTTGGCATCAATCACCGGGCCAACGTCGGTCGACAGCAAGGACGGATCCCCGACATGCAGCTCTTTCAAGGCGCCGATCAGCATGGCGATGATGCCATCGGCGACATCGTCTTGAATAAAGAGCACCCGCAAGGCCGAACAGCGCTGACCGGCACTCTGGAAGCCAGAGCTGATCACATCGTCCACCACTTGCTCGGGCAGGGCGGTGGAGTCGACGATCATGCAGTTCTGGCCACCGGTTTCGGCAATCAGCGGCACCTGGCCATCGCTGCGGGCCGCCAGGGTTTGTGAGATCAGGGTGCCGGTTTCGGTCGAGCCGGTGAACATTACGGCCTGAATGCGCGGATCCGGCACGATGGTTTTGCCCACCTCACTGCCTCGGGCAATGACCACCTGAACCACATGGTCCGGCATGCCGACTGTGTGCATCAGCTCCAATGTCCGCAAGGCAATCAGACTGGTTTGCTCGGCTGGCTTGGCAATGACGGTGTTGCCGGTAACAATCGCAGCCACCACCTGACCCAAGAAAATTGCCAGCGGGAAGTTCCAGGGGCTGATGCACAGCACCACGCCTCTGGGTTCAAAACGGGCGTCGGTGGCCAGTTCTTCCGCGCGGGCAGCGTAATAGCGGCAAAAGTCGACGGCTTCGCGCACTTCGTCAATGCCATCTTGCGCCACTTTGCCGGCTTCTTTGATGCAAATGGCCACCAGTTCGTCGTGGTGCCGCTCCAAAATATCACCGATCCGACGCAGCAAGTCGGCCCGGCTGGAAACCGGGGTTTGCGACCAGCTTTGGAAAGCCATCTCGGCATTGTCCAGCAGTTGCTGCATCTCATCGGCACTTTGCAAGCGAATGGCACCAATGATCTCCTGGTGGTTGGCTGGGTTTTTCACTGCCTGGGCGTCTGCAGGTACCTGATCGGCACTGAGACGATGGCTGTCAAACCAACGGGCCAAATTTTCTTTGAACGGCGTGATGGCGTTGATATCGGTCAGGTCCATGCCTTTGGAGTTGGCGCGCTCATCACCGTACAGATCAATCGGCATCTTGATTTGGTTGTTGTGCTTGTTGCGCAAGCCCTGCAAGGTTTCGACCGGATCCGGCAGCAGCGCCTCAACCGGCTTGCTGGTATCGACAATGGCATTGACAAAAGAGGAGTTGGCGCCATTTTCCAGCAGACGGCGCACCAGATAGGCCAGTAAGTTTTCATGCTGACCAACCGGTGCATAGACCCGGCACTGGATTTTTTCCTGGGTAACGATTTGGTCAAACAAGGACTCGCCCATACCGTGCAAGCGCTGGAACTCAAAACCGCTGTTGTCGCCTTTGGCCACTTCCAAAATGGTGGCGGCTGTGTAAGCATTGTGGGTCGCAAACTGAGGGTACAACACATCCCGGGCTTCCAGCAGCTTGATGGCGCAGGCTTTGTAGGACACATCGGTGGTTGCTTTGCGGGTGAACACCGGGAAATGAGCCAGACCCAGTTGTTGGGTGGTTTTAATTTCAGTATCCCAGTAAGCGCCTTTGACCAGGCGTACCATCAATTTACGGCCAACCCGTCGCGCCAGCTCTGTAACCCATTCGACGACAAAAATGGCCCGCTTTTGGTAGGCTTGCACTGCCAGACCAAAACCGTTCCAATCGCCCAGCTCTGGATCGCTGAACACGGCTTCAATCACATCCAATGAGATATCCAACCGGTCGGCTTCTTCGGCATCCACAGTGAAACCAATGTCGTAGCTTTTGGCAACCAAAGCCAGGGCTTTTAACCGGGGAACCAACTCGTTCATCACCCGCTCGCGGTGACTAAATTCATAGCGGGGGTGAATGGCGGATAGCTTGACCGAGATGCCCGGGCTTTTAATCGGGCCACGGCCACCGGCAGCCTTGCCGATGGCGTGGGTGGCATCCAGATAACTTTGGTAATAGAAGTCGGCATCCTTCATGGTGCGGGCACCTTCGCCCAGCATGTCGTAGGAATAGACGTAGCCTTTTTGCTCGGTATCGGCAGCGCGTTCAATGGCGTCTTCAATGGTTTCGCCCATCACAAACTGTTTGCCCATGATTTTCATTGCGAAATTGACCGACTTTCGGATCACCGGCTCACCCAGGCGGCCCATGGTTTTCTTCAACAACCCAAACTGTTTGGCTTTGCTGCTATCGCTGTAGTTGACCATCTTGCCGGTGATCAACAAGCCCCAGGACGACGCATTGACAAAAAGCGAGTCACTGCTGCCCAGGTGGGAGCTCCAGTCGCCTTTGGCCAGCTTGTCGCGAATCAACAGATCCTGAGTTTTTTTATCGGGCACCCGCAACAACGCCTCAGCCAAACACATCAAGACCACGCCTTCCTCGGTTGAAAGCGAAAACTCATTCAGCAAGGCATCAATGCCACCTTGGCCATCCTGGTCTTTGCGGATGTTGTGCACAATTTGCCGGGCCCGCTCCCAGGCGCGGCTGCGGGCGGTAACTCCCACTTCTGCCAGCGGCAGAATGTGATCGATCACTTCATCTTCATCAATGCGGTAAAAGTCGCGAATTTTTTGCCGGATAGGGCAAGTTGTGGTCAGGTCACCTTGGAAAAGCATAGTGGGCTCCTTGTCGTGCAGTGGCAGCCTATGGTCTGACTGCTGGATCTGTGATGCCGCTATTCTAATGAAAAACACGCAGTAGATGCTGGTGAAATCCGGGTTAATGGCGCTATCTTTCAGGGCAAAATTTTTAATTTGCCGTAGAAACTACTGTAGTCCAACTGCGATGAAATAAAAGGCCAAACACGTTCTGTGGTTCGCTCACTGCGGTTAGTTTGTTTCACAGACACGCAGTGGTAGGATAAAGAACAACCAAAGGAGTCCGTTATGTGGGAAAGCCGACGCAGTCATCCGCCACATCATAATGAATCGTCGTACGATGCCATCCCTGGCGACGCTGTCGGGCAACGTGACCGAGCCCGTATTATTCATAGCGAGGCGTTTCGTCGTTTGCAATCAAAAACTCAGGTGTTGGGGGTGGGGGAGCACGATTTTTACCGTACCCGGCTTACCCACTCGCTCGAAGTCGCGCAACTGGGCTCTGGCATCTGCGAAAAGCTGCGTCATCGCTACCGGGAAAATACAGAGTTGCTCAGCTGGCTGCCCGGTATGGGACAGATTGAAGCCATTTGCCTGGCGCATGATTTGGGGCACCCGCCTTTTGGTCACGGCGGTGAAGTGGCATTGAACTATTTTATGCATGATCAGGGTGGCTTTGAAGGCAATGGCCAAACCTTGCGAATTCTGGCGCATTTAGGGGAATACTCACCGCAGCATGGACTGGACCTGAGTCGGCGCACCATGTTGGGGGTGTTGAAATACCCGGTACTGCACCGCGAAGTGGCTTGTTACCCGGTTGAGTTGGCCGAAGGAACCAGCAATATCGACAGCTTCAAGCCCCCCAAGTGCATTCATGATGAAGACGAGGCTGTGCTGAACTGGATTTTGGCGCCCTTGCCAGCAGCAGATCAGGAGCTATTTCGCAGCAGCACAGACGGAAGCACCCACCGCAAAGCCCGTTACCAGGGCCTGGACACCTCCATTATGGAGCTGGCCGATGACATTGCGTATGGGGTGCATGACTTGGAAGATGCGCTGGCGCTAAAGCTGGTCACTGAGCATGCCTGGCGTGAACAGGTGCTGGCCAGGCTGCCAGCCGATGACGTTATTGCCCAAAATGCCGATTTTTACAGCCGCAAACTGTTTTCTGAATCCAGCTGTGAGCGTAAACATGCCATCAGCAAGTTGGTGCATTCCATGCTGACAGAAATTTCGGTGCGTGCTCAAGGTCGCTTTAGAACACCTTTGCTGGATTATCAGGCCCAGATATCAGCGCAGGCAAAGCAAACCTTGGCGGTATTGAAAGACTTTGTCTACCAGCAGGTGATTAAAAGCCCGGAAGTGCAAAGCCTGGAGTACAAGGGGCAGCAACTGATTCTGAAGCTTTTTCGGGTGTTGCGTGATAATCCAAAGCGCTTGTTACCCCCGGCTGTGCTGGCGCGCTATCAAGAGGCAGCACAAAAAGATCGGGTGATTTGCGATTACCTGGCAACCCTAACCGATCACCATGCGGTTCGCTTGTACCACAAGCTGTTTAGCCCGGACATGGGATCGGTGTTTGATCGGATTTAAAGCCGGCAGACAGCAAGGTGTCTGCCGGCAGAGCGCCGCTAGAGCAGTTAGAACTGAAGGCGGGTTTGCAGGTACCAGAAACGGCTACCCGGCATTTCATAGTTGGATGGATCATAGCCATTCAGTGTGCAGGACAAACAAATCGGTGGCTCCTTGCCAAACAAATTGTTTAAGCCAACCGTCAATTGCAGGCCGTTTAACAACGCCTCGGTTTGCCAGCTAAGCTGCAGGTCGTGGTAAACCACTGAGCCCAAACGGTTTTGGCCATCTTGCGGATTGTTGCGACAGACGGCGAAGCTGGCCGCCCGTCCGCAGCTTTCGGTCAGTTCGCTCAGGTAGCGCAGCGTCCAGCTGGCCTGAATGCTGTCATTGCCAAAGGCCAGATTCAAATTACTGCTAAAACGGGGGATGCCGCTGTTGTTCACTTCAACCCCAACGGTTCTGGGTTGGCGCTCATTGTTGGCATCAAACACCCGATGGTAATTCATCATGGTGGTTCGCCAGTTGACGCTGAGTTGACCAATGTCTGTGGCCGGTTGCAGCCAGCTGACATCAAAGTCAACACCTGAAGTATCGATTTTTCCGATGTTGGTCAAGGTGTTACTGAAGTTATCGATGGCTCCTAACGCATTGCGCTGAATACCGCCACAAAAATCATTGCTAAGGCTTTGTACGCAAAGGTTCAGTTGAGTTTGCGCATCCAGTGCCTGAATGGCTCCTTTGAGCTGATGACGATACCAGCTCATGCTGATGTCCATCCGTTCGGACCAGCTGGTCTGGCTGGCAAACTCCGGGCTGTAGACAAAACCCAGGTTATGGCTGGTGGAGGACTCAGGCTGCAACTCCCGATTACCGCCGGTAATCACCCCAATTTGCGGGTTGGGCTGGACATAGGAAGCCGGAACGCCCAAGGCAGTGCAATTGGCCTGGATACTTGCATCCGAAGGCTCTGAGCAGGGGTCGTCCAGCACGGCATCAAAGCCACTGGCAGAGCCAAACAGCTCGCCAATATTTGGAGCCCGGAAACCTTCCGCCCAACTGCCGCGTAACAGCAATTCTGAAGAGAGTTGCCAGCGAACACCGGCCTTACTGGTGATCTCACTGCCAAAGGTCGAGTAGTCTGAGAAGCGGCTGGCCAGACTGAGATCCAATTGTTCTGCCAGGCTTTGCTCGCGTAGCAAAGGAATGCTGAGTTCAGCGTAGACTTCCTGCACATCGTAGCTGCCGGAGGTGGGGGATGAGACCACGCCGTTGTATTCACCCGCGACTGTCAGGCTGTCAGGCCGGTAATTGCCTCGGTATTTACGGTATTCCCAACCGGTGGCAAAGGCCAGCTCGCCAGCCGGTAGCGACAACAAATCGCCAGTCAGGTTGGCAGAAAACAGATTCAGGGTATTTTCACTGTTGTCCCGCACCACAGGTTGAATGTAAGCCAGCATTTCAGGCGTTAAAGCGCCCGGACCAAATACATTTAGTGGAACACAACCGGCTTCGGCTTCGCAATTGGCCAGAGGACCAAGTCCTGTTGCCATCCGCCTGGCGTTGTAACTGCCAAAGTTGAGCTGTGAAGCGCGGTTGGTGCTGTAGGCGGCATTGATATCCCAGTTAAACCAGCGATCGCCGCGGCTAAAGTCCCCACTTAAACCAGTCGCCAGATAAAAGGTATCGACGGTTTGCTCAAAGCGTCGGGCGCCACCTTCCAGCGGCCGGTACGCCAGCATCAGCAGGTTCGGCTCATCACCTCCAGCCACCAAATCAAAACCAAAGGGGTTGTAGGGGTTGTCGGCAGCAATGGTCAGTGTATCGGCCCAAAAGTTGGTGGGGACTGCTGTGCCAATAAAGAAAGGTTCGGCAGCGGCCTGGTTGGTGCTTTTACGCTGATTGTAAAGGCCGCGCATATACCAGCTGGTACTATCGGTCAGTTGGTAATGTTGCTGAGCAAAGAGTGAGCTGCGTTTATTTGGGGTTTGCAACAAGTTGTAATTGGCGTAGTTAAAGCGATCGTCGTCGCTGAAGCAGCTGAATTGGTCACTGCGTTCACAGCCGCTAAGACTGCCATCGTAGCTGGGGTTGAGGCCGGTAGGAAACAGCAGCTGACGCTGTCCGCTATTGGGATCAATAAAGTCAATCAAACCGGCAGGAATGGCGGCACTGCCCAGGGCATTGCCTGTGCCGGGGTAGGGCAGACTGGATTGATCCCGGCGGTTGGATGCCACTTCTTTTTGGTTAAAGAAGCTGGCGGCAATAAAGTAGCTGTGACGGCCCGACTCGCCCCCAAAGCTCAACTCAACCTGGCTTTGTTCACCATCGCCACGGGTAAATTGACCGTATCGGGTACTGAGGCTGGCACCATCCTGAGCGCGTTTGGTGATGATGTTAACGACCCCGGCAATGGCATCGGAGCCGTAAATGGACGAGGCGCCGTCTTCCAATACTTCAATCCGATCCACGATGGCCATTGGGATGGTATTTAAATCGACCACACCGCCAACACCTGAAGCCGAGCTTTCGTTGACCCAGCGAAGTCCATCCACCAGTACCAAGACCCGCTGTGTGCCGAGGTGACGCAGGTCAACCGTTGACGCGCCAGCGCCAACACCACCGCCATCCGGTGGGAAGCCAAAGTTACCACTTGAATTAAAGCGGGTGTTTAAAGCAGAGCCAGAAGCGGTAATGGATTGCAGTAAGTCGCCAATGGAGCTCATTCCTGAGCGATCAATGTAATCTCTGTCGAGTACCTGCACCGGGTTTTGACCTTCCAGCTCCGATTGTCGGATCCGGCTGCCGGTTACCTGAATACGCTCCAGCTCAGTTGCCTGATTGCTTTCTTGCGCATGACCTGCCAGCGGAATGGAGAGGGTTGTTGCCAATGCTAGAAAGGCTCCACTGTATTTAAAATGCATGAGTTCCTCCGGTTTGTTGTTATTTTGATTTTGTGAATGAATGTATGCTTTTGTGTTTCGCTTGGGTTTAATTCGCAGCAATAGTAGCTAAAGGGTTTGTTTAGGGAAAGCCAGCTGGTCGCTTTTTGTTGTTGTTTCGTGGTTAAAATTTAACAACTGCATCATTCTTTAGCAGGGCAATCAGGGCTCGGAGAAAAAAGGCGGTTATTTAACCGGATAGATTGAAAAAATCAGGATTTCTGTTTAGATTGAACTAAGAGCATTCAGTAAGGGAAGAAAAGCAATGAACAAATGGCTCATCGCAACAGTGTTTGCCGCTATGGCGGCCAGTTCCTGGCAGCTGCAGGCATCGACCAAAGACTATCGGTTGCTGACAGTGGCTGGTTATCTTAATTTTTATCTGTTAAACCTCAATGCGTGTCAGGATTTCCACCCGGCGGTACGGCAGTCTGCCTATCAGGCCGAAGCGCAGCTTTATCCCTGGCTTGATAAATTGCAACAACGAATTGATGCGTCCAATGATTTTGACTCCGCTGTGTTATCCGGCATTGTGCTGCGGCGTCGTGCCATGCTGAATGAGCAAATCGAAGACAATGATTTTACCATCGATCACTGCCAGGCCATTGTGCAGATCTTAAACACCGAAGGCCTGGATGAGACGCTGCTGTCTGTATTGAACTAGCTTTCAATACGCTTTTAGTGGTCTGACAAAACCAGCTTCGGCTGGTTTTGTGCGTTTTGAAATTGGCAACCAGGCTTTTTCTGTTACAATCCGACAACTTACCAAGATTGATATTCGGGGCAGGCGGAGCAGGCGATGTCAGCAGCGTTACAGCTACAGCAGGTCAGTTTGCAGTTGGGCGGGCGCACCGTGCTCGACCAGATCAGCTGGCAACTGCCAGCTGGTCGGGTGCTTGGTGTGGTGGGGCCCAATGGTGCCGGCAAGAGCACTTTGCTGCGGGTGCTCTATGGCGAGCGGGTCGCAGACCGTGGTCAGGTGCTGTTGCACCACCGGGATCTTGCCAGTTACAGCCGGACAGAGTTGGCACGTCAGATGGCGGTGGTGATGCAAAGCCCGTCGCCGGTATTTAGCCTGACCACCGAGCAATTGGTGATGTTGGGACTGGTGCCACACAAGCGCTGGTTCGACCCCACCACCAGCCAGGATCGCAAACAGTTGCAGTTGGCATTGGAAAAAACCGGTTTGCTCGAACTGCGTCATACCAAACTGGAGGCCCTATCCGGTGGTGAGCTGCAACGCGCTTACATTGCCCGGGCTCTGGTGCAAAATGCCCGTATTTTATTGCTGGATGAGCCCACCAACCATCTGGATGTGCATTACCAGCATCAGATATTGCAACTGATCCGTCAGCTGCAACTGACAGTGGTTTGCTGCTTGCACGATTTGAACCTGGCAGCCAGCTATTGCGACGATATTTTGTTGTTGGATCAAGGCAAAGTGATGGCTTTTGGCCCGGTCAAAGAGGTGTTGACCGCAGAGCGATTAAGCCAGGTTTTTCAGCAGCCGTGCACCATGCTGTCGCATCCCGATTTACCCCAGCCCGTGATTCATTTTCACGCCAGTCCAAGGCAGGAGACATCATGAGCAAGGGCCATCCGCTACGCTGGCTGTTGGCGGTGCTGATGCTGCTGATCACCTTGCTGATGAGCATTCGACTGGGCAGTGCTTCGATATCCTATGCTCAGCTTTGGCAGCTGCTGAGCGGTGCTTCCGGCGATGCTACTCTAGATACCATTGTCTGGCAAATTCGTCTGCCCCGTATTGCGATGGCGTTTTTTGCCGGCGCTGGTCTGGCGATTTGCGGTGCTTTATTGCAGAACATGAGCCGTAACCCACTAGCCGATCCCTATCTGTTTGGTCTGACGGCCGGCGCCGGGCTTGGCGCAAGTCTGGCGATGATCGTCTTTCCGGAGCAACAGCTGCCGCTGGCGCTGTCGGCTTTTGCCGGGGCCAGCCTGGCGGTACTGTTGGTGGTATTGGTATGCATCCGGCATGGTTGGCAGCAATTGCAGATCATGTTGCTGGCCGGGGTGGCGGTGTCGTTTATGCTCAGCGCCATCAGCAGCTTTATTCTGTACTTTGC
The DNA here is from genome assembly GCA_020831935.1 of Alkalimonas sp. Lineage (GTDB taxonomy): Bacteria > Pseudomonadota > Gammaproteobacteria > Enterobacterales > Alteromonadaceae > Alkalimonas. Next base: position 34,119 of record JAFIFR010000002.1, read on the forward strand.
CGAGCCCTTTGCCGCCAACCGGGTCATTTTCTGGTTGATGGGCAGTTTAAGCCGCAGCGACTGGCAAGGGGTTTCCATCGTCGCGCCTGCCGTCCTGCTGCTGTTGCTGTTGGCTCTGGGGTTTCGCCGTCAACTCGATGCCATGTTGCTGCACGATGAAAGCGCCCGCACCCTGGGTGTGGCGGTGGATAAGGTCCGTTTATTGTTTTTGCTGGCTACCTCGGCCGTCACTGCCTTTATCGTGGCGCAATGCGGCGGTATCGCCTTTGTGGGCTTGATGATCCCGCACCTGGTACGACAGTGGTTTGGGGTGACCTTGCTGCCTTTATTGCTGGGTTCTGCTGTGGTCGGGGGCATCTTTTTAATCTGGGTGGATAACTTCGCCCGTAGTTTGCTGCTGCAGCAGGAAATCCCTTTGGGCATTATTACCTCAATGCTGGGCAGTGTCTTCTTCTTGCTGCTGTTGCGGCGACAACAACCAGGCTGACTATGACCGACGATTACAAAGCAAAACGACATCAACAACGCCAGCAACAGCTCAAGTCCCAGGTGGATAAAGCCGTTGCCGCAGCCACCATCGACAAAGGCATCCTGCTGGTGCTGACCGGCAATGGCAAAGGCAAGTCCACGGCTGGTTTTGGCACCGTAACCCGCGCCGTTGGTCATGGCTACAAAGCCGCCGTGGCCCAGTTTATCAAGGGGGAATGGGCCTGTGGTGAGCGCAATTTATTGCAGCAGCATGGCGTGCCCTTTGCGGTGATGGCCACTGGTTTTACCTGGGATACCCAGGACAAGGCGGCTGATATTGCCGCAGCCGAAGCGGTCTGGCAACAAGCCAAAGCTTTTTTGGCCGATAGCAGCATTGATCTGGTGTTGCTGGATGAGCTGACTTACATGCTGAGTTACCACTACCTGGATCTGGATGAGGTGCTGGATTGCATCAGTAAGCGCCCGCCGGGTCAGCATCTGGTGGTTACTGGGCGCAATTGCCATCGTCGTTTGTTGGAGCTGGCCGATACCGTCAGTGAGGTACAGTCTGTAAAGCATGCCTTTGATGCCGGCATTCGTGCCCAACAAGGGTTGGACTGGTGATGCCGGTGCGCTGTTTCAGTTTGTTGCTGCTGCTGTTGCTGGCAGCACCATTGCGTGCCGAAGTGCCAGAGCGCATTGTGGCACTGGCGCCTCACATTACCGAGCTGCTGTTTGATATTGGTGCCGAAGCTCAGCTGGTAGCGGTCAGTGATTTCAGTGATTACCCCGAGGCTGCCCGTCAACTCCCCAGTGTCGCCAACTACGCCCAGATCCAACTGGAAGCTGTGCTGGCATTGCAGCCGGATTTGGTGATTGCCTGGCGTACCGGCAACCCACAGGCAGATTTGCAGCGGCTCGAGCAGCTGGGCATCAAGGTGCAGTATTCCGACCCGCTCAAGCTTGACGACATTGCGAGCGAGCTGCGCTGGCTGGGTGCCTTGACTGGTCGGCAGCAGCAAGCGGAAGCACGCGCCCGTGATTTTGAGCAAACCCTGGCCGCTTTGCGACAGCAGTACCAGCAGCAAGCACCGGTCCGGGTGTTCTTTGCCATGTCGCAGCAGCCGTTATCGACCGTTGCCAATCAGGCCTGGCCGCAGCTGATGCTGGAGCTTTGCGGTGCCGAGAATCCTTTTGCAGCCAATCGTAACGATTATCCGCAAATTGGACCGGAGCAATTGCTGCTGGCCGATGTGGAGCTGATTATCCAGCCCAGTCGTGGTGCCGCACCGGTTCAGCCCAGCCAATGGCGTCAGTTTTCCAGCCTGACTGCCGTGCGAAAGGGGCACTATCTGGCGGTGGATGCCGATTTGATGTACCGCTTTACCCGCCGCAGTCTGGAAGGGGCCAGCCAACTGTGTGAAGGCATTGCTGCTGTGCGGCAGCAGCGTGATTAACACCCTTGGCTCAGGCTGTTCGTATTTGTAGCCCGGGCTTTTTTTGCTACACTTGCTCGGCAGCTAAGCTGCGCCCGATAATAAAAGCAATAGGGCGTTTGACCATAAAGATAGCAATTGAGTATAAAGATAACAATGGAGCAACAAAACGTGAAGTATCCCATCCTTGTGCTGATGGCCTGTTTGGCTGTCGCTGGCTGTTCAAAGAAAGATCCCGACCCAAGGCCCAGTGAACAGGGGGCTCTGGTGATGGTTGGTGGCTCACTTAGTACCTCGAACGCCGCCGTTTATCAACGATTTATCGAGCTTGCCGGCGGGCCCATCCAGGCGCGTATCGCGGTGATCCCCGCCGCCAGCAATCAGCCGGTTCGCTACTTTAATCAGTTCCGTGACGACATGGTGCATTATGGCCTGACCCAGGACCAGGTAACCTTGTTGCCTATTGCGGTCAACAACGATCGCAGCACGCCCGATCAGGATGAAAGTACCTGGGCCAAAGGCGGTCACGACAAAGCCCTGGCGGCCAAACTGGACAACTACACGGCAGTCTGGTTTTTAGGGGGCGATCAGACCAACATTATTCGCACCTTGCGCCCGGATGGCAAAGCGACGCCGGTGTTCAAAGCGGTGCAGGCGCTGTATCAGCGAGGAGGTGTGGTGGCTGGCACCAGTGCTGGCGCTGCCATCATGAGTGAGGTGATGATTGCCGGCGGCGATTCCTGGCACGCGCTGACCGCGCCCAAGCGTGAGCGCTACGATGGTATGCAGGATCAGGAAGTTGGTCCTTTGATCCTGCGCCAGGGGCTGAGCTTTTTTAAAGATGGAATCATCGATCAGCACTTTGATCGCAAATCCCGCTTTGGCCGCTTGTTGGTGGCGGTGCAGCAGCACCGGGACAGCTTCCCGGTTGGTTATGGCATCGATGAAGATGCTGCCCTGGTGTACTATCCACAGCGTCATGAAATCGAAGCCTTAGGCTATGGCGGTGTTACCATCATTGATGTCCGTGACGCCAACAAAATCAACAATCCGCATGGCTATCACATTGAAAATGTACGCATTAGCTTTATTCAGGGCGGTGATCGTTACCATGTCGGCGAGCACCGCTTTACCCCGCATCCAGCCAAGTCGGCCACCATTGGTCAGGAGTACCTGAACATCCCGGAACCCGTGGTGGTGTCGGGTGTCTTTAGCCGCAACAGTCGGTTAAAAGATCTGATAGGTTTTGATTTGGTGGACAACAAAGCAGCCAGCGAAGTGGTCAGCTACTTTCATCAGGGCGATGGCTTGGGCTTTACCCTGCGTTTTCGCCAGGATGAGCGAACTCAGGGCTACTGGCAGTATCTGGATGGCATGAAAGACAACAGCAGTGCTGCCTTTGTGCTGCTGGATGTGGTGCCAAGCCGCTTTAGCATTACCGAGCTGAGCCCGGACGCACCCTAGTGGTTAGCTGGGTACACGCTCATTTGACCTGAAAAAGTGCCCGGCAATAAAGCCGGGCATTTTTTTGACCAATGAATTCGCTGGTGAGTCGCTGGAAAGAACCCGGCTCTAATACAAAGCTTCCAGTCGGTAGCGACCGGCTTTAAAGTCCTCGGCCAGCTCGGCTGAGCGGGCAATCACCTCCTGCCAATCGCGTATTCTTGCCTGATCGGGCCGTTTAAAGTCGTTGCGATCGGGAATTTTCCCACCCGGCAAGGACGCCACCCAGCTATCGCTGGGGCAAAGCATCACCACATTGTGGTAATGGGCGGAAAAACGCCGACGCCATGGCAGCGACTTATCGAACCAGCCGGCGGCCACATGGGGGTAAAAATGCGGGTAGAGCACCAGCCCCTGGCTGGCAAAGGGCCAGTCAAAATGATAGTCGGTGACACCGCCATCGTAAAACAAGCCTGGCCCGGCACCAGGGATATCTTCAACCGCATCCAGCACCATTGGAATGGAGCCGCTGGCGGTGAGCGCAGCCTTGAGGTTGGCCATGGTCAGAGGCACAGTGCGGGTGGGCAGGTCGATCAGGGGTTGTTGGATAAGTTGACTGTCGGGCGCATGAAACAAGCAGCGTTCAAAGAAAAAGCGCAGATGACGCCGGCTGGCTAAATTGGCTGCAGCGGTCAGGCTTAAACCGGCCAACTGGCCCAGCTTATGGCGCGAGCGGGTTAACTTCCTGGCCTTGGCCACGGTAAAGTTCAGTTTAAATACCGGGTTATCAAGCACTTGCTGCAGGTGTTGATCGCTTGGGAACACCTGATCGATGACCGTCATGGAGATATCGGTAACCTGACGGCTGCTGGCTTTGGCCGGGTAACACAGCTGGGAGTAAGCCTGGCAGAAGCGTTGGCTGGCTGCCAGTGGGTCCTGCTGGGCATAGCAGGCAAAGCGCCAGGCCCCAGCCGAGCTGCCCAGCAGCTGCAATGGCTGTTGCCGGCCTTTAAAAAACTCACCGACCAGGTACTGATCCAATCCAAACAGACTGAACCACTTGGGGCCACCACTGGCACCAACCAGAGTATGAATGGCATCGGCCGTTAGCCCATGCTGCTGAATATGGGCCAGAGCGGTTGGCCCGGCTAATACCCGTAATCTCATAAAGCTCCAAAGAGTTTTTGGTACATGGCCTCGGCGTACTCATCGGTCATGCCCGACAAGTAATCGCAAATAACCCGCAGCCCTTTGCCCTGGGCCTCGGCCTGACGCCAGCGCAGCTGGGTATTGGCCGGTAGCAAGCGTGTGGGATCGGAGGCAAACGCATCAAACATCCGCAGCAACATATTCTGGCAGCGAAAACGCGCCTGCTGAATATCCGGCTGGCTGATCACATGCTGGAACACAAACTGCTTTAACAAATCCAGCACCGTTTTTTCGGCGTTGGGCAAGCAGGCATTGAGCCGGATTTGTGGCTCGCTGGCATCCGGCAGGCTTTGATGCAAGCTGGCCGAGGTAATAAAGGCATTGACCAATGCGCCGATGGCATTTTTACGCCGGTGATGCTCAGGATGAAACAGATCGTTCGAGACCTGCTGCATCAGTTGCTGCATCGGCGGCTCCAGTTCGGCCATGGCTGCAGGTATCTGCTGTTGCCACTGCTCCTGGCGGACATAGCCGGTGACGATGGCGTCTTCAAGATCGTGCACGCCATAAGCAATGTCATCGGCCAACTCCATGATGGAAGCGTCGAGGGATTTGCAGCAGGATTTTTGCCAGGGGCTTTGTGGTAAGGATTCGGTGTGCTGAAACAGCGTCCGGTCCGATGCGCTCAGCGGTGCCAACACCCAGTCGAGCACATCGGCATCTTCATGAAACACCGATTTCACCGCTTTCCACGGCGCCAGGCTAAGAGGTGCCAGCTGCTGATTGTCACCCAGCTCCTTGGGTGGCAACACCGGGTACTTTAGCAGTCCAAGCAGAGTGCGGCGGGTCAGATCCATGCCGTGATGCTCGGTGTAGGGTTCTAGCTTGCTGACAATGCGAAAGGTCTGGCCATTGCCCTCAAAGCCGCCGGCATGCAGCATTTTGTAGTTCAGGGCTGTTTCACCGCCATGGCCAAAGGGGGGGTGTCCAATGTCGTGCGCTAGGCAAAGGGCCTCGATCAGGCTGTCATCGGGCAGCTCTGCCGCCAGCTCAGCCTGGTCGGCGTAACGACGCTTCAGCTGATTCACCAGGCCGGTGCCTATCTGAGCCGCTTCGAGTGAGTGGGTCAGGCGGGTGCGGTAAAAGTCATTCTGGCCCACCCCCATGATCTGGGTTTTGGCCTGCAAGCGACGAAAGGCAGCAGAATGCAGGATCCGGGCCCGATCGCGCTGCCATGGGGTGCGTTGATCATGCTGCCGTTGTACTGCCTGCGCTGAACGTCTCGCCAGCCATGGATTTGTCATAGCAACTCCCTTTGTTGTGCTGCATTTATCTTACGTGAAAGCCTGCTGTGGATCGAGCAGAGCAGGGCCATTTTTAAGCCCGATTGCGACAGTATGATGACAGCAATGTCATCTGTTGGTCATATTGTCTTGTTACAACAGAGCCAGAAACGGATAAAAAAAGGGATGCGTAGTATGAAAGCTGGGTTCATGGGCAGGATGCTGCTTACTTTGTTCTGGTTAAGTGCGATGCTAGTGCTGGCAGGCTGCCAGCCCAAAGGAGAGCTGGGTAGCCGGGACAATCCGGTACGGTTGTACTTTACCCCATCGGTCGATGCAGACACCATTGCCACCAATTCGCGTGAGTTTATTCGCTTTTTGGAGCAGGAGACCGGCGATTATTACGTGACCGGTATCCCAACCAGTTACATCGCCGTGGTTGAAGCTTTCGGTTCTGGCAGGGCCGATATTGGCGCGATGAACTCCTTTGGTTATCTGATGGCGCACGAACGCTATGGTGCCAGAGCGCATTTAAAAATGATCCGTCATGGTGTCGACTACTATCAGGGGCAAATCGTGGTGCGTTACGATAGCGGCATTGAGTCCTTGCAAGACTTAGCCGGAAAGCGCTTTGCGTTTACCGATCCGGCCTCTACTTCAGGCTATTTTTTTCCACTCAAAATGCTGCGTGATGCCGGTGTGCGGCTTGGTAATGAAACGTTTGCGATGAAACACGACAGTGTGATTACCATGGTGTATCAAGGGCAAGTGGATGCGGGCTCTGCGTACTATTCAGCACCAGCAGCGGATGGCAGTATTCGTGATGCCCGGCAACGGGTATTGACTCAATTCCCGGATGTGGAGAAACAGGTGCGGATCCTGGCGATTACAGAAAAAATCCCGAACGACCCCTTTGTGTTTCGCAAAGACATGCCCGAAGAGGTGCGTGATCGCTTCATTGCCGCTGTGAAACGCTTTCTGGATACTGAGCAGGGGCAGGAAATCTTCCGCAATATATACAGTGTCGAGGGGCTGGTTGATGCTACCGACGCCGATTATGACCCATTACGAGCCATGATCCGAGCCATTGAGCTGGATACCAACCAGCTATTGCTCTAGGAGTTTGTATGCAGCTGCTTCAATGCAACAATTTAAGTAAAACCTACCCAAACGGCACTCAGGCCTTACATGATGTTAATTTTACTGTTGAGGAAGGCGAGTTTCTGGTCATCATTGGCCTGTCCGGCTCTGGTAAATCCACCTTACTACGCTGCATCAATCAGTTGCACCCGGTTAGTAGTGGGGAGCTTTATTTTGAACAGCAACAGCTGACTGCTATGGCAGGCAAAGATCTAAGGCGGCAGCGCAGTCGTATTGGCATGATATTTCAACAGTTCAATCTGATCCCACGCAAAACGGTGCTCACCAATGTGCTGGCCGGTGCTCTGGCTGTGACTCCGGTCTGGAAGTCCTTGCTTGGACTCTACAGCGAGGCGCAAAAACAGCAGGCGCTGGATTACCTGAAAATCGTGGGTCTGGAGCACAAAGCCTATGTTCGGGCCGATAATTTATCCGGCGGCCAGCAACAGCGTGTTGCCATAGCGCGTGCCCTGATGCAAAACCCGAAGATTCTGCTGGCCGATGAGCCGGTTGCCAGCTTAGATCCGTCCACATCGCACTCCGTAATGAAGTACCTGCAAAAAATTAATCAGGAGCTGGGCGTAACAGTGATTTGCAACCTGCACTTTTTATCCCTGGTTCGCACCTATGCCAGCCGGGTGATCGCCTTAAAGGGTGGACGCATTGTCTATCAGGGCGCTCCGGGCGATATTGATGAGCAATGGTTTAAAACCATTTATGGCGAGGATGCGGTTGAGGTGAGTATCAACTGATGGAAAAGCTAATGACTGAACAGCCTTTTGAACAGGCCAGAGTGCACGGCTATAAAGCCAGTATTAAAGCCTGGTTCATTGATGTAATTTTGTGGAGTTACACCGCCTTGATCGGCTACAAGCTGGGGTATCAAACCTGGTACTTGCAAAGTCGTCATCCTGACTTTTACTGGCACGAGCCACTGTATGCGCTTGGGATTGGTGTGGTGCTGGCCAGTGTTCTGAGCTACAGCACCTGCTCTGTCGGCAAAGCCATCAGTGGCTTGATTCTGTTTCCAGAGGACCGCTCTATTTTCCGCAGTGCCAGTGTCCGGCTGGCTGTGTTTTTTATCGCTCTGACTTTTATCGCCGGCTTGCATGTGTCCCAGGTGTCGATGCGGGAGTTTTTCTCCGATTCCGGCCTTGCCGGCGCCCAGCGCATTTTTTCGGCGTTATTGACCCCCAACTTTGCCATTTTCGAAGATGCTCTTTTTGCAGCCATCGAAACAGTGTACATGGCATTTATTGCCACCAGCCTGGCCATACCGGTTGCATTTGTGCTGGCATTTTTTGCAGCTCGTAATTTGATGAAGCAATCAGCACTGAGCTTTGCCATCTACTGCGTCATTCGCTTTATGATGAACCTGACCCGTTCGATTGAGCCGCTGGTTTGGGCCATTATTTTTTCTGTGTGGGTCGGCATTGGGCCTTTTTCCGGCATGTTGGCTCTATTTCTGCACTCTGTGGCGTCTTTAACCAAGTTGTACTCGGAGCAGATTGAATCGATTTCCGATGGACCGGTTGAAGCGATGACCGCCACAGGGGCGCATCCAATCCAGGTGATCTGGTACGGGGTAGTGCCGCAAATTGTGTTGCCTTATTTGTCCTATACCATTTACCGCTGGGACATCAATGTGCGGATGGCAACGGTGATTGGATTGGTCGGCGGCGGTGGTATTGGCACTTTGCTGATGCAGTATCAGGGCTTAGCGCGCTGGAACGAAGTCGGTATGTTGGTGATCGTGATTGCTGCCATTGTCTGGTTGATGGATTATGCTTCTGCCAAAATCCGGGCTCACTTGAAGTGAGCCCGGTTTTCTTGCAATTGTGTCAGATACTGCCGTAAATCGCGTTTTACTTCCGGCATCAGCAGGTAAATTGCCAGGATGTTGGGAACCGCCATCAGGAAAATCATCGAGTCGATAAAATCAAACACCGCCAGAATATTCGGCACGGCGCCAACCGAGACGACCAGACAAAACAGCACCTTAAACAGGTTTTGGGCCCGGGCGCTGTCGCCAAAAATGTAGCTCCAGGACTTGAGGCCATAGTAAGACCAGCTGATCACGGTAGAGAAGCCAAACAGCAGCAGGGCCACCATCAACACCAGCGGGAACCAGTCAAACACTGTGGCAAAGGCGCTGGATGTCAGGCGGACACCATCCAGATCGCTGCCCAAATAGGCGCCGGTTAAGATGATCACCAAAGCCGTGATGGTGCAAATCACCACCGTATCGATAAAAGGCTCCAGCAAGGCGACAAAGCCCTGGGAAACCGGCTGACGGGTTTGTGCCGCTGCATGGGCAATGGGGGAGGAGCCAATGCCCGCCTCATTGGAGTAGGCGGCACGCCGAAAGCCCTGAATCAAAACGCCAATAAAGCCACCATAGGCCGCTTCCGGCGCAAAAGCGCCTTGCACGATGATCATCAGCGCCGCCGGCACAGCGGTCAGCTGGCTGCCGATGATCACCAATGCCGCCAGCAAGTAGATTGCACACATCAAGGGCACCAAGCGGCTGGTGACCCGGGCAATGCTTTTGATGCCGCCAATAATCACCACCGCCACCAACAGGGCGTAGAGGACGCCAAAGCCCCAGGCGCTGTCAAAGCCAGTAACGCCTTTCACCTGAGCAAAGCCCTGATTGACATGCACAAAGCCAGCTGAGCCAAAGACGCAGGCCATGGCAAAGAAAATCGCCAGCGCCTTGCCGAGACGCGGCAAACGGTATTTGGCAAGGGCTGCCTCAATGTAGTACATCGGGCCACCGGAGAAGGTGCCATCGGCCGCCTGACGCCGGTATTTGACGGCCAGGGTGCATTCAACAAATTTCAGCGACATGCCGAGCAAGCCGGCGAGAATCATCCAAAAGGTCGCGCCGGGGCCGCCTAGGGTAATGGCCACCGCCACACCGGCAATGTTGCCGGTGCCCACGGTACCGGAGAGCGCAGTAGAGAGTGCCTGGAAGGGAGTAATGTCGCCTTGTTGCTTCGGGTCTTTGTAGCGACCGGAGACCACCCGGATGGCATGACCAAAGCCGCGCACATTGATAAAGCCCAGATAAAAGGTGCTGAACAGGGCCCCGGCCATCAGCCAGAGCACCACCATCGGCAACTCGGCGCCAGCCACCGGAATGGCATAAAACACCACCGAGGACAGCTGCTGGGTGAACCATTCAAAAGCTTCACGAAAGCCGGGGCTGGTTGTCATGGCTGGGCCTACTGCTGATACGCTGATAAAAACTGCCCGAGCCGGCCAATGGCCTGCTCGAGCTGTTCTTTGTGCGGTAAAATTACGATGCGAAAGTGATCTGGCTCCGGCCAGTTAAAGGCACGGCCATGCACCAGCAAAACTTTATGTTGCCGCAGAAAATCCAGCACCATCAATTCATCGTCTTTGATTTTGATTTGCTGGCGGTCGATTTTCGGAAACAAATACATGGCGCCTTTCGGGCGGGTGCAGCTTAGCCCCGGAATTTGATTGACCTGGTGCCAGGCCGCATCCATTTGCTCGTACAGGCGGCCACCGGGTTTGGTCAGCTCAAAGATGCTTTGGTAACCGCCCAAAGCCGTTTGCACCGCGTGCTGACAGGGCACATTGGCACAGAGCCGCATCGAGGCCAGGATCCGCAACCCATCGACGTAATGCTGTGCCTGGCGCTTGGCACCGGAAATAAACAGCCAGCCAACCCGAAAACCGGCAATGCGGTAGTTTTTCGACAAGCCGCCAAAGGTCAGCAACAGCAAGTCATCGCAGAGGGCGGCAGTGCTGGTGTGACTGGCGCCGTCGTACAGAATTTTGTCGTAAATTTCATCGCTCAGCACCACCAGTTGATGCTGGCGGGCAATTTCCAGCAAGGCCAGCAAGACCTCATTGCTGTACACCGCCCCGGTTGGGTTGTTTGGGTTGATCAGCACCAATGCTTTGGTTTTTTTTGTGATTTTACTGCGAATGTCGTCCAGATCCGGTGCCCAGTCCTGTTGCTCATCACAGCGGTAATGCCGGGCCTTGCCTCCGGCCAGATTGACAGCCGCTGTCCAGAGTGGGTAATCGGGGGAGGGGATCAGCACCTCGTCGTCGTTGTTCAGCAAGCCTTGCAGTGCCATTAAAATAAGTTCGGAAACGCCATTGCCAATAAAGACATCGTCGGCATCGGCACCGCGAATGCCGCGTTGCTGGTAATACTGCGCTACTGCGACCCGGGCCGGGTAAATGCCCTGAGAGTCGGAATAGCCCTGAGCCGTTGGCAGGTTGTGAATAACATGCTTTAAAATTTCGTCCGGGGCTTCAAAGCCAAAAGGGGCCGGGTTGCCGATATTCAGTTTTAGTATGCGGTGGCCTTCTTCTTCCATCCGTTTGGCTTCTTGCGCCACCGGACCGCGGATATCGTAACAAACACCTTCAAGTTTGGAGGAGCGTTGAATGGGCTTCATAATTTGCTCGGATGCACTTATATTTTTATACGTCTGGATAGCCAAATACTACCCGATGTCCGGCCGTAAACAAAGTGAAAAGCGTGCTTTTCATTCTGCTCAGCAAAAATCAGGGCTGATGGCTCAGGCTGATGTCGCCAACCCCAAGATTGGCTTTGAGCACAGCTTGCCCCGAACCGGACCAGTTCAGGGTACCGCCAACCAGGTGACGTTCCGACTGCATGCTGCCGTTGGCATTACTCAAGCCGACATTGCCAACCCCAACCGCCAACTCAATCTGTTGGTACCGGCTGCTGTTCAGGCTGCCATTGATTTGACCAACGCCAACATCCACCTGCAGTGGACTCTGCCAGTGATGCAGGTACACCTGGCCAACCCCCAGGTCGGTGTGGACCGAAAGATGCGCCGGGATCCGCAGTTGCCACTGCTGATGGGTATTGTCTTTCGGGATACTGAGCCGAAGTTCGCCATTGCGCTGCTCCGGTTGCAACTCAACATCGCCCACCTTGTGGCTGAAAAACCACCAACGCCGCTCACCACGCAGTTTGACCGTTATTTCCAACTGGTCGCTGTCGCTGCTGTGCAGATTGACCTGACCCACGCCAACCTCCAGCACCAGCTGCTGCAATGCACTGGCATCCAGTGTGCGTTCGATGGTTTTTTCGTTGGCAGCACTGCTGCAGCTCAGCAAGCCGAAAAGACTTATCAGGGGCAAAAGCCGGACGCTTTGCATGACCGATTCCTTGTAAAAAA
>JAFIFR010000146.1 GCA_020831935.1 Alkalimonas sp.
TATTTAGTGAAATCTAATTTAAAAGAGGTGCCCCGATGACTACGCAACAGCAGCCAATGCACATTGAAATGTTTTTTGATAACGATAGCAGTACTTTCAGCTATTTGCTGGTGGACGAGAGCAGTAAAGTGGCGGCATTGATTGATCCTGTGCTCGATTACGATGCCGCTGCCGGCGCAGTGGATACCCGCAGTGCCGATCAGGTGCTTGCTTATCTGAATCAGCACCAACTGACCTTGCAATGGATTTTAGAAACCCATGCCCATGCCGATCATTTATCCGCTGCGCATTACCTGCGGCAAAAAACCGGCGCCCGGGTTGGCATTGGTGAAGGCATTCGCAAGGTGCAGCAGACTTTTAAGGTGGTGTTTAATATCGGCGATGAAGAGCTGACTGCCAAGGGCGACTGTTTTGATCATCTGTTTCATGACGATGAGACGTTTCAGATTGGCGCTCTGACCGGGCGGGTGATCAACACACCGGGGCACACCAACGACAGCGTCAGCTATCTGATAGCCGGTCATCTTTTTGTGGGTGACTCCTTGTTTATGCCGGATGCAGGCACGGCACGTTGCGATTTTCCAGGTGGCGATGCAGCTGTGCTCTATCAGTCCATTCAGCGGCTGTATCAATTGCCGGATGAGACTCCGATGTACATGTGTCACGATTACCAGCCCAATGGTCGTGAATTGCGTTACAAAACCACGGTGGGGGAGCAAAAGCAGCAAAATATCCATGTTGCGGCAAAAACACAGCAGCAGGACTTTGTGCAAAAGCGCACGGCGCGCGATGCCACTCTGGCCGTGCCGCGGCTGCTTTATCCATCGGTGCAGGTGAATATCCGCGGGGGGCAGTTGCCATCAAAAGAAGGCAATGGCATGGCGTACATCAAGATCCCTCTGAAAGGCACGGCTCAGCTTGACTGAGCCGCAAGCTATTGGCTTTGCCGATTCGCGCACTCGATGCACAGGGTGGTGTAAGGGATGGCGCTAAGGCGCTCGATGGCGATGACTTCCTGGCACACCGAGCAGCGGTCGTAGCTGCCTTGCTCCATCCGGGTCAAGGCCCGGTTGATGTGTTGCAGCTCCTGCTCGGCTTTGTGCTCCAGAGCATTCAGAACGTCGTCATTCTCCCGCTCTTGCGCTTGCTCGGCCAAATCGGAACTGCGGCCCTGACGAAAATCATGCTCGATGGCGGCAATTTGGCGCTCCAGCTTCATTTTTCGTTGCAGCAATTCCTGTTTCAGTTGTTGCAAGGGCATGGCATCTCCTCCGCTCTGGTTTACGCTGACGATCCTACCCAGTGTAGCTTGTTTTGCGGGCTGCGCCTTGATCTGGCGCAAGGGCCTTAGCAACGCCTCTTATTGCCAACAACCCGTATCACCAACGCACAGCATCCCCATCGTGCAAACTGGCCGGTGGGTGGGTAATGATCTTTTCACCGGCAGTGAGTCCCGTTTCAATCTGTGTGCTAAGGCCACTGCGTCGCCCCGGCGTCACCCAGCGCAGCCTGGCTTTGCCATTGGCAACGACAAAAACAGCCCAGCGGCTTTCGCCCTGATACTGCTCACGAAAGAGTGCACTGCTTGGTATGCTGATGGCATCGTGCTGTTGCCAGAGTAAAAAGCGGGCTTCAACCCGGTAGCCCTCGCCAAGTTGTTGCCAGAGTTCAGCTTCTGATTCAATGCTTACCAGCACCGGCACCCGCTGCTCGTCGACACCGAGCGCCGAGACCCGAGTAAAGCCGGCCGGTTCCACCCGACGCACCAGGCCCTGCAGGGTGGTGTCGCCGCCCCAGCGCTCCAGCTCGACCGGCATGCCTGGCCTCACCCGCACCGCATCGGCCGATAGCAAGTCCACTTGCACTTCCAGCTGGTTCAGATCGCCTAAGGTCAGCACCGGGGCTCCGGCCATAATGACGCCTTCACAGCAGCGCTGACGCTGCAGCACCAGGCCGTTGACCGGTGCCAGTACCTTGAGCAGGCGTTCTTCACCGCTGCGACTGCCATCGGTAATGGCCAGCACAGCGCGGGCATTTTCCACTTCGTAGCGGGCCACTTCCACGGCGGCGGTCGCCACCCGCTCAGCCGCTTGTGCCCGTTGCCAGTCATGACGAAGCCGGTCAAGCTGGGTGGCGGAAATCACACCTTGTTGCTGCAGGCCCTGATGGCGCTGATACTCTTGCTCAGCGTAACGGCGCTCTTGCAAGCTGCTGTCAAGGCTGGCTTTGGCTGCCAGCAGGCGTGCCTGGGCCGCCGATACCTGCTCACGGGCTTGCTCCAGACTGCGTGCATCCAGCGCCGGGGCTGGGGCGGGTTCTAATGAAAACAACACCTGGCCGGCTTGCACACTGTCTCCCGGCTCCAGCACCACCCGATGCAGATAGCCATCAATGGGGGCCGATATGCTGTAAGTTTCCCGCAGGCGGGTACGGCCCTCGTCCTCAATGGTTTCGGCAAAGTAGCCTTGCTGCACCGGGCTGATGCGCACCTGCATCGGGGCAGGTCGCAGCGCCCAGAACAGCACCAGCAGCAGGCCCAGGGCCAGCACCGTCCACAGGCTGCGTTGAATGGGTTTGTTCATGGCATTACTCCGTTTTTAAGGCGGTAATCATATCAAGTCTGGCAAAGCGTTTTAGCATCAGGCTCAATGACAGCAAGGTAGCCAGCAGGACCCCAAGGGTCGCCAGCGCGTAACTGGATGGTTTCAGCACAAAAGGCAGCCGGAACAAATCCATGCTAAGCGCCTGATGCAACGACCAGGCAAAGCCGGTGCCCAGCAACCAACCGAGCGGAATGGCCAGCAGGGTCAGCAGCAAAACCTCACCGGCCAGCACCCAGCCGACCTGATAGCGCTCAAATCCGAGAACCCGCAAGGTGGCGAGCTCGCGTGAGCGCTCCGCCAAAGCGATGCGGGCATTGTTGTAGATCACCGCAAAGGTAATGGAAGCGGCCATCAACACCAGAATGGCCATCATGCCAAGCAGGGTATCCTGAATGTAATCGCGCAGCTGGCTTTCAATGTCGCTCATTGCACTGATACCGGCCAGGTTGGGCTGGCGCTGCAGTCGCTGCTGCAAATCATGGCGCTTGGCCGGATCGGTCAACAGCCAGACACCCGACAGCGCAGCCCCCTCCTGCAGCAGGCGATTCAGCGCCCGGCGCTCCATGTAGCCGCTAACCCCAACTGGCTCATCGACCACAGTCGCGAGTGTGATGGCCAGCCGCTTGTTGGCACCTTCCATCAACTCGACGTCCAGCACATCGCCAACCTGGGCGCTCAGGTATTCGGCCAAATAGCGGGTGAGCACCAGTCCTTCGGGTGGCAGAGTGATTGGGTTGAACTCTGCATCGAGCAATCGTCGCAGCTGTGGCTCGGCCTCCATACCCTGGATCACGGTGCGGTAGCTGCTGCGCTGATGGTGCAAGCGTACCGGCACCAGGCGAAACCCCTCTACCGCCAAAACAGCTGGCTCTGCCCGCAGCTCCGCCAATACCCGCTCAGGTGTCGCCTCGGTAAAGACCAGTTGGGTATCCATCTGCAGGATCTGACGGTACTGAATATCCAGCAAGGCATGCAAGGCATGAAACTGAAAGCTACCGACCAGCAGCAAGGCCGAAGACAGCGCAATCCCCAGCACCGACAACAGGCTTCGCAGTGGATGACGCCAGAGGTTGCGGACAATGATCCGGTTCAGTTGACCGAGCCAGGGACCGAGCAGCCAGGCTTGCAGCCGGTTGCGCCGAAAACGTGGGGGTGCCGGAGGGCGCATCGCCTGAGCCGGCTGCAATCTGGCTACCAGTCGCAACACATTGAACACCCCGAGTACCGCTGCGGCCAGCGCCACCAGTAAGGCCAGCGCCAGATGCTGCAGCTGCACCCGAAGTTCCAGCTCGGGAAAATGAAAGTAGCGACTGTACAGCTCTGCCAGGCCATTGGCTGCCCAAAGCCCAAGGCCAATGCCCACCAGCACGCCCAGCACCACAATGCAGGCAGCCAATTGCAGGTAATGCAGCAGCAAGGCCCAATGGCTGTAGCCAAAGGCTTTAAGCACGGCAATCTGTTGCAACTGATTGCGTACCAGGCGTCCAATCAGCACATTGAGCAAAAAAGCGGCAACGCCCAAAAACAAGGTTGGCAAAAATACCGCCATCACTTGCAGTTGTTCGAGCTCTTCGGTTAAAAAGCGGTGTGAGCTTTGCTCGCTGCGCAGGTAACTGCCGCGGCTGCCGTAGGGAGCCAGCAGCAGATCCAGCTCATCCAGCACCTGCAGTGGGTTGGCCCCGCGCTGCAGGCTGACACTCAGATGATTAAAAGCACCATCCATTAAAAAAGCATGGGCCAGTGCCCGCCGCGGCATCCAAAGTATGCCAAAACGCTGGTAGTCGGGCAGCAAGTCGGCCGGACCCAGCTGGTAAATAAACTCCGGTGACAGCACGATGGCGCTGATCCGAAGCCGTTGCAACCGGCCCTGAATGATGGCGCTTAGTTGATCGCCCGGTTGCAGCTGATGGGCTTTGGCAAAGGGCTCGCTAATGGCGACTTCATCGGCTGCTTCGGGCAGTCTGCCCTGGCGAAGCAGGGGTTGATTCAACAAAGGCAAGCCTTGTTCGGGCAGCGACAGCATCAGCCCGCGGATTGGCTCGTTAAAGCCGGTAACTTCCAGCCGCACCGGTGCCCGCACCGAGCTTTGCACCTGATGCACGCCATCCAGTTGCTGCAGCTGGGCCAGTCGGTGCTCGGGCGCGCGCGTCAGCTCAACGAAGACATCGGCAAAGTGGCTTTGCTGATAAAAATTGAGCTTGGCGCGCTGCAGCATATCCAGGGTGGTGACGGACAAAAACAGCACCATGACACCGGCGCCGATGACCGCAGCAATGGCGGCTATCTGGCCCTTCATGGCCAGCAGATCGCGCCAGAGTTTGCGTTGCAGGGCCTGCATTACCAACGCAGCTCGGCCGCAGATTTGGGCGCTTCATTGCGCGTTATGTCGACAATCTGGCCGTCTTTTAACCGTATCACCCGATCGGCCATGTCGGCGATGACTTCGTTGTGGGTGATCACCAAGGTGGTGGTGCCGAGCTGCTGATTGATTTGATGCAACACCGCCATCACCTTGCTGCCGGTTTTCGAATCCAGTGCGCCGGTAGGTTCATCGCACAGCAACACCCTTGGCTTTTTGGCAATGGCGCGGGCAATGGCGACCCGTTGCTGCTCGCCACCGGAGAGTTGGGATGGGAAGTGATCAGATCGCTCACTCAAGTCCACCAGCGCCAGAGCCTCGGCCGGCGTCATTGCGCCCGGGCAGATGTCGGTAACCAGGGCAACATTTTCAAGGGCAGTCAAGCTTGGAATTAAGTTGTAAAACTGAAACACAAAGCCGACCTGCTCTCGGCGGTAGCGGGTCAGGGCCTTATCGTTGGCCTGGCTGAGTACGGTATCGCCATAGCGCAATTCGCCAGAGCTGGCGCTGTCCAGCCCGCCCAGAATATTGAGCAGAGTGGATTTGCCCGAGCCGGAAGCGCCCAGCAGCACCACAAATTCGCCGCGGTACAGGTTCAGATCTACGCCTCGCAGTGCCTGGATCAGCACATCGCCCATTTGGTAGTGGCGGGTCAGTTGATGCGCGGAAAAAACCAAGTCTGTTTGCGTCATGTCAAACCAATGTTGATTTTTCTAGGATTTAGTATGGCAC
>JAFIFR010000147.1 GCA_020831935.1 Alkalimonas sp.
CTGATGCCCAAGGTAATCAAAGATATCCCCGTCTGAGACCACCAGGGTGGCACTTTTACCTACCTCTATCGAGCCCAGCCGATCGGCAACCCCGGCAATAGCTGCGGCATCCAAAGTCAGGGCTTTTAATGCATCTTCGGCACTTAAGCCATAGCGGGTAACATGGCCGGTCGCAAAGACCAGATTGCGGGTGTCCCAGAAGCCATCCAACGATAGCGCAATACGGACACCAGCATCGCGCAGGATGCCGGGGGCGGCAAAGGCCTGGTCGTAGGCTTCATCACCACGGCTTGGTAAACCGAACGGAGCAGTGTAGATCACATCGACCGAAGCCGCAGCCAGTTCATCGGCCATGCGCCAGCTATCACGTCCACCGACAATCACCAGCCTGGCTTGATAGCGCTCAGCCAGCAGCATCGCCTGGCGTATTTGCCGCAGGTCATCGGCATGGACAAAGAGCGGTAGCTCGCCGCTGAAAAAAGGCATCATCCGGTGCCAGCGCGAGTCCAGACCACGGTTCAAGCCGGCTTGTTCAGCCTGATAGTAGGCATGCGCCTGCTCAAAGTAATGATGCAATTGCTGCAATTGCTGCTGCTGTTGTTCACGCTGCTGCTCCGGGCTTTGGCTGCTGCGCCAGCCACGCTGAATGCTCATCGATGGCCAGTTCACATGCAGCCCCACCTCCGATTGCACCAGCGCATCTTGCCAGTTCCAGCCATCCAGTTGCATCAAAGCTGAGCGACCGGTGATCATCGAGCCTGAAGGGTAAATCAAGCTGTGAGTAAAGCCATTGCTGCGAATGGTTGGAATAACGACGGAGTCCGCATTAAAGGCCACTTCGACCCGCAAATCCGGGTTGGTCGGGGTGACTTCACGATCATCGCGAGTCGCCCTTACGGCCTCCACTTCAATCAACCCCAGCTGGTTTATCAGCGCCAGCAACCCCGGGTACAAATGTTTACCAGTGAGGTCCTTGGTTTGGGTGTTTGGCGGCAGCGATAAATTACGTCCTACCGCAGCGATTTTGCCATCCACCAACAACACATCCTGCACAGCAGGCGTCGCATCCACCACCGTATGCACCAGAGCATTTTGCAACAAAATAGGCTGCTGCTGCTCTGCACCTGGCACCGGGTTTACTGCCAGTACCCAAGGCGCCAGCAGCATCATGAGCATGGGTATCATCCATTTAACACCGAAAGTTAGCTGCTTCATTAGTGTGCTCCTCCATGGTGATGGCCATGCTGGTGAAAGTGTTGATGGCCAAAGCGGATCTGCAACCAGTCATGGTGATCATCGCAGTGCCAGATCGGATCTTCATCCTTATAGCCTTGCTGACTGCCTTGCCTTGCCGACTCGCCGGCGGTCAGAACTTTCTGGATCAATTGGTAACGCTCTTGCTGCAGCTGCTCTCGCATGGCCAGATCGGCAGCACGATCAAAGTAGCGCGCACCCTGGATCCAGGTTTGCTGCACCTGACTGTACACAGACAACGGATGCCCATCCCACAACACAAAGTCCGCTTCTTTACCGACTTCAATGGAGCCCACCTTATCGTCAATTTTTAATTGGATCGCCGGGTTGATGGTGACCATTTTAAGAGCCTCATGTTCATCCATACCACAGTACATCACCGATTTAGCCGCTTCTTGATTCAAACGGCGCAACAGCCCCGGGTCGTCCGAGTTCACGCTGACATTCAGTCCCTGCTCATGCATCAGGCAGGTATTGGTCGGAATGGCGTCATTGACCTCCATCTTAAATCCCCACCAGTCGGCGAAAGAAGAGACAGTCGCACCGTGCGCTTTCATCTCAGAAGCGACTTTGTACCCTTCCAGAATGTGGGTAAAGGTTTGGATGTGAAAGCCCATATCTTCAGCCAATTCCAGCAGCATCAAAATCTCGGATGCAACGTAAGAGTGGGTATGAATATGACGCTCGCCATTTAAGATTTGCACCAGAGTTTCCAGCTGGTAATCACGGCGTGGTGGCACCACTTTGGCCCGGTCACGGCGCGATAACCCCTGATAGGCCTTCCAGCTGGCCTGGTACTCTTTGGCGGCCTGGAATTGATCGCGGATAAAGGTCTCTACCCCAATTCGGGTTTGCGGGTAACGGGTCGAGAACTGAGCCCCCCAGTTGGACTGCTTCACATTTTCACCCAAGGCAAATTTGATGCTGGGTGGGGCATTTTCAAATTTCATGCCCTCGGCATCCTGGCCCCAGCGCAGCCGCAGGATCTGTGCCTGACCACCAATGGGGTTGGCACTGCCATGCAGCAGCTGCACCGCGGTGACACCACCAGCAAGGCCACGGTAAATATTGATGTCATCCGGGTTGACCACATCCCCAAGCCGCACTTCAGCGGTATTGGCATGCGAGCCTTCATTGACGCCCTGGGCAGTAGCAATATGCGAATGCTCATCAATGATGCCGGGGGTCAGATGCATGCCGGTCGCATCGATCAGCGTATAGCCACGCGGCGTTGACAGCCCCTGACCAATCCGGTGAATACGGCCATCACGCACCAGAATGTCGGTTTCGGTCAGAACACCGGCATCGGCCGCTGTCCAGATGGTGGCGTTTTGAATGTGCAAGTTTTGCTGGCGCGGCAACTCAGTGACACCAAAAGCGCGGTTCGGAAAGGTTAACTGCGACAGCAAAGGTGCGGGTGCTGCTGCTTCTTTCGACCCATCAACAGGCAATGCGTGCCGCTGCGTTTGCACCGCCTGGCGCTGGCCGTCGGCTTTTAGCCAATGACCACTCAGCACTGAGTCGGCAACCATGCCGCTAAACTGCAGCACTTCGGCACGGCCCAACCAGTCTTGCAATGGCAAGCTAAACTGCAGTTGCGGCCCTTGCTGCTGAAGATGCTCCAGCTTAATGCGCTGTTCACCGACCCGAAACTCACCTTGCAGCCGACCTGGCCGTCCAGTCAGATGGAGCTCTGCACTCTGGCCTTCAATAGAGATCGGATAACGCCCCGTCAAATCAGCAGCCTCGACCTGATGCCGAACCGGTTGACCACGTAACCAGGTCGCAACAATTTCACCATCGGCAAACAGATTGCCGCGGCTTACCACCAGATCGGCCTGATACCCAGCTTGCACTTTGCCTAGCTGGGCATTCAAACCTAACAACTCAGCAGGCACTGTAGTTAAGGCAGCCAGAGCCTGCTGCTCGGTCAAGCCATGACCGATAGCCCGCCTTAAGTTAGGCCAAAAATCTTTTTTCTGCTCCAGACCATGACTGGTCAGCGCAAAACGAATACCGGCGCCTGCTACTGCAGCCGGGTTGGCTGGTGCCCGTTCCCAATGCCGTAAATCGGCCAGGCTGACATCCAGCTGCGCATCGGCGTAATGCACATCGGGCGCTGCCGGAAAGTTCAATGGCAACACCAGAGTTCGATTGCTGGCTTTGATTTGCTCCAATCGGCTGTATTCATGGCCAGAGCCCAGCATCGCCACCCGCTCTATACCAAACTCAGCCAATAAACGATGCGCTCGAAGCAAAGACTGTTCGTCGCTGGTTTCAAACAAGATGCCCTGGTCGGGAAGGTTGGCTAAAGCCGCCAAAGCAGCATTGTACTCAACCGGCTGACTGTGAAAGCGCAAATCCGTTTTGCCGTAAGCTTGCTGATACCAGTCGGTATCCGACAAAGTCTGTCGGATCAGTGCGATACTGCCCATCAGGGAGGAAGGATAGCTTTGCGTTGAACTGCCTTTACTGAACGACATAAAGTGCTGCCCGGTCGCTTTTAGCACCATCTCATTGGCCAGACCGTCTTTTAACGATGCCACCACACCGGTGCCTCGAAAGATGCCATCGTGCCTGGCGGACTGCACCGTAGTAAAGCCTTGCTCCAGCAATGGTTTAGCTTGTCGGGCATCAGGCTTAAAATCATCGGCCCAGCGACGCTCGGCGTGAATCGCTGCATTACTAGCATTGCCACCACGGCGCTCGTTGTCGTATTGTGGCGGCTCACCAAAACGAAACCCCGCCCCCGCTTTTGCCTGCTCTACCCCATACTGGGTAAAAGGGTCGATAAAACCGGCATAAATGTAGTGGCCACTCATATCCTGCTGCTGATAACCAGCCGGAACGGGTCCTGATGCCCGAACCGATTCAATGACGCCATTGCGGATAAGCACGGTGGCATTTTCAATGGTTTTGCCTGGTTCTGTCGTGACGGTGGCATGGGTTAAAGCAATCAGGTTGGGGGTCTTGTCCCGGATCCCCAACTCCGGCGTCGTTTGGGCAGCATAAAGAACAGGCGATGCCAATGCAATGGCAACCACCCCCACCCGAGGAAGCTGTTTAATCATGTTCGTGTTCCTGATGTTGGCATCAATTAATTGTGTAGTGCAACTGACTCAACTCTTGCTCGGCCAGTGGCATGCTAAAGTAATAGCCCTGCACCAGAGCGCATTGATGTTGTTTTAAAAACGCAACCTGCTCGGAGGTTTCAACGCCTTCGGCGACCACCCGCAAATTCATTTGCTGAGCCATGGCGATAATGGCGGACACAATATCCTTATCGTTCTGATCGTCTGGTATATCCTGCACAAAGGAACGATCGATCTTTAGCTCATCCACCGGGAAGCGTTTTAAATAGCTTAAGGATGAATAGCCTGTACCAAAATCATCGATAGATAAAGAGACCCCTAGCTTTTTCAACTGATTTAATTGATGAATAGCCGCATCGGTATCACCCATCAACATGCTTTCGGTAATTTCAAAGATAATACGTTCAGGCTCAACGCCGGTTCGCTGCAATACCCGCTCTACGGTTTCAGCCAGACTATTGTCTTTAAACTGACGTACCGACAGGTTGATGGACAGATCCACATTCAAGCCACGACTGCGCTGTCGAGCCAAAAAGCGGCAACCCTCCCACAGCACCCACTCGCCAATCTGCACAATAAGCCCTGTGCTTTCAGCAACCGGAATAAAACGCGCCGGAGGCACCAAGGTATTGTTTGGTCGAAGCCAGCGTAGCAGTGCTTCGTAACCAACCACGCGCTGAGTGGTCAAATCAATTTTGGGTTGGTAGTACAGCATAAACTGATGCTCACGAATGGCTTCACGCAACTGACTTTCCAGCTCCAACCGCTCTTTGGCCGCCTCGTTTAAATCCTGACTAAAGAAATGAAAGGTATTTTTTCCCCGGGCTTTGGCTTCGTACATCGCCAAATCGGCGTGCTTTAGCAACAGCTCCTCTTCACCGGCATCCTCCGGCGCCATGGTAATGCCGATGCTGGCACTAATGGCAACTTCCTGAGAAGCAAGCTTTACTGGCATCGAGAACGAGTGTTGCAAGTTTTCAGCAATCAGTGCAGCTTGCTGCCGGCTGTCCACACCACTTAAAATAACTGCAAACTCATCACCACCCAAGCGCGCTATGGTGTCTTCATCCCGCAACCGACTGGTCAAACGCCTGGCAACTTCTTTCAATAACTCATCACCGGCATCATGCCCTAAAGTGTCGTTAATCAGCTTAAACTCGTCCAAATCAAAGTAAAGCAGCGCGAAGGCATAGTGGCCGCGCTGCGACATCGCCAGCGCCTTTCGCAATTGCTCTCTAAAATAACCCCGGTTGGCCAGGCCTGTCAGCACATCAAAATAAGCCAACTGCTCCATTTTTTGCTGGCTTTCTTTGATAAAAGAAATATCCTGCAACGC
>JAFIFR010000148.1 GCA_020831935.1 Alkalimonas sp.
ACTTTATTGAGGTGTACGATGATGCGCTAAGCCCGGCCTTTTGCCAACAGCTGATTGCCGACTTTGAACAAAGCAGCCATCGCCAGCCCGGCCGTACCGGCGGCGGGGTGGATACCAGCAAAAAAATCAGCACCGATCTGTATTTAAACGATCATGCCGATTATCAGCAGCAGTTGGCAACCATTGTGGAAGCGACCGCCCAGTGCGCTGAGCAGTACTTTCGTAAGCATCACTTTGCACTGATTGGCCCCATCGCCCTCACCATTCGACATCCGCAAACCGGCCAGCCGGTGGCATTGACCCACGACAACTTTATGGAGTTTGGCAGCGACAAGGTGGCCGATTACATGCGTGCTTTGTTTCGTATCGGCGCCGTGCAAATGCAAAAGTACGATGCCGGCAAAGGCAACTACAACTACTGGCACTCGGAAGTGTACCCGCAACCGCCGCACAACGAAGCCTTGCACCGGGCGCTGCTGTTTATGTTCTACCTGAACGATGTCGATGAAGGCGGCCAGACCGAGTTTTACTACCAGAACAAAGCCATTCAGCCTAAAACCGGCCGCATGGTGATAGCGCCGGCCTACTTTACCCACACCCACCGAGGCTGCATTCCGGTATCCCAGGATAAGTACATTCTGACCAGCTGGATTTTGTTTCAGCGGGCCGAGCAACTCTATGGCACACCCAGCTAATGCGGGGTGTGCTATTAGAGCTAATCTTGCCGGTGGTTGTAAGGTGACAGCCACTTAAGGTGAAAGAACTCTAAAAGAAAACAACATAACAATTCAATTGACAATCATTATCATTAGCAATTAATATCTCACCCCAATAATTAAGAGCAACCTAAGATTGCAGCGCAACCGACTGAATCGAATCAATCTTGTTAAGGGGTAGTATCATGTCTGTACGAACAAACTTCGCGCCAAATAAACTGGCATTGGCACTGGCTATGGCTGCATTGCCACTTACCGCTGTGGCTGGTGAGCTGATGGATGCAGCTGACGATGATGGTGCGCAGCAATCCTCAGCACCGCGTATTGAAGTGATTCGGGTGCGGGGGAATCAGCTAAGCCATGCTCATATTGAAACCGGTACGGTGCATTTAATCAATCTGGAACAGATTGATGCGATTCAGCCTCTTTCAACGGAAGATGTGTTGCGTCGGGTCCCTGGCATCAACATCAAAGGCGAAGAAGAAACCTCCATTGTCGCCAACTTTGGCTTGCGTGGTTTGTCGGCCAGTGAATCCAAGTCTTTGGTGCTGGAAGATGGCGTACCGGTGGCACCAGGTCTTTTTATCGGCAATGATCGCTACTTCAACCCACGCATTCAGCGGATGGAAGGCGTTGAAATCTTAAAAGGCTCTGCGTCGCTGCGCTATGGTCCATCCACCATCGGTGGCGTGGTCAACTACATCACCAAAACACCGGACGATGGGGTGCAGCTCTCTGGCCGGGTTGGCTCTTTCAATCTGCGGGAAGCCAGCATTGAAGCTGGTGGCAAGAATGCCTCGGGTGATGCTTACGCCGGCGTGGTTGCTACCCATGCCAAAAGCGACGGCTTTATGGACAAAGGCTACGCCATGAGCGATGTGATGGTGAAAGCTGGTACCGCCATTGGCGCCAATCAGCGGGTGGGCGTGAAGTTTTCTTACCACGAGAACGATGCCAATATCTCCTACCGTGGCCTGTTGTTGAACGATTACCTGGCCGGTGAGCGTTACAACCCGGCACCGGACGATTGGTACTTGCAAGATCGCAAAGCCTTTGATCTGAACCACGAATGGACAATCAACGATAGTGCCACCCTGAAAACATTGGTGTACTGGAGTGATGTCAGTCGAGACTACTGGCGCTACAACGTCGATACCGCCGCCTCCAATGAAGCAGGGCGTTGGATATACACCGACGATTTAACCGGCAATAACCGCAGTTTTGAACGTTTTGGCATTGAAACGCGTTTGGGCTTTGCGCATCAGCTGGGCGGGATGCATGCGGATACCGAGCTGGGATTGCGCTTGATGCGGGAAGAAGGGAATGATACCCGTATTCGCGCCACCCGTGCCCAGGACAGAACGGGTCCTAATGATCGTCACCGCATCGACACAGCCGACAGCCTTGCAGGCTATGTGCAAAGTCGAATTGAACTGACCGATCAGCTGGCTGTCACCCCCGGGGTGCGTGTTGAATCCTACGAGCAAGAGCGCGTGGTGCTCACCTCGAATAACAGCGCCGCCAAAACCAGCAATACCGAAGTTTTACCAGGCATTGGCTTCACTTATGAAATGACATCGGCTGTGCAGTTTTATGGTGGTGTTTATCGCGCCTTCTCGCCGGCAACCAATGGGGTTGCTCTGGATGGCCTGAAAGATCAAAACCTGGACGGTGAACGCTCCACCAACTATGAAGTGGGTATCCGGGGCAGTCAGGGCGCGCTGGCGTTTGAAGTGGCCGCGTTTGCCATGGACTTCAGCAATCAGGTCGTAACAGGCAATACCGATCCGAACCTGTCGCAGTCCAATGCCGGCAAAACAGAGCACAAAGGCATGGAGTTCGCACTGGCTTATGATTTCGGGGCAGGTTTTAGCCTGGACACCAATGCCACCTGGATCCCAACCTCCAAATTCAAAACTGGTGAACATCAAGGCAACCGTCTGCCCTATGCACCAAAATTTATGGCTAATCTGGGCCTGAATTACAGTGCCGACCAATTGACACTGGCACTGACAGCCCACCACCGTGGTGAGCAATACGGCGATCCGACCAACCAGACTGAGTTGCCAACCGATGCCGCCGGCGGGATTTGGGGCGGTCTGCTGCCATCCTATACGGTGCTGGACTTGACGGCGCAGTACCGTTTGTCCAACGAGTTTGTACTTTTTGGTGCGGTGAAAAACTTGACCGACAAGCAGTACATTGCCGGCTTGCGTCAGGGCATCTACGTTGGGCCGGAGCGCTCCTTCGAACTGGGTTTCCGCTACCGCTTCTAATTGCGTCCCGCCGGGCTCTTTTAGACCCGGCAGATGCTCTGCCCAGAACCCGACCTTCGCGTCGGGTTTTTTAGTCCCCGGATTGTCGCTATTGCAGCTTTCGCCTCCCTTACTTGATAATAGTTATCATTTGCTGTTGATCTTAATAGTAAGAATCATTATCATTTCGTCGCGCTTTCGGTGTCCCTTTGGTGGCACCGCCTACAACAACAGGAGAGACGAATGAAAACCTTCCGCCGCAGCGCTGTTGCTGCCCTTGTCGTATCTGCACTACACCTGCCGGTCTTCGCCGGCGTGACCATGGACATGCCGGAGTACGATGGTGAAGTCATTGTGATTACGGCATCCGGTTTTGAGCAGAAACTGATTGATGCACCAGCCAGTGTGACTGTGGTGACGCGGGAGGAGTTAACGGCCAAGCCTTTCAGCAGTCTGGCGGATGCACTGCGCGATATTGAAGGCATTGATGTGGGCAGTGGCCAGGATAAAAACGGCAACATCAGCGTCACCATGCGCGGTTTACCATCCGATTATACTCTGGTGCTGATCAACGGCCGGCGTCAAAGTGATATTGGCAACATCGGCCCGAATAACTTTGGTAACAGCCAATTTATGTACATGCCTCCACTGGCCGCCATTGAGCGGATTGAAGTGGTGCGTGGCCCTATGTCGACGCTGTATGGTGCCGATGCCATTGGTGGGGTGATCAACATCATCACCCGTCGTCATCTGGATAGCACCCATGGCAGCATCACCGCCAGCTACAACTGGCAGCAAGACAGCCAGTATGGCGATGATAAGAAGCTGGATTTCTTTTTAAGCGGCCCTGCTGGTTTCGAGGGGCTGGTGTATCAATTGCGGGCCGGTGTGTTTGCCCGTGATGACAGCGACCCAAGTTATCAGACGGAGTTGCCCTTGCCGGATGGCAGTACCTGGTCGGAACAGGGCAATTTTGGCGATCGCAAAATTGTGGCAGCAAAGAATTGGAATGCTGGTTTGACGCTGAACTATGCCTTGAGCGAGCAGCAGGATCTGGCTTTCGAATACGATATTTCCAAGCAACGCTATGACAACCGTGAGGGCCAGACTGGTACTCTGGATGCGCCAGAAAGCCTGTGGCGGGCGAGTGGCGGCATTGTGATGCCGAGGGTAGGTTACACGCCCTATCAGCGGGTAGAGCGCGAGCAGTTTGTGCTCAGCCACCAGGGACGATTTGATTTTGGTCATTGGCAAAGCGCCCTTACCAAAAGTCGCAGCGAGAACTTTGGTCGCTCTTTGCCATTGACGGTACAGGAGCGCTTGCAGGTGCAGGCCATCTGGGATCAGGCCAGGGAAGCTCAAGGGGTAAATGTTCCGGTGTTAACCGACGCCATCCGTATGCAGCTGGAGCAGGACTTTCTACCGCGGCCACTGCGTACGCTGAAAATCGACAATCTGATTGTCGATACCAAGCTGGAGTCGCAGTGGCAGCATCATTTCTTTGTGGTTGGAGCCCAGTACTTTAATGCCGATATGGAAGATGGTGTGTTTGGCATGTATGGCGATGGCTTGCGGGAAGGCACTGTCGCAACCCACCGCCAATGGGCATTTTTTGCCGAAGACAGCATCGATCTAAATGCCGATCTCACGGCAACCCTGGGCGCCCGTTATGATCATCACAATATTTTTGGTAGCCAGTTAAGCCCACGGGCCTATCTGAACTGGCGTGGCCTTAGCAACTGGACGCTGAAAGGTGGCATCAGCACCGGTTACAAAACACCGCGCCCGGAGCAATTATTCTCTGGTATCACCGGCTTTGGCGGGCAGGGCACCAGTCCCTTTGTGGGCACACCGGACTTGCAACCGGAAACCAGTATCAACTACGAGGTAGCTGCTTATTTCACCGGTAGCGAGCGTTTTAGCGGCAACATCACACTGTTTTACAACGATTTCAAAGACAAAATCATCACGCAGGACAGCCTGCCAAACTGTGAAGTTGCCGGGGCTGGCGAAGCCTGTGTCGATGTTGGTGAGGGCTGGGCCGATTTAGGTTATGTCACTTTCCGGCAAGCTTCCAATGTCGATACTTCAGAAACTCGTGGCGTTGAGCTGGCGGGCCGCTTAACTTTTGCCGAGGACTGGTCGCTGACGGCAAACTATACCTTTACTGACAGTGAGGTAAAAAGTGGTTCGAACCGGGGACTTCCCTTGGTCAGCACCCCCCGTCATATGCTGAATGCCAATCTGAGCTGGCACCTCAGCGAACCATTGTCGTTATCGCTGATCTCTGAAGTACGCAGTAAGCGTTTCCGTGGCACTCAGATTGAAGATGGGCCAGATGGTCCGGAAACCAGCAAAATCTATTTTAAGTCCTACCAGCTGTTCCATCTGGCGGCCAGATACCGTGTCTCGGATGCATGGTCAGTTCATGCCCGCATCAACAATCTGCTGGATGATGACTTGTCCAGCCGCACCTGCCGCCTGACGGAAACCCAGGATGCATACAGCTGCACACCGGATTACAACACCTCGATGAAAGCGCGCAGCTTTTGGCTGTCGGCGACTTACAACTTTTAAGGTTGCCGGATGAAACCGACCTCTGGCCCGTTCAACATACAGCGCCTGATGCGGGCGCTGCACACCTACAGCGCGATGTGGGTGCTGCTGTTGTTGCTGTTTTTCTCCATC
>JAFIFR010000149.1 GCA_020831935.1 Alkalimonas sp.
TGTTGGCCACTTCACCAAAGTTCCAGCCTTCGCCGTAGAAGTAGGTATCAGGGTCGACCGCCCGCACCGCCTCACGTGCCGCCAGAATATCCTCTTTGCGGTGATGGCCCATAATATCGAAGCGGAAATCGTTGTAGCCGAAGTCCCGGGCCAGGATCACCAGCGAGTCACGGATAAACTTATCCATCATCCGGTGCTCGGTGGCGGTGTTCTCACAGCAAGTCGAGCGCTCAATCACCCCGGTGCTTTCGTTGTAGCGGTGGTAGTAACCCGGCACTATTTTGTCGAACACCGACTTATCAAACAGACCGGACGAACTGGTATGGTTGTAGACCACATCCAGCGCTACGCGCAATCCCATTTCATTTAAAGCCTGGATCATGGCCCGCACTTCCCGCACCCGGGCCGGCCCTTCAGTCGCCGTAGCAAAACTGCCTTCCGGCGCAATAAAGTGGTGTGGATCATAACCCCAGTTAAAGCCATCCAAATGGCGCATCGACTGCACCAGCGCCTGGGCTTTGGTTTCATACGGCAGGTAGCTTTCCAGTACTGAGATGATGGTCGCGCTGTTGCTTTCGACGCCACAGACCGGTGCCTGCGGGTTCAGCTGACACAGCCGGCCCACGGTATCGGTGATTTCCACCCGCTGGCTGACATCTTCATTGATATTGGACTGATTGGTCGCGGGCAACACGTGAAAGTGGGTAACGCCGGCCTCAGCCAAACGCCGCAGATGCTGCACCGGTGCCGAGTCGTCTTCCGTGAAAGCCAGGTACTTGCCGCGCCAGCCGGCCCGGGTGCTCATATCGCGGATACTAAAGTCGCGGATATGGCCTTCGTAAATCACGATGTCTTCCGGGTGCTGCACCACAGGCACTTGACGCTGATCCCAACCTTCCGGTTTAAAGTCGTCGTCGTTTAGATCGACAAACTGACTGAAAAGACCATTCATCGAAACATTCAGCGAGTAAGGATCGGTCGCTTCCATCACTTCCACAGCACGGGTCAGAGGGTGGTAAGCAGTGACTTGGAAGCGGTAAAACAACCGATCCAGCTCGTCACGATCGGCGCTGTACGACCAGACGCCGGTATCGCTGTGGTAGTCCATCAGCACACTGTCTTGCAGCTCTTTGGCAGCGTTGTAAACCTGCAAACGCACTTCATGGGCGGTAGGCGCCCAGACCGCGGTATGGATACTGCCCGCCTCGTAATGAATCCCCAATTGGGCCGACAGGGCACTGTTCTCGCCATAGGCATAGAGGTCATCCAGCACTTTGGCCGCCTGCACCCAGGTTGCACTTAACAGCTCACCATCCTCATTGTAGGCGGCCAGCGCCAGTTGCTCGCGTGCCAGCTGTTGCGCCTGCACGCGGTCGAGATCCAGCATAAAGGCGGGTTGCCCGGCGAGGTGCGGCACCAGTGCCCGCTGCGCATCGGTTAAATCAACCGGCACCAGCTCAATCGACTGGCCGGTCAGATCGTCATTCATCACTTCAATGCCGGCGTCGGCATCATGAAATAAACGCACCCGGTTGGCGGTCCAGACATCGGCATTCCAGATCAGGGTATGCTGATCAATCCAGTGGCCAGCGGCGCCCTGCACACTGACGCCCAGCGACAGCAGCGGGTACTCAAACACCGAAGCCACCCCGGAGAAGGTCCAGTTCATCCGAGCAAAGTCCGGGTCATCCTGCGACAATGGCATGGTGAAATCACCACCGCCCATCTCTTTGCCAGAGTCTTCGGTGCCAATGTGGATGATAAAGTTACCGCAAGCGCCTTCGGTACCGGCATAGCCTTCTTTCAGCTCCAGCAACCAATAGGCACCGTAGTTGGGATCGATGCCGGTAATGGGCAAACCATTGTCCCAGGACGGCGCTATGGATTCCGGCTGATAAGCATCGCAGGCATCGTTGTTCCAGGTGTGCAGCCGCCAGCCATCGTAGTTGCCATCCTGTGGCCTTTTGTAGAACAGCACCGCCTGGTTTTCATTGGGGAAAATGACCGGATCCGGTGCATTGGGATCCGCCCCCACCACACAGCTTTCATTCATCGCATCCGGTACCGTCGGCGACGGGCATTGGATTGGCGGCGGGTCAATGCAGGCGGTGCCGGCCGCATCCGGGATCTGCGGCACAGCGCAGGTCAGCATCACCTGCCCCTGCTCGGTGGAATCGCCACCGCAAGCGCTGAGCAACAGCAACAGCAGCGCGCTGGCAGCCAGTTTCAGGCTTTGTTTGATGATAGACATGATTTCTTGCTCCAATTCGAATTCAGTTCAGTGCTCAGCCTTAGAAGACATAAACAGCGCCCAGGTAATATTGCCGGCCAAAAAATTGCAGGGTACCGGTCTGAGCTTGCTGGCCAAAGTAGCTCTTGGTTGGCTCATCGGTCAGGTTATTGACCTGAAACAAGAACTTCAGGTTGTCGTTCCACTGATAACCGGCCTGCAGATCCACCACCGTTTCACTGTGGAAGTTGGTGACCTGCTCATCGATGCCAATCTGGGTCGAGACAAAGGGCGAGCGGTAACGGGCACTGACCCGGGTTTCAAAACCCTGATACTCCCAGAACAGAGTGGCTGTCAGCACCTCTTTCGATAAGCCCTCAAAGCTCATCGGCACCGGATCGCCGCCCAACGGGTTCACCAGACTGACCTCGCTTTCGGTGTAGGAGTAGCTGCCACTGACCCCAAGACCAGACCAAAACTCCGGCAGGAAGTTAAAGACCTGGGTATAGGCCAGCTCAAGGCCGCGAATGTAGCCACCATCGTCGTTGTTCACTGCGGTGGAGAAGGCACCATCGAAAGTCGCGCGCGGAACACCATCCTCGTTGATGATCTGATCCGGCACCGGGAAACCAGCCCCTTTAAAGTCAAACTCCTGAATGGTGAAGTCGTTGATAAAGGACTTAATGTCCTTGTAGAACACGGCAGCGACAAAAGCGCCGGCCGGGAAGTACACCTCGTAGGACAAGTCGTACTGCGTGGCTTCAAAGGGCCGCAAGAACGGGCTGTTCGAGCTGTTGCCACTGACTTCACCATCGTCGCTGATAAAAATAGCGGTATTGGAAGCCAGCCGGTTAATCGGTGGCCGCGACATGACTTTGGCAGCGGCAAAACGCAGCTGGGTGTTGTCGGTCAGTCCCAGGTTCAGGTTCAGGCTGGGCAGGTAGTGGGTGTAGCTATCGCCAATAATGCCTGGCGCATAACGGCCATTGATCAGCCCAACTTCATCGACAATAAACTGGGCCCCTTGCAATGGATCGCCGGCAACATTGGCCAAATCGGTGGCCGACTGATCGCTGTGCACCCGCCGAACCCCGGCATTACCACGCAGCGGCAGGCCAAAGATTTCGGTATCCAGATTGACCATCAGATAAGCGGCCAGCACATCCTCAAACACCCGGCCACTTTCCTGCATCGACCAGCTGTAGTTTGGCCCCACGCCTGGCGTCGGGCTGTTGATGACATCCGGGTTGCCTGAGCCCCAGGTTTGCACCGGTTGTGGAACCCCCTGCGGGAACCAGGCATTCAGTGCTTTATCCAGATCAATCGCCAGATAGCTGGGGAAGTAACTGAATTTGCCTTTAAAGTCGACCACGCTCACCATGTCTTGCGTTAAACGCAGCGGTGGCTGTGAGCTTAAGAAGGCGCCGTCACTGCCGTATTCGAACACCGAGCGATCGTTGCTGTAACGCCGCTCGGAGTAACGGACACCGGCTTCAATTGAGCGCAGCACCGGCAGGTCCAGCTCATAGCTCAGATCCAGCCGGTACGCATTGACCGCGTCCGAGTTCACATAAGGGTAAATGCCGTACTTGCTGACCATCACCCGATCGATATCGGAAAAAGCCGCCGCCTGATTAAAGCCCATATCCGGCAGGTTCAGGCCATTGAGCAAGTAGCTGATGGAGACATTGGTATCCAGTACCGGTACGTCGGCATTGGCGTCTTCAGCCACCAGGGACCACAGCAGGCCATTGCGAAAATCGCTGCTGGCGGTGGAGCGCGAGACATCCAGCGACAGATTAAGCCGGTCGGTGACATCCCAGTCGGCGTTGATGCCAAAGCTGTTGACCTTGTTGAAGTCGCGGTTGTCGTCGTTGACAATTTCGACCCGGGTGAAGCTTTGTGAGGTGCGGTTGAACGTGCCGCCAATCACCGAGCTATTGTTCAGCACCGGGTTGCCGACCGCAGCACTGGCGCCACCCAGTTTGACCCGAAAACCACGGGCAAAAGCTTCCTTATCAAAGCGCGACAAAAAGGCATCGGCTTTTAAGGTAAAGTTACTAACCGGCGTCCACTCAACGGAGGCCAGGTAGCCATTGCGGGTTTCTTCGCCGCCGCGGTGCTGGATTTCAAAGCCTTCGCTTAGAAACTCCATTTGATCATTGCCAGTGACATCTTTTTGCGCATTGTAAGCCAGGCCGATAAATTGAGTGGCCACACTGGGCTGATACAAGCGGGCATACCCCAGCGCCAGCCCCAGAGTGTCGTCCAGGTACTTGCCCTGATAGGAAAAGCTAAAGCGATGCCCCACACTTTGGCCATCCGGCACTTCGCTGGCGCGGTCATTTTTCATGCCGCGCAGATTCACGGTAAAAGTATGCTGTTCAGCATTGCGCAATGGGCTGGCCGTTTCCAGTTCAACGGTTCCGGCCACCCCTCCTTCAATCAAGGAGGCTTTCGGTGATTTGTACACGGCAGCCGAGTTGATCAGCTCCGACGGGTACTGATCAAACTCAATATTTCGCTTGCCACTGGTCGACACCTGCTCACGGCCATTTAAGGTGGAAAACACAAAGCCGCCCGACATACCACGGATATTGATCTCGGCAGCCTGACCGCCGGTACGCACCGCCGATACCCCCGGCAAGCGTGTCAGCGCATCGGCCATCGACACATCCGGTAAGGCGCCTAAGTCATCGGCCGAAATGGTCTCGGATACAATGTCACTGTAACGCTTGGCATCCAGTGAGCGAAACAAGCTGCTGGCAAAGCCTCGTACCTGAATCACTTCCACTTGATCGTCGCTGGCGGTGACCGCATCCGGCTCCGTTTCAGCCACGACAAAACCACTGGTACCAGCCGCAAGCGCCAGTGTCAGCAGTGTTTTTTTGGTCTTCAACATGTCTGTTGTCCCCGGTTTTTTTGTTGTTATGGCAGGCTCTTCCTATTGCACCCTGTCGCAACAGCCCACCCGGCATCGGTGATGCCTTGCACTGTTATGGACAGAAATTAACCAATGGACAAGATGAATACGTATTCATACACCGAACTTTTCATCATCAGTTGCACCAACAAATGGCAACCGCAAGCCAGGTGGAGACCTTTACTTTTAAAGCGGATCGCGTATGTTTAAGCTCATAGTCTTGCCATGATGGAGTACAGCTTTGGTAACAACACCCAGCAAAAAACCGGCAAGCAATGTCTTTATACGTCAACTACATAGCCTGCTGCAGATGCTGTATCACCCCAGTCAGCCACAGCAGTCTCTGTTCGGTTTGATGCGCGCTTATTTTCAGCAGGACGAAAGTGCGCTGGCAGAGTTGCAGCAAACCGAGCAACGCTGGCGTCAGGCACGGGCAGAGAAAGACCCGGCTCTGAGCGACTACCG
>JAFIFR010000150.1 GCA_020831935.1 Alkalimonas sp.
CAGCTTTTGGCATCGCTTACTCCCAGCGCCTGGCGGCCTGTTGATCGGTTGTTTTAGCGGCGACCCAGTGCTGGCCCTGGCTGCTGTGTTCTTTTTTCCAGAACGGCGCCTGAGTTTTCAGATAATCCATCACAAACTGAGCCGCCTCGAAGGCGGCGGCGCGATGGGCACTGGCCACGCCAACAAAGACGATCTGCTCGTTCGGCGTTAAAGTGCCGATGCGGTGGATAATCCGCACCGCGCCCAGTTGCCAGCGCTGCTGCGCCTGTTCGGCAATGGCCAGCAATGCCTGCTCGGTCATGCCGGGGTAGTGCTCCAGTGTCATGCTATGCAATTTGCTGATACTGAGCTCGCGCACCAGGCCGCAGAAGGTCACCACAGCGCCGCAACTGCTATCGCGGCTAAGCTGCGCATATTCATCCGCCATGGAAAAATCTTCATGTTGCACCAGTACCGAAATACTCATATCAACCTCTCTTAACCGCCAGTCACTGGCGGGAAAAACGCCAGTTCATCGCCGGGGCCAACTTTGGTCTGCAGCGAACATAGCTTTTGATTGACGGCGCAGAGCAAGTCCTGCCGGCTTAGCTCCTGCTGCCAGTCGGCAGAGCGGCTTTGCAGATGCTGCAAGACCGCAGCGGCACTGGCATCGTGTTCAAAACTGCTGCTGTCGAGTTCCAGCGCCGCGGTATTTAACCGCTCGCGCAGTGCTGCAAAGAAAAGGACTTTGATCATAAGGCTGCTCCTTCAATGGGCCGTTGCCACAAGCCATGTTTGCCACCGGTTTTTTGCTGCAATTGGATCGGGCCCAGCACCATGGCCGGGTCGACTGCTTTGCACATATCGTAAATGGTCAGCGCTGCCATCGAAGCGGCGGTCAGGGCCTCCATTTCCACCCCGGTCTGGCTTTGCACCCGGCACATGCTTTGGATAAAAATCTGGCCGCTTGTGGCATTGAGTTCAAAATCGATGCTGACTTTGGACAGCGGCAGTGGATGACACAGTGGGATCAAATCGCTGGTTTTTTTTGCCGCCATAATGCCGGCAATGCGGGCGTTGGCCAGCACATCGCCTTTTTTTACCAGCGCCTGCTCAATCAGTGCAATCACATCCGGCCGGGTTTGCACGCTGGCACTGGCAATGGCCTCGCGCATGCTGCTGGCTTTGCCGGAAACATCCACCATCAGTGCGCTGCCATCGGCATTCAAATGGGTGAGCTGGTTTTCTTTGTTTGGGTTTTCTGCAGACATCAAGCAATTCCTTCACAGCCAGTTGCTGTGCTGTTTTTAAGATGAGGCACAAAATTACAGGGGCCGGTAGCAGCATTAAGCTGCGGCTCGATCAACTGTTGCCAGGCCAGCTCACAGGCCGAGCCAGAGCCCGGCATGGCAAAGATCAGCGTCTGGTTGGCAAGGCCAGCGCAGGCGCGCGATTGCACACTGGCACTGCCAATGCGTTGAAACGACAACTGGCGAAACAGCTCACCAAAGCCATCGATGGCTTGATCGAACAACGGCGTTAGCGCTTCGACAGTGCAATTGCCGGCGGCAAAGCCGGTACCGCCATTGACCAGCACCACCTGCACCGCAGGGCTTGCTATCCACTGGCTGATTTGAGCGCGCAGCTGATAACGATTGTTCGGCAGCAGTGCCCGCTCAGGCACCTGGTGGCCAGCCCGCTCTGCCCGATGTTGCAGCAAATCACCGCTGCTGTCATTGGCGCGGCTGCGGCTATCGGAGACCGTCAGAATGGCCAGTTGCAGTGATTGAAAAGTGCGGGGGGCTTTAGCCATGGCAAGACTCCTTCGGAGCCAACTGCTGGGCCTGCTGCCAGTCAGCCGGGGTATTGGTATTGCTTAGCGCGGCAGCATGGCTGGGCTCACAGCTTTCCACGCCAATGGCGCTAATCAGCGCCTGCACCGAACGATTGCTATCGGGCCTTGACAGTACTTGCTGCAAGTATCGATGCACGGACAGGGTGTTGGGCAACACACAGGGCAGGGCATGGCCGGCAAAGCACACCGCTTTACGGGTATTTGTGGATACCAGCCGCTGAATGTCACTGACGCTGAGCAGTGGGGTATCGATGGCCAAAACCAGCACCCGATCGCGGCGGCAGCGGTTTAAGCCAGCTTCGATACCGGCTAGCGGGCCGGCTTTGGCAAAGCGATCCGGAATAAAGCCGGCGGCATTGCGACTGACGAACACGTCCGAGGCACCTGCTTCTATCGCCAGCGCTCGCATGTACTGCCAAAGCGGTTGGCCCTGCCAATTCAGTTCGGCTTTATCGGTGCCCATGCGGCTGGATTTACCACCGGCCAGCAGGATGGTATCAAAGGGCATGGGCGTAGTTTTTTGCGGTACGGACATCAAAATCACCTCCAGCTAGCCACCAATCTCAACCGTCAATCTCAGCCACCAATCATGGCCAAATGACGAGTTGAGCCGCTGTTGCCCTGATGCAGCTCATGGCTTGCGGCCTTACCCAGCACCGCACGCTGCAGGTAATGCATCAAGGGCTCGGGGTTATCGTCTTGCAACAAGTGGCGCAGGTTTTGGTGCTGCTCGGTAAACAGGCACAAAAACAGCTGGCCACGGCTGGATACCCGCAGCCGGTTGCAGTCGGCGCAAAAATTCTTGCTGTAGGGCATGATCAGGCCAATCTGGCCCTGATAATCCGGGTGGGCATATTCCAGTGCCGGGCCGGCACTTTTTCCTTTTTGTTGCAGCTGCCAGCCTTGTCTAAGCAATTGCTGCTGAATGCTGGCACCGCTTAAATGCTGTTGTTGATAGTAGCTTTGATTGTCGTTGGTGCGCATCAGCTCGATAAAGCGCAGCGAGACCGCTTTGTCGCGAACAAATTCCAGAAAATCGGGCAGTTGCAGTGCATTGTGCTGGCGCAGCAGCACGGTATTGAGTTTGACTTTACCAATGCCGGCAGCCATGGCCTGATCGATGCCAGCAAGAATGGCGGTCAGGCGGTTTTCACCGGTCACCAGATGAAAAGTAGCGGCATCCAGGCTATCGACACTGACATTGATGGCATCCAGGCCCGCCTGTTGCCAGCTGCTCAAATCGTGCTGCAGCCGGTAGCCGTTGGTGGTCAGTGCCACCTGCTCAATGCCTTCAGTTTGTTTGCAGGCGGCGATAATATCGGTTAAGTCTTTACGCAGCGACGGCTCACCGCCGGTAATCCGGACCTTGCGGGTACCGAGCAGGGCAAAGGCTTTGACCAGGCGTTTGATTTCCGACAACGTCAGCTCGTCCTTGCGGGAGCTGCAATCCGGCCCGTCGGGCAGGCAGTAGCTGCAACGAAAATTGCAGCTTTCGGTGATGGAGAGCCGCAAATAGGTAAAGCGGCGCGCATAAGCGTCGATCAGCATAATTCACCTTTCCAAATCGGGAGGTAGGGCCGTTTCCCGCCATACCCGGTGGCCTGATTGCCACGGCATGCTGGTCATGGCTTCCTTTAACAGGAAGCTTTAGAGCCAGCAGCTCGGTGTTTGATTGCATCTTAGTCGTTGTTCAACGGGCTTGTTATTGCTCTGAATGGAGTGAGATATACCTCAACCTAGGTATACGGAGCCGGTAAGTCAGCTTTTTTTGTGCTGGATCAAATCTTGTCAAAGCAGGAAAGTTACCATGCAGCAATTTTATTCAGATGGAGCCTACAATGGCTTTAATACCAGAGTTGCTTTCACCCGCTGGCAGTTTAAAAGCCATGCGGCTAGCCTTTGCCTACGGCGCCGATGCAGTCTACGCCGGCCAGCCGCGTTTTAGTTTGCGGGTGCGCAACAACGAATTTGACTTGCCCACCCTGGCCACCGGCATTGGTGAAGCGCATCAGCTCGGTAAGAAGTTCTATGTGGTGGTCAATATTGCGCCGCACAACAGCAAGTTGACCCGTTTTGTCGAGGACATGGCGCCTGTGGTGGCGCTCCAGCCAGATGCACTGATCGTGTCTGATCCCGGCGTGATTTACCTGTTAAAGCAGCACTTTCCACAGATGCCTTTGCATTTGTCGGTGCAGGCCAATACGGTGAACTGGGCGGCGGTGAAGTTCTGGCAGCAACAGGGCGTGGAGCGGGTGATTTTATCGCGCGAGCTGGCGGTGGACGAGATTGCGGAAATTCGTCGCCAGGTACCCGAGATGGAGTTGGAAGTCTTTGTGCACGGTGCCTTGTGCATGGCTTATTCTGGTCGCTGCCTGTTATCCGGCTACATCAATAAACGCGATCCGAACCAGGGCACCTGCACCAATGCCTGCCGCTGGAGCTATCAGGTGCATCCGGCCACCGAAGATGCGGTCGGTCAGTTTGCGCCGGTTCAAAACCAGCCGGTCAGTGAACCGGTGTTGATTGAAGAACAAGGCCGCCCCGGCGAGCTGATGGCGATGGAAGAAGACGAGCATGGCAGCTACATCTTAAACTCGAAAGATTTGCGCGCTATTGCCCATGTGAAAGCCCTGACCGAGATGGGGGTGCAGTCGCTGAAAATTGAAGGCCGCACCAAGTCGCCTTATTACGTCGCCCGCACCGCACAGGTGTACCGCCGGGCTATTGATGATGCGGTGGCCGGCAAAGCTTTTGATACCAGCTTGCTGCAGGAGCTCGATGGCATGGCCAATCGCGGCTTTACCGAAGGCTTTTTACGCCGCCACCTGCCGCAAGAGCTGCAAAACTACCAGACCAGCCATAGTGTCGGGCAACAGCAGCTGGTTGGTGAGTTTATTGGGGAGGCCGGTGCGGACGGTTTTGCGCTGGTGGACGTTAAAAACCAGTTTGCCGTTGGCGATCAACTGGTGCTGATGAGCCCGCAGGGCAATCAAGCCTTTGTGCTTGAAGCATTGCGCGATCAGCAAAATCAAGAGCTGCTGTTAGCCCCAGGCTCATGTTACCAGCTGAAAGTGAAGTTACCACAACAACAACCGTTACAACACGCCATGCTATTGAAACAGCTGCAGCCAGCTCAGTCAGAGCCGTTGCAACAAGCAGCAGGTTGACGCATGACCGCGGTGATTGAAGTCAGTTGCATCAATTGCGACATGTGCGTGCCGGAATGCCCAAACGATGCCATTTACCTGGGTGAGCATCACTATGAGGTGGATGCCAGCCGCTGCACCGAGTGCGAAGGCTTTTACGACCAACCCACCTGCATCGCCGTATGCCCTATTGATTGTATTTTTTTGTGCTCCGATGGTACCTAATGTAGGCCAATCATAAGATAGCTGCGGTCATCACACCTTTAACGCTTGCTTCACCTATACTCTTATTATCCACACTCTGGCTCACTCACTTTTTGGCCCAGCAATTGTTTTTGCTTAAAAACTGATATTGAGCTAGTATAAGACAAATGAGACAGTAAGGTCTTTGCAGACTATGGGAGAGTGCCATGGGAATACCGGTCACGATAGCAGACGATTCAGCCTTGTCACGCAAAACAATTCGGCGCGCTTTACCGGCAGATTGGGATGTGGATATTCACGAAGCCAAAAATGGTGTGGAAGCAATGGATGCCGTGCATGCAGGTAAAGCTGACGTGCTGTTTTTGGACCTGCAAATGCCCGAAATGAATGGCTTTGAGGTGCTGAAAACACTGCATGATCA
>JAFIFR010000151.1 GCA_020831935.1 Alkalimonas sp.
AGATAATTGATTGCTTATTGTTAAAGAGCAGTGCTTCATTCCGAAGCAGGACGCGCATTTTACATCGTCCGATTGTGAAGTCAAGCTGGTTTCGAAATTATTTGTTCAAACTGCTTTACTTCGCATCGCTTTTTGAGTGCTTTAAGCTCATCTCTAAGCGAGGGCGCCATTTTAGGGATTTAAATCCTGCTGTCAAGGTGCAAAATCGATATTTGTCATTTCTTATATTTCGGTTGGCTAGTTCGCGCACAACCGCTAAGATTAAATCACCTGATGCTCAGGTTTTTACCAACTAATACACTGACTCTTATAGGATAAATTTTATGTTTCCGACTCTGCGCGCCACACTTCCTTATACTATAGCCGTGGCCATTCTTGCTTATCTGGTATTTTTCCTGCTCGATCCTGCCTTGCCAGCTCCGGTTTTGGTGGTATTGGGTGTATTGCTGTCTGGTGTGCTGGTGCCTATTTTGCGCGATGTTAAGGGCAATGCCATCAACTTAAGTGACGACATGATCCAAAAAATGTACGAAGGTGAAACCGCTACTTTGTATGTGGGTAACCTGCCTTACCGTGCCAATGAAGAAGCTGTTCAGCAGCTGTTCGAAACCAAAGGCGTGGTGATCAATGTCCGTTTAATGAAGGATCGTCAAACCGGACGTCGGCGTGGCTTTGGTTTTGTCGAGGTGGCAGCCAAGGATGCCGAGAAGATGATTCAGGCACTCAATGATACTGAGTTTCAGGAAAGAACCCTGAAAGTCCGTGAGGCCAAAGAGCGGCAAGAGGCATAACTTAAAGCGGCAGTACCATAAGGTGCTGTCGCTTTGCATTTGGCAGCTTGTAGAAAAACACGTAAGATCGCAGTTTTACCGTGTTTCAGGATCCCCATGCGCCCAGGTCAAACCCATCCGCAGCAATACGATACCTTACTTGCCGATAAAGTCAGCGCTGTACAGGCTTTGTTTCAGCCCTTGCAAGTACCCGAGCCAGAAATCTTTCCATCCCCACCCGAACATTATCGACTTCGGGCTGAATTTCGGGTCTGGCACGATGGCGATGATCTGTACCACATTATGTTTAACCCTGAAACCAGAGAGCGGATCCGCATCGATGACTTTCCTGTAGCTGATCAGCGCATCCGCACCATGATGCCACGGCTGATTGCGGCGTTGAAGGAAAACGAGGAGCTGCGCCGCCGACTGTATCAAATCGATTACCTCACCGGCTTAAGTGGTGAGTTGCTTATTACCCTGATTTACAAGCGGCAACTGGATGCGCACTGGCAACAACAGGCAGAAGCCTTGAAAGCCAAATTGGCAAGTGCTGGCCCGCTCGACTTGATTGGTCGGGCCCGCAAGCAAAAGATCGAATTGAACCGCGACTTTATTATTGAGCAACTCACTGTCGACGACCGCACACTGCGTTACCAGCAGATTGAAAACAGCTTTACCCAGCCCAATGGTGTGGTGAATCAAAACATGCTGAGCTGGGCATGCAGCGTTGCCAGGCAGCTGCAAGGGGATTTGCTGGAGCTGTATTGCGGCAATGGCAATTTCTCTCTGGCGCTGGCTCCCCATTTTAACCAGGTTGTCGCAACAGAAATTTCGCGCAAATCGATTCGCTCAGCGGAGTACAATTGCCGCCTAAACCAGATCGAGAATGTGCAGGTGCTGCAAATGTCGGCAGAAGATGTGTCCGCTGCCTTACTTAAGGGATCGCAGCTTAAAAAACTTGATTTATCCAGCCTGCAGCTGAATACCGTGCTGGTCGACCCTCCACGGGCCGGCCTGGATCCGGCGACCGTAGAGTTGGTGAGCCGCTTTGACGATATTCTTTATATTTCCTGCAACCCAGAAACATTAAAAGCGAATCTGGCTGAGTTGGTGAAAACACACAGCATCGAGCGCTTTGCTGTCTTTGATCAGTTCCCTTATACCCATCACCTCGAGTGCGGTGTCTGGCTGCGGAAACAATCACGCTAACAACTTAGCCAGCCGGGGGCTTAGTGCCTCCGGCAAGCCATCGAAGCTGCTGAATCGTTTTTACAGTAATACGCTGCCGTACTTCATCACTGGCATCAAGCGCATCTGCCCCAGCGTGAAACACCAGAATAACCATGGCTTCTGCCTGAATTAATGCCATCTCAGCGGAGCTCTTGTTTTCTTTACGCAGGTAATCGGCTAATTCAGCGCAAAAGTGTTGAATTTCCCGGGCCACAGCACTGCGAAAAGCCGGCGAAGTGCCAGAGCGCTCCCGCAGCAGCAAACGAAAGACATTGCTGTGCTCCAGGATAAACTCCATAAAGGTTTCAACCGAAGTCTGAATGACACTGCGGTTGTGGACAATGCGTTGCCTGGCCTGGCGCATCAACTGGCGCAGCATTAAGCCCGCCTCATCCACCAAGGTCAGTCCCAGTTCATCCATGTCAGTAAAGTGGCGGTAGAAGGAGGTCGGCGCAATACCCGCCTCCCGCGCCACTTCACGCAAGCTCAGGCTGGCAAAGCTTTTATCCGCACTAAGCTGCTGAAAAGCTGCATTGATAATGGCACGTCTGGTCTTCTCTTTCTGTTCAGCCCGGCTCATAGCCCAGTCCTTTTTTCAACGTCATTCATCGTATCCAGCTTGACCTGATAACAGGGCACAGGTACATTGAGCTTACATTTGTAAGCTGAAATTACTTTATGCAAAAAGCCCCCCTTATCTGGACCAATATTCTGGTGTTTAGCAGTACCTTGCTAGTTGCAGCTATTGCAGTTCCCTGGTACGCCATCGCCGTTGGTTTTGGCACAGCAGAAATCATTGCCATGTTGTTATGCCTTGGCTACTGTGGAATGTCAATTACTGCTGGCTACCACCGTTTGTGGTCTCACAAATCTTACCAGGCCCATCCGGTGTTGGAGTTTATTTTTGCCATTGGCGGCGCTTTTGCACTGCAAAACAGTGCCATTCACTGGGCTTCGGATCACAGAGTGCACCACCGCCATGTCGATGACAATGACAAAGATCCCTACTCAGCCAAGCGCGGCTTCTGGTTCAGCCATATCGGCTGGATGCTCCGCGACTACCAGGGCCCTGACCATTACAACTACGACAATGTCCGTGACTTGCAAAAGAATAAAATTTTGCGCTTCCAGCACAAGCATTATCTCGCCCTGGCGTTGCTGACCAACTTCGGTATCCCTATTGGACTCGGGCTATTGTTTGGTAACCTTTGGGGCATGATTTTACTGGTTGGCGTGCTGCGACTGGTGTTAAGCCACCATTTTACATTCTTTATCAACTCGCTGGCTCATATTTGGGGCAAGCAGACCTACACCGATCAAAACACTGCCCGCGATAATGGTGTGCTGGCCCTGCTGACCTATGGCGAAGGCTACCATAACTTCCACCATATTTTTGAATACGACTACCGCAATGGCATCAAGTGGTGGCACTTTGATCCGACCAAATGGTTGATCAAAGCCGGTTCATGGGTCGGGCTGACATCCAGGTTGCGCACCTGCCCGGAGGAGCGGATTGAGCAGGCCAAGGCCGCGATGCAACTCAAACGTGCCAAAGCCCGCCTGTCCCGTCTGCCAGATGCCGGCCCGGTCTTGCAGAAAATCGAACAGGAGTACGAACTGCTGCTGGAGCGGATGCAGGCCTATTACGAGCTGAAAAAGAATCGGCTGCTGCTCAAAAAAAAGCAGCTGCAAAGCAGTCTGCACGAACACTATGCCGAG
Source organism: Alkalimonas sp. (assembly GCA_020831935.1). Lineage (GTDB taxonomy): Bacteria > Pseudomonadota > Gammaproteobacteria > Enterobacterales > Alteromonadaceae > Alkalimonas. The sequence goes on from JAFIFR010000151.1 coordinate 3,723, forward strand.
TTGAACCTACAAAAGCAGTATCAGGAGCTCAAAGCCCTGTTCACCGAGCAACGCCGGCACTGGCGGCGACTAACCACCGAGCTGGCGTGAGTTAAAGACTAACGCACAGCATATAAAAAAGCGGGCAGACGATGCCCGCTTTTTTATAGATCATTTTTATTGATCATTGACACTGAGACGAATACCGGCAAAGTCAGCCAAGGCTTCCAAACTCTCTATATTGGCAAAAGCAGTCCCGGCTTCCAGCTCGGCAAAGCGCAGTGGCTGCTGAAATTGAAATGCCAGTGTCAGAGAAATCGGTTCCTGCACAAAGGCAATCAAGCTTTGCCGCCATGCCACTGGCAAACCTTCTGCTGTCGACAACAGCATCATCGCCATGCCCTGCAACACACTAAAGTCAGGAGCCTGCCCCTGGGCGGCCGCCTGGGTGGTCAGACGCTGAATAAATCCCATATTCTCAATGCGAAACTCGCCCTGATTCAAAGCGCCCTGCAATAACGCTGCGGTAAAGCTTGCTATCCCCTGCTCCGACTCCAACAGCGCCTGCTGCTCATCGGCGCTCATGGCCGTAATGAGTTCCAACTGCTGCCATAGCGCTTGCAGCCCGGTAAATTGCAGCTGATACCCAAACAGAAACTCTTGATTAATCCGTGTTTGCTGATCCAGAGTCAAACGTCCGTCTTGTTCGTGATACCGATAACGGTAATCCCCATGCACCACCAGACCGCTCATCAGCTCTGACAACTCAGGCGTCAACAGCTGCGCCGCTCCACTCCCCAGGGTTAAGCTGTCTACCTTCAGTTCCCCCTGAGTGGATAAACGGTTGGGCTGAATGCCACGCAACTGCAGCTGCTCGATGGCAAACAGCGGGCCAAACTCGCCCAGCTCTATACGGATACCCTCAATGCGATAGCGGGCTCGCAGCACGTTGGCCGACACCTTACTGAACTCAAGCCGCAAAGCAGGCAGAGCGCCATGCTCAGCCATTTCGGCATAGGAGACATTTGCTTCCGCTATCTGCGCTTCAATGGTCTTTGCAGCATGACGATTGGCCAGCTGCATTCCGACAAACATAACAGCCAGCACCACAACCGGAACATACACAGTTTTCTTCATAATTCCCCGACTACGCCAACACGGTGGCAAGATGTCATAGCAAAATAATCTGGTAACTGGCATGCTAGCATAGAGCTGGCATCAGCAATAGAGACGGAGCAACGGATTGGCAATGGATTATCTACACTGGTTTGATTTACTAGGCATCGCCGTTTTTGCCATTACCGGCACCCTGGCAGCCTGGCGCAAGCAGATGGATGGTTTCGGTGTATTGGTGCTGGCAACCGTGACGGCGATAGGAGGCGGCACCTTGCGGGATGTGTTGCTGGATGTGCCCGTGGTCTGGATGAACAACAACAATTACTTCATCACCATTTTCAGTGCAGCGCTGGTTACCATAGTGTTATTGCGGCGCCGGATGACGATTCCCAACAACACCCTGCAATTTTTTGATGCCATCGGCTTGGCTTTTTTCGTCATTATGGGCACCCAGAAGGCGCTGGATCATGGCACCTCTTACTTTGTTGCCGTCATGATGGGCACCATGAGTGGTGTGGCCGGGGGCATGATCCGTGATGTGCTTTGCCGCGAAATTCCGATGGTATTTCGCGGCGAGTTGTACGCTTTTACCTGCATCTTTGGCGCCACCATTTACATACTAACGCAATGGGCCGGCGCCAGTACCTTCATCGCCATGCTGATCGGCATCAGCAGTTTGCTGAGTTTGCGACTGGCCGCCATCAAGTGGCAGCTCACCATCCCGGTTTTTGGCAAACAAAACCCGGACCTGGGCGAGCCCTGAGACTA
>JAFIFR010000152.1 GCA_020831935.1 Alkalimonas sp.
GCTTTAATCAGGCGGCGGCTTTTTCCGATATCGATCGGGTGATGGTCAGCAAGTATGGCATTTACCCTTATGTGAACTCAGATGCGGTCAATGCTTACAAGCTGGATCTGAGTTACGAGCTGGACCTGCCGTTGCTGCGTTCCATTGAAGCGGGGGTCCGATACTCCGAGCGGCGTTACAGCAACGATCGTTCAGTGTTCGAATACGGCAGTGACGGCGCCTTCTTAAGTTCCCAGCCACCGCTGCGTTTAACGCAAGATATGGTGAGCGTGGTCGACTTTAAAGGCAAATTCAGCTACTTCCCCAGCTATCTTGCCATTGATCTCGATAAAGCGCTGAATGCCTGGTTCCCACAGGGCATCCCACAGCCGGTTCAAACCTGGGGCAGCGGCAACCCGGATGTGATCAACAGCCCAACACCAGGTGTAGGGCCGAACTACAGCTGGTCGGTGCAGGAAAGTGGCCGGGTGTTTGAGGATGTGCTGGCCGCTTATCTGATGGCCAATCTGGATACCGAAATTTTTGGCTTACCGCTGCGTGGCAATGTCGGGGTGCGGCGGGTGCATACCGATCAGTCGGCCACTGATCTGGCCAATGTCGGCGGCGATCCGTTGCAAGGAGCCCAGTTTATTGTCGATGAAGTCGGCCTGGTCAATGGCCGCTACGCACCAGGCATTATCGGTGATACGTACACCCACTACCTGCCCAGTTTGAACCTGAACCTGGGCCTGACCGACAGCACTCAGCTGCGCCTTGCTGCCGCCAAAGTGATCTCGCGGCCGCCGATTAACCGGCTGGCATCCAACACCGCTATTTTTATCAGCGACGATGGCGAAGTCAGTGGCAACAGCGCCAACAGCCCGTTTTTACGGCCCTTTGAAGCCACGCAGTATGATCTGTCGTACGAGGTGTACTTCCCGGCCGGTGCTTTTGTCGCTGCCTTGTTTTACAAAGACATCAAGTCCTTTATCAACGACTTCACCATTCAGGAGTTTGATTTCAAAGGGGCTGGCTTCCCGGTGCCGGATCAAATCATCAACGAGGATGGCATTCCGCGCGCGACCTTCGATGGCGCCTTCTCCACCGCCGTCAACAACGACGACGGTGGCTACATTCGCGGCCTTGAGCTGGCTTACACCCAGGTCTTTAACTTCTTGCCGGAGTTTTGGTCTGGTCTGGGAGTCAGCGGCAGCTACTCCTACACCCAAAGTGAGGTCAATCTGGTTAATCCGCTGGGTGGCGATCCGGTACCGATGAGCTTTGAGGGCTTATCCCGTGAGGTGCTAACCGCCACGCTGTTCTGGGAATATGAAGGTTTCGAGGCCAGGGTCAGTGCCCGCTACCGCTCGCCTTTTGTGTCCACCCAGATTGGCATTGATGAGCAGGTCACCAACTTTCACAGCGAAACCGTGGTCGACTTTCAGGCCGGCTATCAGTGGAACGACAATCTGAAGTTGTTGTTTCAGGTCAATAACCTGACCGATGAACCGACCAAAAGTTATTTTGGCCAGCAGGCCCAGACCGGCACCCTGCAGTTCTTTGGCCGCCAGTATTTCCTCGGCGCTGTGTACGCATTTTGACACTGAGCTGACTACGAATTGGAGCAAGAAACCATGTCTAACATTAAACAATGCCTGAAGCTTGGTGCCAGTGCGCTGCTGTTGCTGCTGCTAAGTGCCTGCGGTGGTGACTCCACCGAGCAGGGCCAGGTTCTGTTAACCTGCGCTGTACCACAAATTCCGAACCAGGCAGGCACGGCCTGCATCGATCCGCCGCCGATCCAATGCCCGGCCCCGACAGTGCCGGATGCAATGAATGAAAGCTGCGTGGTGGGCGCCGATCCCAATGCACCGGATCCGGTGATTTTCCCCAATGAAAACCAGGCGGTGCTGTTTTACAAAAGGCCGCAGGATGGCAACTACGATGGCTGGCGGCTGCACACCTGGAACAACGATGCCTGCGATGCTTATCAGCCGGAATCCATAGCGCCGTCCTGGGACAATGGTTTGCCCATTACCGGCATCGATCCCAACTACGGTGCCTATTGGTTGCTGGAGCTGAAAGAAGGCTATGCCGGCAGTGAAGGCGCCTGTGGTAACTTTATTATTCATATTGGCACTGAAGACTCCGGCAAAGAAATGGGCGGTGGTGATTTCACCATGCCATTGTCGCAGGACGACCCTGACTTTGCCCGCATGAACTGGACCTTCTCTGGCGAGGCCTCGGTGTTTGAATACCCTTTACTGTCGTTGGGTGTCAGTGTGCAGGGCGCGGCTGGCCACTGGATCGATCAACACACTCTGATCTGGAACGCTGATGTCTGGACCGCCAACCGGGTGCGTTTATTTCACGATGCTGAAGCTGGCATTCAGGTACTGGATGAGGATCTGACTGGCCAGTCCATTGAGCTGGTGCCGGTTGATTTAACTGATACGCAGCGGGCGCTGGTGCCACATTTGGCCGGGCAGCCTGCCTTTATGCTGGATGTGGATCGGGCGACAGCTAAGCAGCTGGCGCGTCAGCAGCTGGCATTGGCAGCCTACAATCAAGAGAGTGAGTTACTGACAGCGACCTGGGTACAGGCAGCCAAGGTGCTGGATGATCTCTATGCCTATGGCGAGAACAGCGCCTTGTCAGCCCAGCTGGGTATTCACTATGAGGCTGGCACTATCACCGCTGCGGTCTGGGCACCAACGGCCCATGAAGTAAGGCTGCAGGTGTACAATGCTGCGAAAAATCTGCAGGACAGTGTGCTGATGGATTACCACAGCGACACCGGTGTCTGGTCGTACAGCGCTTCGCGTGACGAGCTGGACCGGTTGTTTTACCGCTTCCAAGTCACCGCCTACCACCCACTGACCCGTACGATTGAGGTGATGGAAGCCACGGATCCTTACTCGCTGAATGTTTCGATGAATGGCCGTTTCAGTCAGTTTGTCGATCTGAACGACGACGACTTCAAACCACAAGGCTGGGATGAGCGTCAAGTGCCGGTGGTGCAGCACCCGGAAGACATCGTGATTTACGAAGGCCATATCCGTGATTTTAGCATCCGCGACATGAGCACCCGGGCCGGCTGGCGCGGCAAGTACCTGGCCTTTACCGAGGAAGACTCGGCGCCGGTACAGCATTTGCGGCGTTTGGCTGAAGCCGGTATCACTCATTTCCATGTGCTGCCTGCTACCGATCAGGCCAATATCAACGAAGATGTCAGTCAACGGGTAGAGATCACCGATACCGTGGGCCGTTTGTGCCAGCTAAATCCACAGGCACCGGTCTGCGGTGTAGAGAGCAACAGTGCCACCATTATCTCGGTGTTGGAAAGCTATCTGCCTTACGAAACCAAGGCCCAGGCGCTGGTGCAATCGATGCGGCATCTGGATGGCTTTAACTGGGGTTATGATCCACACCACTTCATCGCGCCGGAAGGCAGCTTTGCTACGGCGACTGAAGGTCCGGCCCGGGTTCGGGAAGTGCGGGCCATGATTCAGGCGCTGAATGCGATGGGGCTGCGGGTAGCGCTGGATGTGGTCTACAACCATACCAGTTCATCCGGCCTGTTCGATAAGTCGGTATTCGACAAGATAGTACCGGGCTATTACCACCGCTACAACGAAAGCACCGGCGTGATTGAGCGTTCTACCTGCTGTGAGAACACCGCTACTGAGCACCGCATGATGGATAAGTTTATCCGTGACTCGCTGGTGATCCTGGCGCGGGACTTTGGCTATAACGATTTCCGTTTCGACATCATGGGCCATCACCGTAAAGAAGATATTCTGGCAGCGCGTGAGGCGGTGCGGGCGGTGGACCCTGATACCTACTTCTACGGCGAAGGCTGGAACTTTGGTGAAGTGGCCAACAACCGTTTATTCACCCAGGCTAAGCAGCAGGATATGGCAGGCACTGCAGTCGGTACCTTCAATGACCGCATGCGGGAAGGAGTACGCAGTGCGGCGCTGTTTAAATCAGAGTTAAGTGACAGTGACCGCAGTGAACTGGATATCATCCGGGTTAGCCTGGCTGCTACCTTAAAGGACTATGTGTTGCTGACGCACCGTGGCAGCTCGGGACCGGCATCCAGCTTAAACTGGAATGGCCAGCCAGCCGGCTATGCCGAAATGCCGGCCGATATCATCAATTATGTCTCCAAGCACGACAACGAAACCCTGTGGGATCAGTTGCAGTACCGGCTGGATGAGCAGATGTCTGCGGCCGATCGGGTGCGGGCGCAGAACATCTCGATTGCCATTCCGTTGATGAGCCAGGGCATTCCCTTCCTGCAACTGGGCGGTGACTTCCTGCGCTCCAAGTCGATGGACAGAGACAGTTACGATGCTGGTGATTGGTTCAATTACGTTGATTTCACCTTCCAGACCAACAACTGGGCGGTGGGGCTGCCGCTGGCGGAAAAAAATGAAAGCAACTGGGATGCCATTGCCCGTTTGTTTTTAAACCCGAATACGGCGGTGCAGCCGGATGATATCTCCTTTGCAGCCGAAGTATTCAACGAGTTTTTGCGTATTCGCAGCCAGCATCCGCTGTTCCGTTTACGGACCGCAGAGGATGTGATGGCCCGGGTTGGCTTCCACAATGTCGGCAGCAATCAGACACCGGGTCTGATTGTGATGAGCCTGGATGATGGCCTTGGCCTGACCGATCTGGACCCAACCGCCGATGCGCTGGTTGTGGTGATTAACGGCAGTGCCAACGAGGTGGCCCACAGCATACCAACAGCGCAGGGCTTTGATCTGCACCCAATCCAGCAAGCCTCGGTCGATAGCCGGGTGCGCTCGGCCTATTTCCAGCAAGGACATGACGAGGGCACCTTTGTGGTACCGCCCCGCACCATGGTGGTCTTTATTAAACCGCAGCATGGCGGCCAGGGCGAAGGCCTGTCGGCCGATGCAACAACAGGCGCACCGGATATCCCGCCGTATGAGGCCACCAGTGTCTTTGTCCGTGGTGGCATGAATGGCTGGAGCACCGACGATGAGATGCAGTACGAAGGGGCTAATATCTATGTGCTGGAACGTTATCTGGAAGCAGGTGATTACGAGTTCAAAGTGGCTTCATCGGATTGGAGTACGGTGGACTTTGGCGGCGGTGCGGATGGAGCTGATGTCGTACTGGGAGACAGTAAGACGTTGGCCCGGCAAGGTGCCAACCTGCAGCTACGCATAGATACTGCCGGTAACTACCGCTTTAGCCTCAATGCCAGCAATCCGGAAGCACCGGTGCTGTTGGTGGAAGAGAAACGGCCTTATGGGGCTACCACCATTTATTTGCGTGGCAGCTTAAATGGCTGGAGTACCGATACACCCTTCCAGTACATCGGCGGTGATCGTTATCAGGTCAGCATGACATTGGATGCACAAAACTACGAGTTTAAGTTTGCCGATGCCGACTGGGCTGACATCAACTACGGTGCCGGTGATGATGGCGGTGCCATGGAACTAGGGGTAGACAAGACGCTGGTGTTTAACGGCGGTAACCTGAACCTGAGCTTCCCGGCTGGTGGTGAGTACACCTTTACCATCGATGCCAGCGAGCCAACGGCACCGGTGCTAACGGTGACGG
>JAFIFR010000153.1 GCA_020831935.1 Alkalimonas sp.
AATGGCACTTTCTTTCAACGGGTACCACTGCGCAGCAGCCGGCTGGTGCCGAATAGTGCCCGCATGGTGTTGCATACGGCTGAAGGTGATCAGGAGCTTGCCTACCCGAAAGCTTTTTTCAGCGGTGCCGATCCGGTGGCCACTGAGTCCAGCGTCACGGCTCCGCTGGTCTTTGTCGGTTATGGCCTGATTTCCGAAGAGTTTGGCATCAACGATTATCAGGGACTGGATCTGCAAGGGAAGATCGCTGTCATGCTGCCGGGCTTGCCAGATCACCTGCCCAGCGAAGAAGCTGCTCACCTAGGGCGCGAACGCAATCGTTTTGCTGCTGAGCAAGGCGCTGTCGGGGTAATCACCATTCACACGCCACAACGTGAAGCAGTGCGCCCTTATGCCAACAGCATTTTGTTCCTAAACACCCCCAGCATGCGCTGGCTAGATAGTGATGGCGAACCCGGTGGCGTGCAGCGCCAGCTGCGTGGTGGCGCCTATGTCCACCATGAAGCTGCGGAAGCCTTGTTTGCACAGGCCGAAACTCCGCTGAGCTCCATCTTCGAGCAACTGGATGCCAATGCCATGCCAGCCGGCTTTGCACTGAACATCAGTGCCACCTTGAGCCGTCAGTCGACCCATGAAGATATCACCAGCCCCAATGTGGTGGCCGTGCTGCCGGGCTCGGACCCAAGCTTGCGTCATGAGTACGTGGTGCTGACAGCACACTCAGACCATATTGGCATGATTCAGGATGTGCGCAGCGACAACCGCATCAACAACGGTGCCATGGACAATGCCGCCGGCGTTGCCATTTTGCTGGAAACCGCCCGCATGTTCACCGAACTGGCTGAGCCGCCTAAGCGTTCCATTTTGTTTTTGGTGGTCACCGCCGAAGAAAAAGGCCTGCTGGGCGCCGATTACTATGCCCACAACCCGACCCGACCGATTGAGAACCTGATTGCCAACGTCAACATGGACATGCCGGTGTTGCTGTATCCGTTTGCCGATCTGATTGCCTTTGGTGCCAACCATTCATCTTTAGGCCCTGTGGTCGAGCGTGCAGCGGCCCGCGAAGGCATTCGTTTAAGCCCGGATCCCATGCCAGAGCAGGCCATTTTTACCCGCTCCGATCACTACACGCTAGTGCGTCAGGGCATTCCAGCGGTGTTCTTAATGACCGGCTTTGAATCGCAAGACCCAGAGCAGGATGCCGCCGCCATCTGGGGCAGCTTCTTTGCCAAGCATTACCACAAACCCACCGACTCCATTGCCGATTTAACCCGGGAGTATGGCCCTATTCGCTACGATTTCGGTGCCATCTTCACCCAAATCAACTTTAACATCGCGTTGGATTTGGCCAATGATCCACAGCGGCCTTTCTGGCTGCAAGAAAGTTACTTCCATGATGTGATTGGCCAGCCGCATACGCAGCAAGCGGTGCTGGAAGCGGCCAACTAGTTGGTCTCCGTGCTGAAACGGCATCCCTGCCGTTTCAGCACGAGCACTAGCTCGCATCAAGCGCCAGCTGCTGGTGCAAGTAATCGATCAGCAGCTGCACCCGTGCCGTCAAATGGCGGTTTTTCGGATACAAGGCCCATATCCCTTCGGATTTGGGCCTGAACTCTGGCAAGACTTCCATCAGCTGCTTGTTCTCAAGCGCGGCGCCAAGGTAATAATCCGGCAATTGCACCAGGCCAAGCCCACCGATGGCAGCATCCAACAATGCCAGGCCACTGTTGCACTGCACCCGGCCGCGCGGGCGAAAGCTGACCGCTTTCCCTGCCTCCTGAAACCGCCAGTGATCCAAAGTCCCCGGCAAACAGGAATGATGCTGCAGCTCAGTCAAACTTTGTGGTGTCCCAGCCACGGCCAGGTAGCAAGGTGCAGCCACCAGATGCAACTGTCGGGAAGTTAAGCGCCGGGCCATCAGGCTGGAGTCCTCCAGCTGCCCCAATCGTATCGCCAAATCGTAACTGCCCTGGATCAGATCCAGCCTTTCGTTACTGAGCTGCAGTTGCAGCTCCAGCTCCGGGTACTGCCGTAAAAATTGGTGCAACAAAGGCGCAATCCGATGCTCGCCATAATACACCGGTGCAGTAATGCGCAAGCGACCCCGCGGGGTCTGATTAAAATCGGCTAGCAGCTGATTGGCTTCCTGCAAACCGCTGACCAAGTGCCGGCAATGCTGCAAATACAACTCGCCTTCTTTGGTCAGGGTGACACTGCGGGTCGAGCGAAACAGCAACTTCAACCCTAGCCGCTGCTCCAGCGCCGCCACATTGCGGCTGACTTGCGCTACCGAACAATCCAGCTGCCTGGCCGCTGCGGTAAAGCTGTGCCGCTCCGCCACGGCAACAAATTCACTGATGCCCTGCCAGTCACTCATTACGCCTCTTTATTGCATATATGCAAAACTAATTTGATAAACAGCCAGATTATCCTGCAATCAGAAAAAATTACAATGCACTAGACTTAGAGCACAACTACAAAAGCAATGATTACAGGAACAGAGTATGCAACCGATTAAAACCCGCGCAGCGGTGGCCTGGGGGCCAGGCCAGCCACTTTCGATTGAAGAAGTTGATTTAATGCCACCTCAGGCAGGTGAAGTGCTGATACGCATTGTCGCCACCGGTGTCTGCCATACCGATGCCTACACCCTGTCTGGCGAGGATCCGGAAGGCGTTTTCCCGGCCATTCTTGGCCACGAAGGTGGCGGTATTGTCGAAGCCGTCGGTGAAGGCGTCACCTCGGTGGCGGTGGGTGACCATGTGATTCCGCTGTACACCCCGGAATGTGGCAAATGCAAGTTCTGCTTATCCGGCAAAACCAACTTGTGCCAGGCCATCCGGGCGACTCAGGGCAAAGGCCTGATGCCAGATGGCACCAGCCGCTTCTCCAAAGACGGCAAGCCGATATACCACTACATGGGCACCTCGACCTTTTCCGAGTACACGGTGCTGCCGGAGATCTCGCTGGCCAAAATCAACAAAACAGCGCCGCTGGAAAAAGTCTGCCTGCTCGGCTGTGGTGTCACCACCGGTATGGGCGCGGTGATGAATACCGCCAAAGTGCAGCCAGGCGATACAGTAGCGGTGTTCGGTTTGGGTGGCATTGGCCTGTCGGCCATTATCGGTGCTGTGATGGCCAAGGCCGGTCGTATCATCGCCATCGACATCAATGAAAGCAAGTTTGCCATTGCCAAGCAGCTGGGCGCAACCGATGTGGTCAACCCAAAGGATTACGACAAACCCATTCAGGAGGTGATCGTGGAGATGACCGATGGCGGGGTGGACTTCTCCTTTGAATGCATCGGCAATGTGCAGGTGATGCGCTCGGCGCTGGAGTGCTGCCACAAAGGCTGGGGCGAGTCGGTGATCATTGGCGTGGCCGGTGCCGGCCAGGAAATTTCCACCCGCCCCTTCCAGCTGGTGACCGGTCGGGTTTGGCGCGGCACGGCCTTTGGCGGGGTGAAAGGTCGCTCCGAACTGCCGGATTACGTCGAGCGTTATCTGGCGGGTGAGTTCGAGCTGGATACCTTTATCACCCATACGCTGCCGTTGGAGCGGATCAACGAAGCCTTTGATTTAATGCACGAAGGCAAGTCGATTCGTACCGTGATCCATTTTTAGGCAACCACTATTTTTAAGGATCCACTATGCAAGCCTTAGAAAAAATCAGCGATCAGCGGTTGTTTGGTGGCCGCCAGATGCGTTTTGCTCATGACTCCAAGGTGCTGAATTGCCGGATGCAGTTTTCCGTCTATCTGCCGCCGCAAACGGCGCAGCACGATGTACCAGCCCTGTACTGGCTATCGGGCCTGACCTGCACCGATGAGAACTTCTCGGCCAAGGCCGGTGCTCAACGTATTGCTGCAGAGCTTGGCATCGCCCTGGTGATCCCGGATACCAGCCCGCGCGGTGAGCAGGTGCCGGATGATCCTGAAGGAGCCTATGATTTTGGCCTGGGTGCTGGTTTTTATGTCAATGCCACCGAAGCGCCTTTTGCGAAGCACTACCAGATGTACGATTACATCGCCAAAGAGCTACCGGCTTTGGTTGAAGCCGAATTGCCGCTGAGTACCACCCGGTCGATTTCCGGCCATTCGATGGGTGGGCATGGTGCTTTGGTGATGGCGCTGCGGGAAAGCGGTCGTTATTGTTCGGTATCGGCTTTCTCCCCTATCAGCAACCCGATCCATTGCCCCTGGGGCCGCAAGGCACTGGCCGGTTATCTTGGCAAGGATGAAAACAGCTGGCAGGCTTACGATGCTTCTGTGCTGCTGGCAGATAAGAAAGCGACACTACCCATCCTGGTCGATCAGGGCGATGCCGATCAATTTTTGGCCGAGCAATTAAAACCAGAAGCTCTACTGGCTGCCAGCACCATCAGCGGCTCTGACATCGAGCTGCGTATTCAGCCGGGCTATGATCACAGCTACTACTTTATCGCCAGCTTTATCGAAGACCACCTGCGTTTTCATGGCCGTTACTTGTTGCCTCAGGGTTGAGGCAACAAATCAGGCACGCAGTGCTTAAGTGATACGCAGATTTTATGCGCAGACTATTTGCGCTATACTCTGAATAGCTTTGCATTGAGGGCCTGATAATGAATCAACACACCAAAACCGCCTGCAACACCTCTGTCGACGCAGCATTGCTGGCTGAGGCAAAATCATTAAATATCAGTCCGTCTTTACTACTGGAGCAAGCATTGCGCCAAGCCGTTAGCCAGGCAAAAGCTGATTTATGGCGCAAGCAAAACGCTGATGCCATAGCGGCCTACAATCAGCTTATCGAGCAACAGGGTACCTTTGCAGAACGGCTGGGGCAAGTCTAAGGATGGATCAATTTAGTGTCGCCACTATCGATCAGCAGACCGTAGTTATTCTTACCAACACGCTATTTCACGATATTGACGCTTTACTTGTAGCCGTTGTAAAACCAGTAACACAACACAGGCTATTAGCCCCTTTTCAGTTCCCCGTTATGCTCGACGACCAGGCCTGCTTTGTCGATTTACTGGATATTGCTTCGGTTTCAACCAAGCGTTTAAAAGCTACCTCGTTATCGCTACAGCAGTACCGGACTCAAATCAAAGCCGGTCTCGATTTACTTATTGATGGTTTTTGAGTGACAGTCCGCTTTGACCGAGTAGCAGACATTCATCACCTCCATTGCATGAGTAAAATGTGTTCTAAAAATACAGAGCACGCACTAAGCTTAGGGATCTGACCCCGAAGGCTCCATGTTTTCGGGTAAAGACACTTTCATCGATATCATTTAATTACTCCTGTAGCGCTCGACATCAGCACTTTTTCGTATTTCTTTGCCACTCTGCCAAAATGGGAGTTCCGAGGATATATTATGTAACACTTTTATGATTTTTTTCCTGCAAAGAATGCGCATAATGAATGCCACCCTAAGCAATAGCGATCTGGATTACTACCATGAAAATTAAATACTTTTTCGGGATCATACTCGCTTTGGCGCTGGTCTCATCCCAGGTGCTGGCCGACTCCCGTCAGTGGGGCGGTACTTGGTATGGTCAGATCGACCTGCCCGGCGGCGAAA
>JAFIFR010000154.1 GCA_020831935.1 Alkalimonas sp.
CCAATGCATCGATCAGTTTAATGTCCCGGGCCTCACGGGCTTTCAGCAGCTCTTCGCGCTTCACTTGCTGGTACAGCTTCAAGTAATTGCGGGTGACAGCCACATGGCCTAGTGTATGAAAAAGGCCGGCACAAAACACGGTAAAGGCATGCTCTCGATACAAGCCAGCTAACACTTTGGCCGCATTGGCGGTGGCGAGGCTGTACTCCCAGAGGAGGTTTTTAAGCTCGTGAAAAGGCTCAGTCGAATGCGGCATGCAGCGCTTCATGCCATACACCGGAATCAGGTATTGCAGAGCTTCAATACCCAAAAAGCCCAGTCCGGTTTTCACATCTTTGATCAAGCCGCCCGATGCGGTGCGCCCCCGGTATTTCGGTTGGTTAATCAGCTTTAGCAGGTCTGCTTCCAGCCAGGGGATTTTCTTGATAGCCGGGTCCAACTGATTCAAAGTCACCGCTTTAGCGCTGAGTAAATCCAACAAGCTATAAAAGTCTGGAGTTAGATCAAACAAACTGGCTTTGACATCATCCAATGAGGTCAGCCGCTCGGCCAGCAAGTCGGCAACCTGATCGTGCAAATGTGCTTGGGCAAATTCGCCGAACTGAGCTTTGGCCTTGGCATTGGCGAGTCGTGCTTCGCGGGCAGCTGCCTCAACGGCCAGCAAGGTGCGCTCTTTGTCAGGAGTTTGCTGCTGTGCTTTCTGTTGCCGCCTGGCAGGGTCGACCCCTATCAGTACATCAAAAAAACGCAAGGAATAATCGTTGCCTACCATGCTGGCATTCTTCACCACAAAAAAACCTCGTATTGAATAGCCAGTACGACTGACGGGCTGATTGTTAAAACTTACGCAGCAGGACCTTGACTGTCAAGCCACACCATCGGCTTGCACCTTGTTGTGCAATACAAGGTTCTGTTGCAAAAAGTTCTGCAGCAGCGCCAAACCAGCATCAGACAGGATGGCTTCCGGATGAAATTGCACGCCAAAAACCGGCAAATCGCGGTGCCGAAGCGCCATCAGTTCGTCTGGCTTAGCACTTTGCCCGGTCCAAGCCTGAGGCTGCAGACAATCGGGTAAGCTGTCAGCAGCCACCACCAGGGAATGGTAACGGGTAATGCTTAACGGATTCGGCAAGCCTTGAAACAAGTCCTGTTGCCGATGGTGGATCCAGGAGTTTTTGCCATGCATCACCTGACGCGCCCGCACCACCTGGCCACCAAACACCTGCGCAATCACTTGGTGCCCCAGGCAAACCCCAAGCAATGGGATCTTGCCGGCAAAGTGCCGAACAGCGTCCAGTGAAATGCCGGCCTGAGCAGGGGTACCAGGGCCAGGCGAAATCACCAGATAGTCCGGCGCCAGCTGTTCAATACCGGCCAGGTCAATCGCATCGTGCCGGCGCACCAGCACTTGCTCACCCAACTGCTGAAAATACTGCACCAGATTCCAGGTAAAGGAATCGTAGTTATCAATCATGAGCAGCATGCATTTATCCGCACTGATAGCGACTCACTCGTTGATGAGCCAACCAAAGACCAAAGAGGGGTATTCTATGCAAGCACCCGGTTTCGGCCAAGTGATTTTGCCCGATAAAGTTTTTCATCCGCATTGGCCAGCATCTTTTCAAGATGGTCCCAGTCCTCGGTACCACAAGCAATACCAGCCGAGAAACTGCAACAAAAGTCCTGAGAATTGCTATGGAAAATGATGGAGCGAAAGCTATCCAGAATAGTCTGCATCAGTTGCACAGCATCCTGACGCTCACAATCCGGTAGCACCAGTAAAAACTCTTCGCCACCATAACGGCCTGCTTTGTCGGTACGCCGAATGCGCTTTTGCAGCAAGGTAGCCAGGGTGGTAATCACCAAGTCACCCATGGCATGACCAAAACGATCGTTCACACTTTTAAAGTGATCGATATCCACCATCACCAGACAAAAAGTGTTGCCACTGCGTTTGGCGCGCTGATACTCCAGCACCGCAGCTTCTTTAATGGCGCTGTGTTT
This sequence comes from Alkalimonas sp., assembly GCA_020831935.1. Taxonomy (GTDB): domain Bacteria; phylum Pseudomonadota; class Gammaproteobacteria; order Enterobacterales; family Alteromonadaceae; genus Alkalimonas. The sequence continues at coordinate 2,005 of JAFIFR010000154.1, forward strand.
CATTAAACCGGTTAAGCTGTCTTTAACAATCAGGTTTTTCAGCTCGCGACTGCGCTGCAAGCGCACCTGTACCGCTTTGACCAGCTGCGCATCACTGATGGGCTTGGTTAAAAAGTCATCGGCACCAAAGGCCATGGCTTTGAGTTGCTGTGCTTTATCCTGCTCGGCCGATAGGAATACAATAGGCAAACTTTTAAATGCATCGTATTGGCGGATCACGCCGGCGAGCTCAGGCCCGCTGTAGGTTGGCATATGGAGATCCAACAATACCAGTTCGGGCTGATGTTGCAGAATGTCGGCGATCATGCTTTCAGGATCCAGTAATACTTGGCAATCAATACCGGCTGTCTGCAGGGTAAGCGCAAAGTGCTCCGCCAGCAGGGTATCATCGTCCATCACACAAACACGACCGCCTGTCTCAGCCTGTTGCTCCACGATATCCGAGATCCGCCCCAGCATAGCAGGAACATCCAGTGGCGACACATAAAAAGCCTGTGCATGATGGCGTGCTGCCTGCACCCGCAGTGAGAAGCTATCCTGGTCACTAAACAGCATCCAGGGGATCCGCTTGTCTTGCATCACCATTAACAGCTGGTGTTGATCGAACAATTGACTGCCACCAGCATCCAGGCTGGCAGAGCAGTACAATAAGGCTGGAGACTGGCTGCTTAAGCTTTGCAAACAACCTTGGTAGGAAGTAAACACCTGCAGCGGATAGCCAAAGGCGCTCAGTTGGTTCTTGAGCTCATCGCTCAGACTGCTATTATCAAGCAACAACCATATCTGCTCTGGTTCCTGCCTGGTGATAACCCGACTTTCTGATGCAGCGGCCCCGGCCGTCATCACTTGTTGCATCTGATGCTCAAAGGCAGCTACAGCTGCTTCAAGCCTTGTTCGCTGAGTTGAATCAAGCGGTGTTTTTTGCTGAATACTCAGCGCAAGCTGCTCAACCTGACGTGCTAGTTCGCCCAGCTCCGGCAGGCGAAAGGTTCCGCAAGATCCACTGAGCTGGTGGCTGATAGCAATCAGCTCAGTGAAAGCAGTATGCTCACCTGCAGCCAGCTTCTGATAGTGCTCCAGCATCAACGCTGTCTTTGACGGTAACGTCTCAAAAAAGCGCTGCTGCAAGGCAGCAAAACGCTGTTGGTGTTTATCGTTTTTATCCACGGAACTCACAGCTACTCCCTACAACCAAGCTCAAGACACAAGTGAAAACCAGATACAAAAACGAGCCCCTTGCTGGTAACCGGTATCGAGCGAAATACGCCCTCCCATGCCCTCGACCAACTCTTTGCACAATGCCAGGCCTAAACCCGTGCCACCTTTTTCTTTGGCGCTGCTGGCATCGGCCTGAGAAAAACGTTCAAACAAATGATCATGAAATGTCAGCGGAATGCCCGGCCCCTGATCCTGAATGGCAATCTCAAGCTCAGAGCCAGCAAGTCTGGCTTGAACGGTCACCACCCCTTGTTGTGGCGAATACTTCATCGCATTGGACAGCAAATTAGCCAGAATTTGCTGTAAGCGGTACTCATCCAACACTACTTTGGCCTGGTCTGCCGGCGGCGTTATGTTCAGCTGCAGCTGCAATCCAGCTTTTTCGATAAAGGTCGAATGATCCGAGATGGCTTGCTGCAATAAGGGCAAAATCGGCTGAGTTTTCAGTTCAAAATTCATTTTACCGGCAATCAGTTTTTCAATGTCCAGTAAATCGTTTATGAGGTGCTGCAATCGACTGCTGTTGCTGCTGGCAACCTGCAGTAACTTTTGCCCTTTGTCCGACATGGTGTCACTTTGGGTCGCCAACAATAACTTTAACGCGCCATTGATAGAGGTGAGCGGGGTTCGCAGCTCGTGACTGACGGTAGAAATAAACTCATCTTTCATCTGTTGCAAGCGCATGCGCTCGGTGACATCCTGCACCGAGCCAATCATGATCAACTCTGGATTATCTGAGACCGGCAGCATTTGCGCCAGTTCATGCACCCAGCGTATTTCGCCATCCGGTCGGATAATGCGATGCACCACATCGTGCAAACCAGTAAACTTGGCTTTTTCCTCGCTGGCCTCCACCAGTGGCAAATCATCCGGGTGCACGGTGCTTTTAAATAATGCCACGCTGGGCTCGGTGCTGGCTGCATCAAAACCAAAGACATCATAAATCATCGGCGACCACCACAGGGCACCGGTTTTAAGAGATGCCTGCCAATAGCCAATTTGTGCCTGCTGACTGGATAGCTCCAGCCGTTGCTGCGCCAGGTGCAGCTGCTCGTTGGCCTGCTCCATTGCCAGGTAATGCTGCTTGGTTTCAGTAATGTCGTAAATGTAACCATGCCAGAGCACACTGCCATCCGGCATGGCTTCTGGCATGGCTCTGCCTGAGAGCCAAATGACATCGCCTTGCTGGTTAACCACCCGATATTCATGCTGCCAGAGCGATAGCTCCACTTTGGAGCGCTCAATACTATCGGTCAAAGCTGGTAAATCTTCAGGCAGAATGCACTGAAACACTTGGCTGGCATCTGTTTTGGCGTCTTCCGGGCTCACCCCATAAATTTTTTGCAGATTGGCGCTGGCGAAAGGGAAACTGATACGGCCATCCGGCCATTGCTGGAACTGATAGACCACACCTGGTAGCTGCTCTGTTAGCTTGAGCAGCTGGCGTTTGAGTTTCTTTTCATTGGTGATATCCAGTATAAAGCCATCAAGGTAACGCAGGCTGCCATCTTCATTGTATTCCCCGATACCGCGTTCTTCGACATAGCGCACTGAGCCGTCTTTGTGCAGCACCCGGTACTGCAGCAACCAGCTGTTTTTTGCCGCAACGGCTTTAGCGATTTCTTCTTCCAATCGCGGACTGTCCTCAGGATGGATCACACTAGCATAGCTACGTACCTTGTTCTGGATAAAATCACTGGCAGGATACCCGGATAAAGGGTCAATGCTGCCGCTCATGTACACCATGGTCCAGTGCTGGTCAGCCAGGCAGCGGTAGGTAATGCCTGGAATATTTGCCACCAGCGTTTGAAACTGATCACGACTTTCTCGCAGTGCCTGCCGTACCTCCATTTCCAAAGTCAAATCCATATGACAACCGACCATACGAACAGGTTGATTCTTTGCCGACCACTCGATGACTTTCCCAACACAGCGGACCCAAACCACAGAACCGTTTTTGTGGTGGTAGCGCACTACATTATCAAAAGGCACCTCCCCTTTGCTGGCAATATGTTGCTCAAACGAAGCAAGGATTTTGGGCAGGTCCTCCTGGAACACAATTTTTTGCCAGGCCTCGGGCGAATTTTCCATCTCATCATCGCTGTAGCCAAACATCTGCTTAAATGAAGGGCTCAAATACTCGGTATTCTCCTGAATATACCAATCCCAATAACCAGCCATGGTTTGTTCCAGGATTTGCTCAAACAGCCACTTTTGCTCCTGCAGTTGTTGTTCCGCTTGTTTTTGTTCA
>JAFIFR010000155.1 GCA_020831935.1 Alkalimonas sp.
GGTTGCAACGGCACCCTGAGTGGCCACACCTACACCACCGGCCCCATTACCGCCGACTGCACCATCAGCGTGACTTTTGGAGCGCTGAATACCAGCTGGCAGGTCACCTTTGTGGACCGAGGAAATATCGTAAAAATTGAACGGGTTGCCAATGGCGGTCATGCCACGCCGCCCCCGGCAACAACACGAGTGGGGCATAGCTTTAATGGCTGGGATGGCAGTACAGCCAATATCCGTCAAGATAGCACCCTGAACGCCCGATGGGTCACCAACTTTTACTCGGTGGTGTTCGATACCGCTGGTGGTGAGCGGCTTCTTCCTGTTCATCGACAGTTCGATACACTGATTGGTGAGCTACCTATCCCGTTACGCAGCGGCTATACCTTCATTGGCTGGCAAGGTGAATTGCCTGAGCGCATGCCAGCCCGTACTGTCAACCTTACCGCCAGCTGGCAAGCCGGCATCAGCCTGACGTTTGACACCGCTGGCGGCAACCCTGTTGATCCTATTATTGCGTCACCAGGAACCGCCATCACAGCACCGCGCCCATTCAAACAGGGCCATAGTTTCACAGGCTGGCAACCGGAAGTCCCCTCGGTGATGCCTGCCAGCAGCCAGCACTTTACCGCCAACTGGATCACCAATTTTTACTCAATATTATTTGACAGCAATGGTGGTGAGCCGGTTAATCAACGTAATATCCGCTTTAATGAGCCCCTTGACCCGCTGCCAGAACCAACCAAAGCCGGCTATCAATTTAGCGGCTGGTTGCCAACACCACCCGCAGTGATGCCGGCACAAACGTTACGACTGACTGCGCAATGGCAGCCACTGCTTGACGAAGTCACCTTGGAATTTGACAGTAACGGCGGCTCAGCCGTCGAGAGCATCAGCGCAGTGCCAGGGACACCACTTAGCCAGCCGCAGATCCCTGAGCGCGACGGCTTCATTTTCAGGGGCTGGCAGCCACAGTTCCCGGCCACCATGCCCAACACCAATAGCCAGCTGCAAGCGCAATGGATACAAAGCAGTGAGATAACACTGCGAATTAATGAAATCATGGCCAGCAATGGCAGCACTCTGGCCGATGAAGATGGCAGTTTCGAAGACTGGATAGAGCTGTACAACCCCGCCAACCAGGCCATTGACTTAACCGGCTGGGGCTTAACCGACAATGCCAGCCGCCCCTTTAAGTGGCAGTTCCCGGCCGGTAGCCGCATCGAGGCCAATGGGTATTTGCTGGTCTGGGCCTCCGGCAAAGACAGAGCCGCGCCACAACTGCACACCAACTACAGAATTTCATCCGGCGGCGAAGATATTGTATTAACCGCCCCCGATGGCACCACCATCGACCGGTTCGATGCCATTGCCATTCCACGCGACGTCTCCTATGGCCGCGCCCGCAGCAACCCGGAGCAACGGGTGTTTTTTAGCCAGCCCACCCCTAACGCCCTAAATGCCGGGCCCGAAGGCGAGCTGTTGTTCAGTGAAGTGCAGTTTTCACAGCCGTCCCGCTTGTTTGAAAACAGCTTAACGGTTGCACTTACCAGCACAGAGCCAGCGCATCAGATTGTGTATACCCTGGACCGCAGCGAGCCAAACGCCAGCTCGACACCTTACACCGGCCCGATTGAATTAAGCAGCACCCAAACCCTGCGCGCCCGCACCCTGGCCGAAAATGGCACTATGGGGCACATCCAAAGCGAGCATTACATTGCCGCCACTGCCGAGGTGATTGCGATGGCCTCGCACCTGCCCATTATTATTATGGATGCACACGGTGCCAGTGAAAGCGACTTAGACGCCCGCCCCCGCGCGACCCACTTGGGTGAGCCCCGCATTGCCGGCCGTTTTTTCTTATTTGAGCCTGGTGCCGATGGCATTACCCGCCTCAGCGAATTGCCAACCCTGGCCACTCCACAAGGGGTGCGTTATCGCGGCAACACCTCACGCAGCTACCCGAAAAAGCCGTATTCGGTTGAGCTGTGGAATGAAAGTCAGCAAGGGATCGATCTTGCACTGGCCGGTATGCCAGCGCACGAAGACTGGGTGTTGTACCCAGGGTATGAACACGATCGCGTTTTACTAAGAAATAACTTTATTTATCGGCTAGCACGCCAAATGGGTTATTGGGCCCCGCGCACTGAGCATGTCGAAATGTACATGAACCATGATGGCGCGGCCTTAACCGCCAGCGACTATGTTGGCCATTATGAACTACGTGAAGCAATGCGCCCTGGACCTAATCGCTTAAACATAGAGATGGTAACTTCATCAGACATACCTGATGTTCCATTTAATATTAATCGAAATATCGGAAGTGCTACTGGTGGTTACATTTTCCGTGTAGATGGTTTAGACATCGATGAACTGGGGTTAACCACAACTATATGTAATGACATTTCTGTTAATACCCAAACTCTATGTTGGCGCAATTACCCATTAAATGTACATAGGCCCAAATTACGGAACTTGGATGGCGGTCCCTATCTAAATAGCAATGCAGCAATGCAAAGCTCGAAACAAGCTCAATACACGCAAAGTTTTTTCAATACATTTGAAGAGGCACTGCTTGCTGATGCAGCGAACAACTTTCAAACACGGAATTATGCTCAGTATATTCATGTGCAGTCTTTCGTTGACAATTTTATTCTGCAACAATTTACTCAAAACCCGGATGGCTTCAGGGCAAGTTCTTATTATCATAAACCACGAAATGATGTGCTCTATGCTGGACCACTCTGGGACTTTGACCGTGGATTTACCTCTACTGATAGTCGATCTGTAAATGCTGAAACCTGGTCAACCGCACCCTACTGCAACATTTGGTGGTTCAATTATTTATGTCAGGACCCTGACTTTATGCAGCTGATATACGATCGCTGGGTTGAGTTGTCGAGTTCAGTGTTTAGTCCCGAAAATCTGGCTGAAACCATGCAAAGTTCAATTGGAAATATTACCAAAGACGAAGGCATAGGCTCTGCATTCTCGCGTAATCTGGCACGCTGGCCAGAGCGCCCCCCGCAAACGGGCAGCTTTGCTGGCGAGGTTGAAATGATGCTCGACTGGATGGATCGCCGGGTTAACTGGCTTAGCCACCGCAATAAAGATGGCAGCCTGCAGCCACTACCGCCTGAGCTGAGCATAAGCGGCGATGCCACTACGGGCTGGCGCATAAAGGGTACGCTGGCTAGCGGCCAGCAAGGCGAGGTGTACATAGCACTGGCACAAGACCCTCGTATGTCGGGTGGCAGTATTCACCCGGCGGCCAGACCGGACTTTATTGCAAGCCAGCAACCGCAGCAAGTCATCGCCCGGGTGCGCCATAACAACCGCTGGAGCGCCCCGGCCCGCCTTGCCGCCAGCGACTTCCCGGGTTTGGATGTGGTAGCAGCAGGCAGCTTTAGCAACATCGCCTCACCCACAGTGCCGCGCTTCTACACCGCCATGGGGCCAGGCCCGGCAGGCTGGTTTTTAAGTGATGCCAGCAATGGGGCCACCCAGGCCTTTGATGCGCCACTTAGCGAAGCGGGTTTAGGTCGCTTTGCCTTTGATGTGCTCACCCGTGGTTTTGGGGACAATAAGCTGGAGCAATGCATTGCCATCACCGACAACGAAGCGCTGAGTATTTCGCTCAGTGCCCAGCTGGCTGGTGATAACTTCGCTTCTGGCGTTGCAATCAGAGTCAACCCCAACTTTTATGCCGATTTAGCCAGTTGCCAGCAGGCCCAGCAAGGCATTAGCCAACACCGCTTAGCCGGCGGACGGCCGAATGATGATATTGATATCGCCCTTGGTGAGGCCGCCTTTAACCAATGGCAGGCTTTTGATGCCGATACCCAGCCAGGGCTGGCCTACAGCGTGGCCGATATTCCGGTCGGCAGCCGTTATGTGAACCTTAGCCTGCGGGCACGCAACCGCAGTGGTGATGACAGCCTGACGGTTTGGTTTAGTGGGATTGGCCTCAGCCAGGACAGCGGTATAAACCGGCTGGATAATGGCAACTTTAACCAGCAGCAGTTGCAAAACGGCGATAGTTTAAACGAGCTAACAGGCCAATGGCTGCTGCTGCTGGAGGGTGAACGCAGCGGCCATTACCTGGCTGCCGGCGACGCAGAGCAGGCGTTAACCGCGGGCCAGTGGCTGTATTTTGACGGCTTAACCAGCGGTTTTGGTGACAGCAAGCTTGAAACCTGCGTGCCCTTACCCAATGACACTTTACAGCCGCAGTTGCAAGCCAAAGCGCAGGATGCGGATAACAACCTGAGCGTGCGGCTGGATATCAGCTTTTACAGCGATAACCAGTGTCAGCACGATGCCGGTATTGGTTCACTTCGGCAAGACTTGGCATTGGCTGGCAGCAGCAACTGGCAAACCCTGCAATTGCCCAGGCAAGCAGCAGGCAGTATCAACGCGCCTTTTGCCTTAATCAGCATACGGGCACGCGACCGTGGCGATGATAGTGCCCTGCTCCGGCTCTACCTGGACAACCTGCAACTCGCGGCAGAGCTGCAGTAAGTAGCCTCACATCTTTAAAAGCTTTAGACAGCTAAGGCTTTTATTCCAACAACGGCCACACAAGTGGCCGTTCAGATTAATGACAAACCCCGGGTTTTTGACCGGGGTTTGTGTTTTCTGGGTTCTGATCTTTTTGATCTGTATTCTCAGCCTTCTTACATTAAATCTGGCAAGATGTAGTCTCGGATTGGTTATGTCGCAGAATGTACTCTATGAAAGCGAATAGTGCCGATTTCAGGTCATAAAAAGGCGATAAAAAGGCGGTAAGGCCATTTTCTTGATATTTTGCGCTACCGCAGCCAGTAAACACTGCATCTGTACTTTTTCTAGACCACGGAACCGTCATCGCGATGGCCATGATGTTGTTTTGCGTCTGTGAAGCTGCGCTCCACCGTCTCTTTTCGTCGGTTGTAAATCTGATCGCGGTAGCCAGTATTGCTAGCACGATTACCGTGACTTGATTACAAAGCACCAACTGGTGCAAAGCATGAGCCGTAAGGGAAACTGCTGGGACAATGCTGTAGCGGAGAGCTTCTTCCACTCGTTGAAGGTTGAAGCGCTTCAGGATGAGCCGATAATGGATAGGGAAAAATGCGTCAGCACGTTTTTGAGTATATCGAGGTTGATTACAACAAAACCAGGAGGCATAGTGCTTTTGGCTATCTAAGCCCTGAGAATTATGAATTGAAGGACAGTGCCTTAGCAAAGTGTCCATTATTACTGGTACAGATCAGAAAGAGTATAGTACAGGCTTAGCTAAGAGTGGATGTGCGATTGGTGTTACGCATACTGTTGAAGTAAAGTTTATTCTGCAGGCAACCGGCGTTTTTCAAGATAGTTGTCACCATTGACCGTTTTAAGCGGCCTGTTTTT
>JAFIFR010000156.1 GCA_020831935.1 Alkalimonas sp.
CGTATCGACCAGGATGGCAACTTCTGGTTGCAGCAAGAAGCGCAGCAAACCACCCCGGCCCAGCGTGCGCAGCTGATGCAGTACCGCGAGGGAGTCTATCAGCAAGGCCAAAGCACGGTGCGCATTGTGGTCGAAGCGATGGACCTGGCCTACAGCGCCGTCGATCAGGTGCTGATCGAATTAACCGGCCGGCCATTGGCACAGCACAAGGCGATGCAGAGCGCGATGCAACAGGTGGATGACGCCAGAAGTCGGATTATTTCTGAGCAGGGCGATACCCTGGTGATCCGTGGCAGTCAGTTCAATGCGCTGGATGAAGCCTTTGGCCCCGAGTTTGAAGCCGCCATTGAAGAAGTGGTGAAAAGCTCAATGGGCAGTATTTTCTGGCAGCTGGGCAAAGCCTTTTTCAGCGGCGAAGGCAACTTCGAGCAGCGGATGGAAGCCTTTGGTGAACGCATGGAAAAATTCGGCGAAGAGCTGGAAGCCAGCATGAACCTGCAAGCCGCAGCTTTGGAGCAACGGGGCGATGCTTTATGTGAGCAAATTCAGCAACTGACTCTGCTGGAGCAAAGCCTGATCAGCGAACTGCCGCAACTGGCTCCTTATGCGCTGTTTCAACAGGATGCCCAGGCTAAGCGCCACTAAACCAGTCTTAGCCAGAATTCAGTTTCCAACCACAGCCTTGGCGCCTTACTCCTGTTGGATGAGGCGTCTTTTTTATGCATCAATGCGGTTGCTCTACCCGCTGTCCGCGCTCCAGCGCCACCGGACTGGTTTTTTGTTCGCCATCGACCAAGGTGTCTTGAAACCGTATTGGCAAGCCCATTGAGCTAAAAAGACTGATCCCATCCTGCAAATGGAAGTGCAGGTGTGGTTCGGTGGAGTGACCTGTATGACCACAGCGACCAATCTGTTGCCCTTGTTGCACTTTTTCCCCAAGTTTGCACGTTATGGAGCCTTTGATTAAATGCGCATAAACACCAAACTCGCCATCTGCGTGCCGAATGACCAGATAATTGCCGGCAAAGTGTCGACACAGAAAGTCGCAGACAGCAAAGCCAACCAAAGGTGCAGGGTTTATACCGTCTTGAATATCCACCACAACGCCATCTGCAGCAGCCAGTATGGGTGCATCATAACAAAAGTAGTCTGCTAGTCGGGTCCCTTGATTGCGGTGGCGACGAAATGAGACGTCAGCCACCACAAAGTCATAGGCATAGCGCTGCGCCAATACATCCCAGGAGTGGGAGGTGCCTGGTGTCAGGCCACCATTGAAAATAAGCCATTCGCCGGCAAATGGAAGGCGGTAAACAGCTTTATTTTGGTAGCTATCCAGCTCGTCGTAATGTCCACGCATGCGGCGATGCACTTTGGCCTGGCCAGCCAATTGCTTCAACTGCTGTGTGAGTTGCCATGGGTTTAGGATCGACAGCAAGGAGCTGGGTAGGAAAGTAAACAGCACTGAATAGCGGCCCAAATAGCGAATTGGCCCAGAAACAGGCCAAGCGCTGGCGGGGTGAACAGGTGCTTTTTCCGTTTTATGTTCGGTAGCAAGCCGGCCCAACACTGAGCTCAGGCCAGCGGCAAAAGCCAGATAAAGAACAATGACAAGCCAAAACGGCAGTGACCATTGCCAAAGCGCCTGCACACCGAACTGCAGTAGCAAGACCATAACAAGGCCACCCAGCATCGGCCAATACCATGCGGTAAGCTCCTGGCGCCAGCCTGTGCTTGTTGGATTCGGTGTTTCAGCCATCTGCTTTTCCTTTGTGGTGACTTTAGGCGCTTGATGCAACAGCGGGAGCGCACTGACGGTTCGTAATCTAGTCAGCCAGGCAGGCACAGACAAGCAAAAACCAGAAGTTGCACGAAAAGCATCAATTAATGGTACTATAATGGTCAATTTATGAGCCTTCATGGTTGATGCCATGCCCAAAACCCACTTCAACCCCTTGGTAATTCAACGAGCTTTGCAGCAGATAAAAGCAGGGTTGCGTCAGCAAAAAATCAGTTATGCTGAGCTGGCAAGCCGGCTGAATGTTTCGCTGAATACGGTAAAACGGCTGCTGAATGGTCAAGATATCTCACTGCAACGCCTGCTGCAGTTGGTCGAGATCTGCCAGCTGGACTGGACGTCTGTGTTACAGACTGCGGTGGAAGAGCACGCTGAGCATCACTTTTTTTCCGAGGAGCAAGATCAGGCGTTTGCCGCAGAGCCTGCATTGCTGGATTTTTTTGTGGGCCTATTTTATCAACAACGCCCGCTCCATGTCTTGGCTGACGCCATGGGATTGGATGACATTGCTTGTTATCAGCGACTTCGCAAATTGGAAATGCTGGGGCTGTTGGAGCTGGAGCCGGGTAATCGCTTTCGCTTCAAGGTGAAGCCTCCTCTTGGTTTCGCGCCAGGCAGCCGGGTGTTGCAGCAGCAATTAAGCTGCTATTTTCAGCGTGCGGAAGCAGCGGTACTCAATCAGGCTGTATTCGAGGAGACGCTGGTGATGGTCAAACCTTTGCGTTTGCCACCTCAGGCATTCCGCCAACTGAGCTCAGAGCTGAAGCGGGTGATCGATAAGTATGCCGAAGCTTCTGAACTGATGTACGGTCCTGCGGATGAGTTGCCCGAGTACCAGCTGACTCTGGTGGCACAACCCCTGATGCCGTCGGATCATGTGCTGTCAGCATGCAACCCGACCAACCTTGATTAAGAGGCATTGTCAGGAGGCTGTGGTTCAGGGAAAAAACAGTTATGATGCGATTGGTCTACCCATAAGGTGGTTGTATGAAAGTGTTTTGGAAGTCGTTGCTGGTCACTGTTGGTATCGGCGTGCTTATGGCCGGAACCGGTTATTGGTGGGGGTATCCCGCCTGGCAGGCTTGGCTAACCGAGCGGGAAGCCACCCGGATAGAAGCAAAAAAATCAGCCCCAGTCAAAGCTCAGGCAATGCCCGAGCGGCTCAATCATCAGCGTATGCTGGCCGATCTCAGCTGGATGGCGCATCCAGATCGGCAAGGGCGCGAGTCTGGCCAGCCCGGAGCCTTAGCAACCCGGCACTGGCTGGTGCAGCAGTACCAGCAGATTGGCCTGCAGCCGGCCGGTGAGGATGACTATCTGCACCAATACGAAGTGCAGGAACACATTCAATTCAGCGGGCTCTTTCGGCAGCGTCAGCGGCAGATTGAAGCCATCAGCAATGCTGCCAATGTGTTGGGCAGCCTGCCGGGCAAACAACCTGACTTGCCAGCCATTGCCATTACAGCGCATTACGATCATCTTGGGGTGCGTGACGGCCAGATTTTTCATGGTGCCGACGACAATGCTTCGGGTGTAGCTGCCATGCTGGAGCTGGCGCGCTACTTTGCGCAGTATCCGACGGAGCATCCGCTGCTCTTTATCGCCCTTGATAGCGAAGAAAAAGGCCTGCAAGGGGCGGTTGCCCTGTTTCGCGATCAGGCTGTGCAGCCTTCGCAGCTGGCCTTTAACGTCAATCTGGATATGTTAAGCCGGGATACCGAGCGCCAGCTGTTTGCGGTGGGTACCTACCAACACCCATGGCTGCACTCCATTCTGGATCAGGTGCAGCAACAGAGCTCGGTACGGCTGATGCGGGCGCACGACCGGCCCTGGTGGCGGGCAGGACGTACCGAGAACTGGGTCAACAGCTCGGATCACGGTGTGTTTCATCGCCATGGTGTGCCTTTTATCTATTTTGGCGTGGCCGACCATCCGGATTACCACACGCCACGGGATACCAGTGACCGGGTCGATGCCGCCTTTTATCAGGCGGTTACGGAAACCGTGCTGGACTTTATTGTGAAGCTTGATCAGCAGCTGGCCGCCAGGCAGAGGTGACAAGCCGCTCCCTTTGAGTATACTGGGCAGATTGAAACAACTGAGCATGCAGTATGAGTGAATCGGTAACCCCAGCCAAACCAGCCCGCAAAAAAGGCGGCTTTTTTAGCAACCTGGTGTTTAACATCATTATTCCGGTGGTGATTTTAAGCAAGTTCAGCGGCGATGCGCACTTGGGGCCGATGTGGGCTTTGGTCGTCGCGTTGGCCTTTCCGGTGGTGTACGGCAGCTGGGAGTTTGTGCGCAGCGACAAAGTGAATTTCTTCTCGGTGCTTGGGGTGATCAGTGTGCTGCTGACCGGCGGCATTGGCTTGCTGCAGCTGGACCCGGCCTACATCGCCATCAAAGAAGCGGCCGTACCGGCCGTACTGGGCATCGCGGTGATCCTGACCCACAACACCCGCTATTCGTTGGTGCGCAAACTGTTGCTGAACGAAGATTTGATCCGCACCGACAAGCTGGCGGAGGCGCTCGCTGCCAAAGAGGCCACCGCTGCTTTTGAAGACAAAGTAAAAATCAGTACCTACCTGCTGGCCAGCTCTTTTGCTTTGTCGTCCGTGCTCAATTATGTGCTGGCCAAGTGGATCGTGGTAAGCCCGGCTGGCACCGAAGCCTTTAATGCCGAAATTGGCCGCATGACCGCACTCAGCTTTCCGGTCATCGCCATCCCCTGCACCATCATTATGATGGGCGCCGTGCTCTATCTGTTTAGCCAAATCGGCAAACTGACCGGCGAAGAGCTGGATCAGTTTTTGGTGGGTGCGCCTGAAAACTAATTTTCAGGCCGCGGTTACTTCTTTTAGCCGCCAGGAAAACAACACCCCGAGGCCACTCATGGCGGCAAATAACACCAATACAGCAAAAAGCGACCAGCTGGCGACCACAGCGCTGACCAGGCCGGTGAGCAATAGCAAAGCACCGATCACGGTATTACTGACCGAGACGTAATCGGTGCGTTTGTTGCCGCCGGCCATATCCAGCAAATAGGTTTTACGACCCACCCGCACTCCGGCATGGGCGATACTCAGCAGCATAAACAGCAGCGGGTAAAACCAGATGCTGGCCACCAGCGCGCCATCGAGCTGACTGGCGATGGCAGCGATAAAACAGAATACCGATGCCAAGGCTGCTGCCAGCAAAAGCACCCGACGGCTGGACCAATCGGCCAGCCAGCCCCAGATGCTGGAACTCAGCAAACTTGCCAGACTGCTGGCCAGCAAAAAAGCCCCCAACATAGCGCCTGAGCTGCTGTGCTGCTGTGCCAGTACAATCAAAAAGGGCGTGGCCAGTGCCGAGCTGAGCAGCAGCGCCCGGGTGATGACAAAGTGGCGAAACAGCACATCGTCCCGCAGCAGCGCTAAGTTGGCAAAGGCTTGTTGCATGGCATTGCCTCCACCGCTGGTTTCGCCGGGCTCTTCATCAATTTGGCTGAATAAGGTGGCTGCGCCAAACCACAGCATGGCTGCCCCGAGCAGCAAGAGCACATAGACCAGCACGCCGGCTTCTTTGGCGCTGCTCAGCAGCCAAATGGA
>JAFIFR010000157.1 GCA_020831935.1 Alkalimonas sp.
TTACCTGGAACCAGTTCTGCGACTGGTACCTGGAGCTGACCAAGCCGGTACTGCAACAAGGCGACGAAGCCGCCCAGCGCGGCACCCGCCGCACCCTGGTCACCGTGCTGGAAAGCCTGCTGCGCTTAATGCACCCCATTATGCCTTTTATGACCGAAACCATCTGGCAGCAAGTCGCGCCGCTGGCTGGCGTAGAGGGCGACAGCATTATGCTGCAGCCCTATCCGGAGTATCAGGCCGATAACGTCAACGAGACGGCACTGCAGGATCTGGAGTGGCTGAAGCAGGTGATCCTGGCGGTACGTACCATCCGTGGCGAGATGAACATCTCTCCGGGCAAGCCACTGTCGATTTTGCTGCGTCAGCTGAGCAGCGACGAATTGCGCCGGCTGGAGCAAAACCGCAACTTCCTGCAGGTGATGGCCAAGCTCGACAGCATTACCGTGCTGAGCAGCACCGACACCGCCCCGGCCTGCGCCGTGCAGCAAGTTGGCGCTATGGATGTGCTGATCCCAATGGCCGGCTTGATTGACAAAGACGCCGAGCTAGCGCGTCTTGGCAAGCTGCTGGAAAAAGCCAAGCAGGAACTGGCCCGGGTGGATGGTAAACTGAGCAACGAGAAGTTTGTCAGCAATGCACCCGAGGCGGTACTGGAAAAAGAGAAAGCCAAACAGGCCGAGCTGAAGCTCAGCCTCAGCAAGTTGGAAGCGCAAATCGAGGAAATCGCTGCGCTCTAACTGCGGGCTATCCGTCCCTGATACGGCAGCTTCGGCTGCCGTTTTTAGTGCATAAAAACAAAAAAACTTCGAGCAATCACTTTAAACACTCCCCTGACCATCCAGCCTGCCACAGCCTTTGAGATCACTTTGCTGTTCCGTTTTTGTTGAAACGCACCATGACTGAAAACCTTCTGTTACCGGCTTTGACTCCGGTTTTGTGCCCTTGCAATCTGAGCTGTCTGCTCTAGATTAGACAGGTCGGACATCAAACCACCTGTTCAGGGAAGCGGTATCGAACAACAACAATAAACGATAGAGGCTTGCATGAAATACATACTCTCCACCGCTGTTTTAGCGGCCACGCTCTGGCATAGCTCAGCCGAAGCCAGCGACTACCCCATTGTACTGGTGCACGGTTTCCAACCTGCCCAGCTCGCCAGCAGACCCAACCAAACGGCTGTAGAACAGGATGGTGCCAACTACTGGCAAGATTTCTGGTTACCCAAAGCCACAGCCCGTATCGACTGGCCATCGCATGAGCGCATTACCGGCCGGATCATCAGCGATTATGCCTGGCCGGTGTTGCGGCAATTATCGCAGCAAGGCACTTGCCACAGCGGTTGCATCTTTGTGACCCATTCCACCGGCGACCTGGTGACCCGTTACATTCTTGATAATCAGGCTTTATGGCTGCAAAATGCCGGCCTGCAGCCGCTGAACATTGTTGCCACGCTGGATTTTGCCGGGGCAGGTGGCGGCTCTGAGCTGGCCGATTTGGCCATCAATGTCGCTAACGGCGGCAGCTGGATTGATGCCACCCTGCGTTTTGCCATCTCGCTGTGGCTGGGTGAAACGCCTTCGCCGGGTAACCTGGGGGTGTTGAATGATTTGCGTGTCAACAGTGCCCGCCAACTGGCCGCTTTTCCGGATGAGCGCATCCCGCGCATTCGCATGGTCGCAGCCAGCAACGATTACTTTGGCACCACGGGTTTGTTCCTGCCAGGAACCGATGATGGTGTGGTTGCCAGTCACTCCAGCTGCGGCGCCACCAGCGTGGCAGCCTTTCACAGTTGTTCCAACCAGGTCGGCTTTAATGGCAAAGTGGCAGCCCAAAGCCAGGCAGTGACCAGCTTTATGCCCTACCACTACCCGATGCTGATGAGCGATAACTACAGCCACAATGGCATCCTGACCGACCGTCAGCGCGGCCAGGTTACCTTGGCCAATGCGTCGGTCAATTTTACCGATCAGACCGACTATGGCTTTGACAGCGACGATATCAGCTCAGGCTGGTGGATATTCAGCTCCACCTATCGGGTGGTGCGCGGCTCGGATCAGTTCAGTTTATCCGAGCTGGTGTATCAGGAGTTGCTGGATTGAATAAGGCGTTATTGGTGGCAGCTGCTGTCCTCAGCTGCCTGCTGCTAGCCTGGTGGCTGTGGCCCACAACAACCGACACGGCTAAGGTTGCCGGGAAAACCCCAGCTACTGCCTCTAAGGCCAGGCAAGCCATTGCAAGCCAGGCATCGGTGCAGCAACCCGAGCTCATCCAGTTGGAGCCAGAGCAAGCACCGATGCAGCAGCAGCTGCAGTGGCTGGCCAGTGCTTATGCCGAGGAGATCACCATTCCGTCGTATTCCCGGCCGCTAACCACAGCGGATAGCCAATTGCTGCAACCGAACCGGTTTATCGCCCAGCCAGTGCCGCTGAAACACGGCGCCAGCGCCAGCCTGTTCCCGAGCCAATACCGCTTTATCTACCCAGAGCCGATAGAAATCCATCTGCAGCTGCAGGGGATTTCGGTGCAGGGCGCTACCTTGCGTTTGCTGCATGAATGGACCGGTGAGCAGTTGACGGAACAAGCCATGCAGCCGACACAGGATGGTTTCCGGTTGCAACTATCCGGCAAGGAGAGCTGGGATGGCAGCGTAACCGCCGAGGTGCAACTGCATGGCACCACAGAGCCGCTGTTACTGCGCACCGGCTTTGAAATCAGCGCACCGGTAGCACACATCACCGGCATTGACAGCAGCTATGGCGAGGGTGCCGAAATGGTGATCCCGGTGCAATTGCAGGCAGAGTTGGCCGGTCACTACCGACTAAGGGCCAATTTATTGGATGCGAAGCGCCAGCCGATAGCAGTGCTCACTGCCCGATCTGAGCTGCAAGCAGGCAGCAATACCCTTCAGCTCAGGGCACACCGCTCGGTACTGCCCGATACCGACCAGCATTTCTGGCTCACTACGTTTCAGCTGGAGCGGCTATCACCGGCACCAGGCGAGCCAGCCCGTTACGGCGATTCGGCCGAGCCGGAGTTCCGATTGGAGCCCTTCTCGTTGCATCAGCTCAGCAAGGAACCCTACCAGGCAGACGAGCAGGAGCAACAACGGTTGCGTCTGCTGCAAAAACTTGCGCAATAACGCCTTACAGAGACGGCTTCAGGGCCGTTTCTGTTTTAACTGCAATTGTCATCGCAATGTCATAGACTGGCGCTAACATCCATGGTTTTTCAGCGCAGCTCAGACTGCGCCTTTGCAGTTTAAAAGACAGGTAGTTTTTATGACCAAGGCAACCGAGCACCAACAATTTGACTTGTCCGGCGAAGAGCCGCTGGCAAACTTTTCCGGTAATCGTCCATTTCAGGACGTAGCGGAGCAGCGCTATTCACGGCGTCACTTTTTAAAAGGCAGTGTGGCCGCAGCAGTCGGGACTTTCCTGGCCGGCCCACTGGCTGGCTGCAGCTCAACCGCAAATCAACCAGCAACGGCGGCTGCCATCAATCCGCAAGCAGCAGGCTTACTGGGCTTTACCCCGGTACCGGTCAGCCGGGCCGATACGGTAGCTGTGCCGGAAGGTTACCGCACACAGGTGTTTTTGCCCTGGGGCACGCCTTTACTGCCCGGCGCCCCTGCATTTCGGCGTAATGGCACCAATAGCGCCGCCGATCAGGAGCAACAAGTGGGCAGCCACCACGATGGCATGCACTTTTTCCCGATTGATTTAAAACAAGGTGGCCAGAGCTCAAGCGAAGGCTTGCTGGTGATGAATCACGAATACGTTGATCCCAATATACTGCATCAGTTTGGTGGCAATCAGGCACCGCGCGATGTGGAGCAGGTACACAAAGAAATCGCTGCCCATGGTGTTTCGGTTGCCCATATCCGGCAACGGCCAAACCGGCAATGGGAGCTGGTGCAAGACAGTCGCTACAACCGCCGCATCACCGGCAATACCCTGATGGAGCTGACCGGGCCGGTGCGTGGCCATACCAAGGTAATCACCCCATTCAGCCCGCAGGGTACCCGTACCCGCGGCACCTTGAATAACTGTGCCCATGGCGTCACGCCCTGGGGCACTTATCTGACCTGCGAAGAGAACTGGGCCGGTCTTTTTGTTAGTCACGACCGCGAGCAACCGCGCGAGCATGAGCGCTACAGCGTCGCACGCGGCATGAGCTGGAATCAGTGGGATACGGCAGCGGCAAAAGATCCGCAGCTGGCTCGCTTTAATGCCAGCAAGCTGGGAGCGTCGGCCCGCGACGACTACCGCAATGAGCCCAACACCTTTGGTTGGATCGTGGAAATCGACCCCTTTAACCCGGACAGCACCCCCGTTAAACACACCGCCATGGGCCGTTTTGCCCATGAAGGGGTCATTTTTGCAAAGGCCGAAGCCGGCAAACCGCTGGTCGCCTACTCCGGCGATGATGCCCGCAACGAATACATTTATAAGTTTGTCTCTGCCAAGCCCTATCAGCCGGCCACTGCCGGACCACACCTGCTGGATGAAGGCACTCTTTTTGTTGCCCGTTTCAACGACGATGGCAGCGGCGACTGGCTGCCGCTCGACTTCCATAACCCGGTATTTCAGGCCAAAGCCCTGGCCGCTGGCCACATCTTTGACAGCCAGGCCGATGTGCTGCTGAATACCCGACTGGCCGCCGATATCATGGGGGCTACCCCGATGGACCGGCCGGAATGGGGCGCGGTGCATCCATCAACCGGCGAAGTCTACTTTACTCTGACCAACAACAGCCAGCGCCCACCGGAAATGGTCAATGCTGCCAATCCAAGAGCCTGGAACCAGAATGGCCATATTATTCGCTGGCGCGAAGGCAATGCCCTGCGGTTTGACTGGGATATCTTTGTGTTCAGTGGCGATGTGTTTACCAGCACCCCAGACCATGGCCTGATGCTGACCAACGACAATCATCACGCGTCACCCGATGGGCTTTGGTTCGACCCCAATGGCCTGCTGTGGATCCAGACCGATATGGCCGGCTCTCAACTAAGCCGCGGTCCTTTTGGCAACAACGCCATGCTGGCTGCGGATGTGCAAAGCCATACCATCAAACGCTTTTTGGTCGGCCCGGTCGGCTGCGAAGTCACCGGCGTGGTGATGACGCCAGACTGCAAAACCATGTTCGTTAATATCCAGCATCCGGGCGAAGGCTCCGGGCCATACAGCTTCAGCAGCACCTGGCCGGATCGCGGCATCACCCGCCCACGCTCCGCCACCGTGGTGATTACCAAAGAAGATGGCGGTGTTATCGGTAGCTAACCAATTCAAATTATTAAGGATTTTAGACATAAAAAAACACCGGTTTTGGCAAGAAATTTTCACTTGTCAGCCGGTGTTT
>JAFIFR010000283.1 GCA_020831935.1 Alkalimonas sp.
AGCCCGATGCGTCGATGCCAGACGAAGTGCATCAGGCGATGCAATTTGTCGGTGCACCCGATGCCGAAGGCCGCTTTCGGATCCGATTTTAGTGTTTCTGGGTATTTCAGCAATGAATGCCCGCTATTAAGCGCAATCAGCAGCGAAATGATGCGGGCTTTGTTAGGCTAGGGGTTTTCCGCTTGTGTTGCAGGAGACCCTGATGATCCCAGCCCCAGAATTTGCTTCTTTTAGCCCGCCGCGCCGTATTCTGATGGGGCCAGGCCCATCCGATGTCTATCCCGAAGTACTGGCGGCTCAGGCCAAACCGACGCTGGGCCATCTGGACCCCTTGTTTATCGGCATGATGGATGAGCTGCGCAGCTTGCTGCAGTATGCTTTTCAAACCGAAAATCCAATGACGCTGGCCGTCTCTGCGCCGGGTTCGGCCGGCATGGAAACCTGCTTTGTCAATCTACTGGAGCCGGGCGATACTGTGCTGGTCTGCCGCAATGGTGTCTTTGGTGAGCGGATGCGGCAAAATGTGGAACGCTGCGGCGCTACCGCCATAGTGCTGGACTTTCCCTGGGGCGAGCCGGTCGACCCGGCCAAGGTCGAAGCCGCGCTGCAACAGCACCCAGAGGTGCACTTTCTGGCCTTTGTCCATGCTGAAACTTCCACCGGTGCCCTGTCGGATGCGCAGGCACTGTGCACTTTGGCGCAGCGGTATGATTGTTTGTCCATTGTCGATGCGGTCACTTCCTTAGGTGGGGTAGAGCTTTTGGTAGATGCCTGGGGCATCGATGCCATTTATTCCGGCAGCCAGAAGTGTTTATCCTGTGTGCCGGGTTTATCGCCGGTGTCTTTTTCCCCACGGGCAGTAGCGCGAATGCAAAATCGCTCGCGGCCGGTGCAAAGCTGGTTTTTGGATCAAAGCCTGGTGATGGGCTACTGGAGCGGGGAGGGCAAGCGCAGCTACCATCACACCGCCCCGGTCAATGCCCTCTATGCCTTGCATGAAAGCCTGCGTCTGCTCGCCAAAGAAGGGCTGGAGCAGGCCTGGCAGCGCCATGCCGTTATGCATCAGGAGCTCAAAGCTGGCCTGGAAGCTTTGGGGCTAAGCTTTGTGGTGGATGAGGCCCATCGCTTGCCACAGCTGAACTCAATCTGGATCCCGGCCGGTGTCAATGACGCCGAGGTGCGTAGCCGCTTATTGCAGGATTACAATCTGGAAATTGGCGCAGGCCTGGGTGATTTAGCCGGCAAAGCCTGGCGCATCGGTCTGATGGGCTATGGCGCTAAGCGCGAAAACATTGTGCTCTGTCTAAAAGCGCTGGAGCAGGTACTGACTCGTTAAACAAGCGCTTGGCGCTTAAAAAAAGCCCCTGCGCGAAAGCGCAGGGGCTTTTTGTCAGAAGCTTAAACTAACGGTAAAGCTGGCGGTGCGGCCGGCGCCAATTAGGTAAGCGCCTTCACTGCCTCCGGTGATGTAGCTTTTGTCGGTCAGGTTGTTTAGCACAAAAGCCAGATCAACGCTGTTAAACAAGCCGTTGTTGCCAAGCGACTTTTCGTAACCCAGGTAAGCATTGTAAGTGGTGTGGCCGGAAATGCGGTCGCGGTTCCATACCTCATTGCCAGTAGCTGTAAAGCTGTGCTTAGCGGCGCCATAGTAGCTGCCGGTGTACTTGCCGCTCAAGCCTGCCCGGTAGTTGCCATCGTGGTAGTTGAGCGCCATCGACAACATCTGCTGTGGAATACCGGCAATCTTGTCGCCTTGGCGGTAATCCTGCACCAGCACCGGCTCGCCTGCCGGATTGACTTTGCTGGTTAGCACATCTTCCGAGTACTCGGCGGTGTTTAATGTCAGCGAGCTGGTCAGGCTCAGGTTCTGGCTTAAGCGCCAGCTCAGGCTGCTTTCCAGACCACGGGCACGGACACCGCCGACGTTGTCAAAGTTGCCATCCCCGGCTGCCAGGTAGTTCGGGGTGCCATCCTCGGCGGTGGCGTAGCGCAGCAACACCACCCGATCATTAAAGCGCACGTTGTACAGGGCAGTAGAGAGGCTGATGCGATCGCCAAAGTAACGAAGACCCAGATCCATATTGGTGGCGGTTTCCGGGCGCAAGTCGCCAAGGTCCTCGGCTTGCTGGCTCTCCAGAATGCTGTCGGCAATGGCTTTGAAGTTTTCTGAATAGCCGGCGAATACTTCCAGCCGATCCGTCAGGCCATACACCAAACCAGCACTTGGCAGCCAGGACGAATTGCTACTGATGCTGTCTTTGCCCAGGCCATTCAGGTTGTCGGTACGACTGATGTCCACCAGGTATTTTTGCAGGCCCACTGTTAGCTGCAAATCGCCAAAGGTCATGTGATCCTGCAGGTAAAACTTGGCAACTTTGTGGCGGTAATCGTCATCAAAATGCACCCAGTATGGGCGTTCATCGAAGTGGTGGTAGACTTGCGGATCAATCACTTCGTGCCAGTCGCGGGTCTGATTGCGTTGCTGCGACTCCAGCCAGAGTCCACTGCGCAGACGGTGAGTGCCGAGCTCCCAACTTAGATTGGCCGTGGCGCCATAACGGGTTTTGTCGTAATGGGTATGGCGGTAGGATGAGACCCGTTTTGCCCCCGGTTGGTCGTTGTTGCCATCCAGGATCGGATTGCCGGCACTGTCGACATGAGTGTAGGTGGTGCGGCTGGCGCCGCTGCCGCGTGCGATGCGATTGCCATCGGCATCGGCAGCAAACACCTGATAAGGCGGCAGCCAGTCGCCACGGCCGTTTTGCAGGTGCAGATAAGGCGTAATATCCAGCTCCAGTGCATCGGTTAAATAAAACTCACCTTTGACATAAAACAGCGTATTTTCGCGTAGTGTCGACCAGGCTTCAGCAAAGTTCTGGTCGATATCCGGATCGCCGGTCCAAATATTGGTTAAGCCATCCCAGCGCGGGGTTTGTTTAAAGTGTGCCAGCGACACCGGCTGGTAATTGTCTTCGTGGGCATCGTTGTAAGACAAGCGCGCAGTAAAGCGGCTATCGGCCAGTTCGGTGACACTTTTAAATTCGACATGCAGCCGGTCGGCATGGCCGTTGCTGCCGGTTAGCATCCAGCGGTTGTTGAAGCTGTCAGACACGCTGAAATAAGCGCTGGTGTGGCCAAACAGCTCGCCGGTATCAAAACGGGCAAAGTAACGACGCGCGTTGTGGCTGCCGCTGGTGTAAGCGAAGCGGGCGCCGCGATCCAGCTCCGGGTTGTCGGAAACAAAGTTGATGGTGCCGCCCAGTGCATCCAGTGAGGCGGAGGCAATATCGGCACTGCCCTGGCCTACTTCGACAAAACGAGTATTTTCAATATCCAGAAAGCGGTTGGCTTTACTGCCACCGGCATAGGCCGAGCCGCCATTTGGGATGCCATCGATGGTGATGCCCAGCTGTTGATCGGCCCGGTCAATCACAAAGCCCCGCATGCTGATGGTGGTGGTGTAATCATCGCTGCCGAAGGCATCGCCCTGGCCGATGTTAATACCGGGTAGGTGATCAATCATATCCATCACATTGCCGATGGGGGCTTGTTGCAGTTTCATGTTGTCATCGGTGCTGTTGTTGGCATAGCTGACACGCTTGCCAAGTACCGAAATCACTTCGACGTTCTCAGCCTGTTCGGCTTGGTCCAGTTCACCGGCATAGACACCGGTGGACAAGGCGGCAATGATTGCCAGACTCAAATGGTTGCTTTTAAAAGACTGCACAGGGCTCTCCGTCTGATCAAAAATGGTGTGGTACGTTATGGTTGTTTTGTGGTCGGATCAGATCCCGACGGCGGGCAAGTATGGCGGCAAAAAATGACGATTTTGTGAATTTAAATCAGAAACTTTACTTAAGATTATCTTAATTTGTTATAAAGTAACACTTGTCATTTGGCTGTCATGATTTGCCGGCAAACTGCGCGCTTTATTGTCGCAAGCCGGCTGGCTTATCCTTTTTTACGCCTGAAAGAGAGTGACTCAAATGAGCAAAGTTTTGCTGTATGTGCTGGGGCTATCGCTACTTGGACTGGTTGGTTGCCATCAAGCCAGTGATCCTGAATCGGTAGAAGTAGGTTCTGGCCTGCAG
Organism: Alkalimonas sp.; assembly: GCA_020831935.1. Classification (GTDB taxonomy): domain Bacteria; phylum Pseudomonadota; class Gammaproteobacteria; order Enterobacterales; family Alteromonadaceae; genus Alkalimonas. Next base: position 4,092 of record JAFIFR010000283.1, read on the forward strand.
ACCGTGGAGCTTGGACCCAGACCAGCATTTTTAGTGGCGAAATTGCCGGAAGGAGCGCTAAAAGAGCAGCTCAGTGCCTGCGAAGGGCCTTTTTCGCCACACGACTTTTCCATTGGTCATCGCGGTGCGCCCTTGATGTTTCCGGAGCATACCGAAGCCTCTTTTCGGGCCGCTGCCTTAATGGGCGCCGGTATTTTGGAATGCGATGTCACCTTTACCCGCGATCGCCAGCTGGTCTGCCGCCATGCTCAGTGTGACCTGCACCAGACCACCGACATTTTACTGCGCCCGGAGCTGGCAGCCCGTTGCAGCGAGCCTTTTACCCCGGCCGACCCAGTCTCGGGCCAGCCGGCCAGTGCCCGCTGCTGCACCAGTGACATCGACCTGGCGGAGTATTTAACCCTGTGTGGCAAAATGGATGGGGTCAACCCTGCTGCGAGCACGGTGCAGCAGTATCTGCAAGGTACGCCGGACTGGCGCACCGATTTGTATGCCGGCTCCTGCCCGGCGGTGCTGTCGCACCAGCAAAGCATTGAACTGTTTCAGCAACTGGGTCGCAAAATGACGCCTGAACTCAAAGCCGCTGAAGTGCCGATGCCGTTTCAGGGGCACTACAGCCAGCAGCAGTATGCTCAGCAGCTGGTAGATGAGTACAAAGCCGCCGGGGTGCCACCGGAGCAAGTATTTTTGCAGTCGTTTGATTGGCAGGACATTTTGTACTGGTTGGAAGCAGAGCCACAATTCGCTAAACAAGCCGTTTGGCTGGATGGTCGCTACGAAGACCCTGGCTTTGATCCGATGCAGCCAGCAAGCTGGTCCCCGACGATGGAGGAGTTGAAGAGCGCAGGCCTGAATATCATTGCGCCGCCGCTTTGGGTGCTGGTGACCAATCAAGAAGGGCAAATTCGGCCTTCGGCCTACGCCAAAGCCGCACGTGCAGCCGGGATTGAGATCATCAGCTGGACGCTGGAGCGCTCTGGTCGGCTGGACGAAGGCGGCGGTTGGTACTATCAGAGCATTGCTGAGCTGACCACCGATGACAGCGTCGCCTTGCAGCTGCTGCATGTGTTGGCGCAGGAGGTCGGTGTCATCGGCGTGTTCTCCGATTGGCCGGCTACCACCACCTTGTATGCCAATTGCATGCTGTAGGGCTGTAAATGGCGAAAATGGATGTCTGGATGTCTTTTTTGCCCCTGATCCATTGCCAGTTTGGCGTGGATCCGGTATCGTATCCTCCTTGAAAAC
>JAFIFR010000158.1 GCA_020831935.1 Alkalimonas sp.
AGACCATCATGCGCTGTCGTTATTCTGTTGTTGCCGCTTGTATTCTTGCCTCCTTTGCCACTGTTGCCGAAGAGTCCATTGAACGACTGGAAGTGCAGGGCGATTTTCGACGTCTATCGGTACAGAACATTGCTGGCAGCATCGCGGTGGTATCTGAGCAGGATATGCAGCGCAGTTCGGCGCAGCACCTGGATGATGTGCTGAACCAGCTGGCCAATATCAATTTTGCCGCCGGTGCCTCACGTGCCCGCTTTGTGCAGGTCCGCGGCATTGGTGAGCGCAGTGAGTTTATCGATGTGATCAACCCTTCGGTTGGCGTGCTGATCGATGGCATTGATTACTCTGGCCTGGGTATCAGCAGTATTGCCCATGCCGAGCAACTGGAGGTGTTTCGAGGCCCGGAGGCCACCCATTTTGGTACCAATGCCATGGCTGGCATGCTGAACCTGAGCTCCAAACAACCGGATTTTCGCCGTGATGGGGCTTTTAGTGCCACTTTAGCCAACTACAACAGCTGGCAGCTCAGCGGTATGCTGAGCGATGCCATCAGTGAGCAAGTCGCTTTTAGCTTAACGGCAGACAAACAAGTCTCTGATGGTTTTATCGAAAATACCTTCTTAAACCGTAAAGACACCAACGACATCGATGAGCTTACTATTCGTGGGCGATTGCTGTATCGCCACAGCGACCAGTTGCAATGGCAACTGATTGCCCACGCCATTGAGCAGCATAATGGCTACGATGCTTTCTCGCTCGACCGAAACCGCACCACCTTATCGGATGAACCCGGTAAGGATAAACTGAGCAGCAAGGCACTGGCGCTACGTTCGGATTACAGTGGCATCGTCGGCGCTGATCTGATGTGGCAACTGAGCTGGCTAAGTGCCGACTCGGACTACAGCTTTGATGAAGATTGGGCCTTTGTCGGTATCCGGCCAGATTGGGAGTACTCGGCTTTTGATCGGTACCAGCGCACCCGCGAGCAATGGACACTGGACTACCGCTTGGTGTCGGATGAGCAAGGCCGGCTGGCCGGCGCAACCGACTGGGTGCTAGGCTTTTACGTCAGTGGTCGCGATCTGAGCCTGCAGCGGGCTCGGCGCTCCGGCTCGCGCTTGCGTGCCTTTGACAACCGTCTGCAGCGCGATAATCTGGCGGTCTATGGCGAAACCAGCACGCCGATTTCAGAGCAAACCACCCTGGTGGTTGGTGGGCGGGTTGAGCGTTATCAGGATGAGTACCGCGACAGTGGCGGCATCCGCATCGACCAAAGCCATATCATGTGGGGCGGCAAGGTCAGCCTGAATTTTCAGGCCAGCGAGCAGGCGATGATATACACTTTGTTGTCGCGTGGTTACAAGGTCGGTGGGGTCAATGGTGAAGCACTGTCCAGAGCCGGCGATGATGGTCTGGAAGCCTTGCTGCAGCAAGCGACCTTTAAGCCTGAAACCCTGGTCAATGCCGAGTTTGGAGTGAAAGGCCTGGCCGTCGATGGCAGTCTGGTCACTCGGGTGGCGGTGTTTCATATGTGGCGCGACGACATGCAAGTGAAAGGCTGGCTGAATCCGGATCTTGGCCCTGAGTTTGCTGGCTTTATTGACAATGCCGGTCGGGGGCGAAACTATGGTCTGGAGATGGAAAACCGCATTGTGGTGCATCCAAGCTTTACGCTGCATCTGAATGCGGGCGTACTGAAATCCAAACTGGGGCCTTATGTCACCCAGGCTGGGCTGGATATGACCGGCCGGGATCAGGCCCATGCGCCGCGCTTTACCTACCAGCTAGCGGGCGACTGGTTTTTGACGGACCAGCTCACCTTGCAAGCCAGCGTGCAGGGCAAAAGCAGCTTTTATTACTCCGATGGCCACAATGCGAAGGCTGAGGGCTCGGAACTGGTTAATCTGCGGCTGAGCTATCAGCTGGAGCAGTGGCAGTTGGCCCTTTGGATGCGCAATGCCTTCGACAAAGACTACGGTGTTCGGGGCTTTTTCTTTGGCAATGATCCACGTGACGAGTACGCCCCCCATACTTACCAGCAGTGGGGCGAGCCGCGTCGCATTGGCCTAAGCGCCAGTTATCAATTTTAAGGAGCGCGTGATGCAACTGTCGGTAGAAATCAGCAAATACCCGTTGGCCGATGATTACATTGGTCCGATCAAAGCCTTTATTGCCCGCTTGCAGCAAGAGCCGGAACTGCACATTATCACCAATACCATGAGTACTCAGATTTTTGGCGATTACGATGCGGTGATGGCGGCTTTGCAGCGCTGCATTCGCTGGTCGTTCGAGCAGTACGGCAAGCAGGTGTTTGTTTGTAAGTTTATTCCGGGTGATTTGCGGCCATGATGGCCGCTTTACAGCAGTTTTGGCAGGAGTGGCAGCTGTTAACCAGCCTGGAGCTGCTTGCCATGCTGCTGGCGCTGGCCTATCTGCTGCTGGCGATGCGGCACAGCCTTTGGTGCTGGCCCGCCGCTTTAATCAGTACCTTGATCTACACCTATGTGATGTGGCAGCACCAGTTGTACTCCGAAACCCTGTTGCAACTTTATTATGCTGCTATGGCCATCTACGGCTTGCTGCACTGGCAACAGCTGCAGCGCCAGTTGCAGCAACCTGAGAAGGTCAAGCCAGTGATTGAGTGGGGGCTGAAACAACACCTGGCTTGGATAAGCCTGGCCGCCGGCTCTGGCCTGGTGCTGGGGTATTACATGGCCCATTACACCCAGGCCGATTTTGCCTGGCTGGATGCACAGACCACCACCTTCAGCATTCTGACCACCTTGTTGGTGGTCCGCAAAGTGCTCTCCAACTGGTTGTACTGGGTGGTGATTGACGCCGTTTGCATCTATGTTTATTTTCAGAAGGGCCTGTACTTTACTACCGGCCTCTTTGTACTCTACACCTTTTTGGCCATCATAGGATACCTGGCATGGCGCAGCCACTACCGGCAACAACAACCTACCAGCGGGCAGGCGCTGCAGCCTGCCTGAGCACGCAGCAAGCCGAGCAGCGGATCCGCCAGCTCTGCCTGCATCTGGAGTTTTTTGCCAGCCATCCACCGCTTGCTATGAAAGCCTTGTCTCAGGGCAGCACCAACCTGACCTACTGGGTGCAAACCAGCCGCGGCCAGTATGCGGTGCGGCATTATGCCCCGGATGTCAGCGGTGTCTGTCGTCAGCAAGAGCTACGTTGTCAACACGCCACCGCTGTGGCCGGGCTGGCACCGGCTCCTTTGTGCCTGAACAATCACCAGCAGGTGCTGATTTCCGAGTTTTTACCGAACGGTACAGCCTTGCAGCTGGATCAGGCGCTGTTGGCGCCAATGGCGCAGTTGCTGGTCGCTTTGCACCGTTTGCGGGTGCAAACGCCGCAGTTGCAACCAGGCCGCTACATCACTGAGCTGAACGCGCATGCGCAATCGGACTTTAGTCCGGCGCAGCAGCAGCTGTATGCGCAGTGCCTGCAGGTGGTTCAGGGTTTCGAGCAATTGCCGCAGGATAGGGTGTTGTGCCACTTGGATTTGCATGCCGGCAATTTATTGTGGCAACAGAATCGGATTTGGCTGCTCGATTTCGAGTACGCCCAACTGGCTGACAGCAGTCTGGATTTGGCATCGGTGGTGGAAAACTTTGCGCTGGATGAGTCCGCCAGCCAGCATCTGCTGCAGTGCTATGTCCAGCAGCGCAGTGCAGGCTTAAGCCTGGCGCAGTGGCAACAGAAACTGGCGGCCGCCAGAGTGGTCTATCAGGCCTTTTGCTGGCTTTGGTACCGGACCCTGCCGGATGGGGAGGCGATGGCGCAGCCACATCAACAGCGGCTGCATGCATTGCTGCGTCAGCAGTGAGGGGACAACTCAGAGCCCCCCTAACCGCTCTGCCAAAAGTTTGTAACGTTCGACATCTTCTTTTTTGAACAATGGCTTGCCTTGCTCATCTTTATCCGAGGTTACCAACAGGTTTTCCCGCGCTAAGCGTTCTACCCGAATGGCTTGCACGCCAAGAAACTCAGCTACTTCATCCACACTCATCAGACTCATCATGGTGTCCTTGCATCCTTTGTTGTCATTTGTGCTAAGTAAAGCGCAAATTCAGCACTTTGTGAATTAAATTTTCCAGCGGATTGCAATACCTGGTTACATTTTGTCGCAGTGCCGCACTGGTGCAAGCTGCCGTTGCGTGATAATTTTCTAGTCACTAATCAAGGAAGCCATTTATGAAATTACCAACAACTTTATTGAGCGTGCCGCTGCTGATCAGTGGCGCTGCCTGGGCCGAGTTGCCGCAACCACCGCTGGCCGAGGTGCGCCCTCATACGGTCAGTTCGCCGCATGGCGATCGTGTCGATCCCTACTACTGGCTTAGGGATGATGCGCGCAGCAGCCCGGAAGTTATTGCTTACCTGGAGGCTGAAAACGCCTATGCGTTGGCCTTTCAGGCTTCCTACCAGCCGCTGGTAGAAAAACTGACCCAGGAGCTGATTGGTCGCATGCCGCAAGACGACAGCTCAGTGCCCTATGTGATGGGGGATTATCTTTACAGCAGCCGTTATGAAGCCGGTAAAGAGCACCCGATTTATGTCCGGACACCGGTGGCCGGTGGTGATGAGCAAATTATGCTCGATGTGAATGTGTTGGCCGAAGGTCACGACTACTTTGTGGTGTCCAACTGGTCGGTCAGTCCGGATCAAACCAAGTTGGCTTATTTGGAAGACACTACTGGGCGGCGTCAGTACCAGCTGCGGATTAAAGACTTGACCACAGGTACTTTGTTGGATGATAGCATGACGGGCTTATCTTCCTCACTGGCTTGGAGTGCCGACAGTAAGCATCTTTTTGTGGTTGAGAATGATCCGGTAACCTTGCTTAGCACCAAGGTGTACCGCCATCAATTGGGCAAGCCTGTGGCTGAGCGCGCTTTGGTGTATCAGGAACACGATAACAGCTTTTTTATGGGCGTTGGCAATACCCGGGATAGAAACTTTGTGGTCATTGGGGTTAGCAGCACCGTATCCAATGAGTTCCATGTGCTGGATGCGTCTAAGCCAGAGGGTGCGTTTCAGGTTGTCGCGCCAAGACAGCGGGACTTTAAATACTCGGTTGATCACATAGCAGGCCGCTGGATTATCAGTACCGATTGGGATGCACCCAACAACCGTATGATGACGGTTGGCCAGGAAAAGCTAGGCAACCGTGACCACTGGCAGGAATTGATCGCCCACGACGAACAGGTCTTTATTG
>JAFIFR010000159.1 GCA_020831935.1 Alkalimonas sp.
TTCTCCGCGCTGTGTTGCGGCGTGTATATTAAAGTCTCAGGAAAATAAGTCAAACTATTTTTCGGTGGGGTAGGCTTGTTTGCCGACCTTTTAAACAATCTGCCAAAATGAACACCAAATTGGGTCGTTTCACCATGGCAAGGTGCTGGCTCTAGGCGTTGCCTTCCTCGTCCGGGGACTTTTCTGCCTGGATCCGCATGTAGATTTCTTCACGGTGTACAGACACTTCTTTCGGTGCATTGACACCGATGCGTACCTGATTTCCTTTAACGCCTAAAACAGTCACGGTGACTTCATCACCAATCATTAAGGTTTCACCAACCCGTCGAGTAAGAATTAGCATTCGTTTGCTCCTATTTCCTTGTTTTCGGTCCAGTTATAAGGCTGGCATCCTGAAAAATTCACTTATCATAACTCAGCTGCTTACCGAAAGAAAAGCAAGCAAACTGTTTTCCTGCAGAAAAGCGTTCTGGTTACTGCGCATCATCAAGAATCCTCGGACTCAGTGTAGCAAAGATGCTGCGCAGATGATGCAAAAAACAACAGCCCGTGGGTATAGATACCACAAACTGGCTGGGTCGGATCAGGTTCAGGCCGACAGTTGCTGCTCAATCTGATGCAAGCTTTGCTGCAATACTCCGGCAAGAGCCGCCGTATCGCTGCCCCCAGCCTGCGCCATGTCCGGCCGGCCACCACCTTTACCACCGAGCTGCTGCGCCGCCCAGCCAACCAACTTGCCAGCATGCACCTTGTTTGTCAGATCCTGAGTCACACCGGCAATCAGGCTGATTTTGCCATCATTGACCGTTGCCAACAGCAAGATGCCAGAACCCAGCTTTTGCTTGAGCTCATCCAGCATAGGACGCAAGGCTTTTGGCTCGACCTGCGGCAACTCGGTCACCAGCACTTTGCTGCCTGCTATCAGTTGCACCTGCTCCAATAAAGAGGCCCCTGCTTGACTAGCCAGCTTTTGCTTTAACTGATCCCGCTCTTTTTCCAGCTGTTTGCTGCGCTCCTGACTCTGCAATACCCGCTCAGCAATGCTGAACAGATCGCCTTTCAAGGCACTGGCGACCTGATGCGCCTGGCTTTCCAATTGATGGAGCCAGCGGAGCGCCTGCAAGCCGGTTACCGCCTCAATACGGCGAACGCCGGCTGCAATGCCACCCTCGGAGACAATTTTAAAGAGGCCAATATCACCGGTACGCTGCACATGGGTGCCACCGCAGAGCTCAACGGAGAAAGGACTCATGGTCAGTACCCGAACATCGTCGTCGTACTTCTCACCAAAGAGCGCCATAGCACCAGCGGCTTTGGCTGCCTCCAGGCTCATTAACTCGGTTTGCACCGGGTGATTGGCCTGAATGTGCTGATTGACCAGTTGCTCGACCGCCTGCAATTGCTCAACCGAGATGCCTTCGTAGTGAGAGAAGTCAAAACGGAAGCGCTCGGGGCCAACCAGAGAACCTTTTTGCGTCACATGCTCACCCAAAACCGCACGCAGAGCAGCATGCACCAGATGGGTCGCCGAATGGTTTTGCCGGATGGCCTGACGACGCTCGTCATCAATTTGCGCCATCACAGTCGCTCCAACTTCGAGCTGACCGGCAAGCTTCCCTTTGTGCGCATGCGCCTTGCCCAACTTGATGGTGTCGGTCACGGTAAAGATGCTGCCATCGGCCGTGGTCAGGGTGCCGGTATCACCAATCTGACCACCCGACTCGGCATAAAAAGGCGTTTGATCCAGCACGATCAAAGCTTCGTCGCCATCGGCCAGTTGCTGGCACGGCTCACCATCACGCAAGATTTCCAGCACTCTGGCGTTGCCATGCTGCTGCTCGTAGCCGGTAAAGTCCGTGATCTGGCTGCTGCTCAACTGGGCATTGTAGTCGACACCAAACTGGCTGGCTTGCTGGGCACGCTGGCGCTGCTGTGCCATTTCGGCTTCAAAACCAGCCTGATCGACACTGACCCCCTGCTCCCGTGCCACATCGTTGGTTAAATCCACCGGAAAACCATAGGTGTCGTACAGTTTAAACGCCAGGTCACCCGGTAGTACCTTGCCTTCTAACTGCTGCAGCGCCTCTTGCAGCATACTCAAGCCCCGCTGCAAGGTTTTGCCAAATTGCTCTTCTTCAATTTTCAGCAGCTTTTCAATCACCGCCTGCTTGGCCGCCAGCTCCGGGTAGGCCTCGCCCATTTGTGCCACCAAGGCCGCAACCAGCTGATGGAAAAAGGCCCCTTCTGCGCCCAGTTGATGACCATGGCGAACGGCGCGGCGAATAATGCGGCGCAACACATAGCCCCGACCTTCATTGGACGGTTGCACACCATCCACCATCAAAAAAGCACAGCTGCGGATGTGATCGGCGATAACCCGCAGCGATTTGTTGGTTAAATCCTGCGTTCCGGTTGCTTCGGCAGCCGCTTTGATCAGAGCCTGAAAGATATCAATCTCGTAGTTGCTGTGCACCCCTTGCAAAATAGCCGCGATCCGCTCCAACCCCATGCCGGTATCGACGCTCGGTTTTGGCAAAGGCTCCATCCGGCCATCGGCGTGACGGTTAAATTGCATAAAGACAATGTTCCAGATCTCAATAAAACGGTCACCGTCCTCTTCCGGGCTGCCCGGAGGCCCGCCCCAGATGTGCTCGCCGTGATCGTAAAACACTTCGGTGCAAGGGCCACAAGGTCCGGTATCACCCATGGCCCAGAAGTTATCCGATGCGTAAGGCGCCCCTTTGTTATCGCCTATACGGATCACTTTTTCTGCCGGCACACCTATCTGCTGCGTCCAGATGTTAAAGGCTTCATCATCGCTGGCATACACCGTAACCAACAGCTTCTCTGCTGGTAATTGCAGCTCTTTGGTCAGAAACTCCCAGGCATAAGCAATGGCTTCTTGCTTAAAGTAATCGCCAAAACTAAAGTTGCCCAGCATCTCAAAGAAAGTGTGATGACGGGCGGTGTAACCGACATTTTCCAAATCATTGTGTTTGCCACCGGCCCGGACACAGCGCTGTGCTGAAGTCGCCCGGCTGTAAGAGCGCGGATCCTGTCCTAAGAAAACATCTTTAAAAGGCACCATACCGGCATTGGTAAACAACAAGGTGGCATCATTGCCAGGGATCAGGGAGGCGCTTGGTACAATCTGGTGGCCTTTGCTGGCAAAGTAATCCAGAAAAGCACTTCGTATAGCGGATGATGTCATGCTCATGATGATTTCCTAACTTCTGTCATTGGGGAGCGCAGCCTTGCAATCTTCCGGATAAAAACCACGTTGCTGCAAATAACGCAATCGTTTTGCCCGCTCTTTCGGTGTCGTGATGGCGGTATCGCCGTATTTTTTCTGGTAACAGGCAGCGGCCAGTGCGGCCCAATCCGGGGCCTGCTCTGTCAGCTGCTGTTGCAACAGGGCCTGGTCAACACCGTGCTGGCGGCACTCTTGCTGGATCATCTTAGGGCCATAGCCTTTGCCCAGCCGGGAGCGCAGCAGCATATCGACAAAACGGCTATCGCTCTGATAATTTTCTGCCTGACACCATGATATCACTTGCTGGACCAGTTGGTCATCCTCTGTACGGGCTTGCAAACGTTGCTGCAATTGCTGAGCGCTGTACTCACGCCGCGACAGCAACTGCAGTGCTGCTTTTTTTAGCCCGGACAAACCCATAGCTCAGACTTCCAGCACATCGTCTGCTGCCGGTGGCTCCGAATCCTGCCCCTGGTCTTGTCTGGGATCAAAGGAAAATATGTCTTCAAAGGACAATAAGAAAGCAATACTGAGCAGCGGCAACACCAGAATCATCCCCAGGAAAAAGGTCGGTACAGTCGCAAGACTCAGCGCCAAAGCAAGGATGCCAAACACTATCAATGGCACTAAATTACGCCAACAAGCAACCAGGCTGGCCATCAAAGCAGACAGCAAACGCTTTTCTGCTAAAAAATACACAATCGCTACCGCATAGCTGAACATCATCCAGACGATGGCGGTACAAAACACAAACAAGAAGACCAAGCTAAACTGCACCGTTTCCGCCTCTACCTGCTGCACCAAAAACTCATAAAAAAGGCTGAGCGGAATCGCCAGCAGAAAATTTAAGCCCGCCAGACGTAAAAACAAAGGTCGGTACTCTGGCTGTTGCAGTGGCTTAAACAGCAGCGCAAAGGAGGCTGCTTCCTGCCGCTGAATCGCTACCACCACCTTGTAAAAGCCAGCCGTGATAAAAGGATTTAAAAAGATTGCCAGAATAAGCAATAAAGAATTGAACCGACCCACCAGATTCAGCAACAAAGCAAAGGAAGTCAGTTGGATCCAGAGCCAGGGTGCTTGCGCAAACAATTGCCAGGCATCTTTTACCCAATACACAGCTGACAGGACCGGGCGACGACGAATCAATTCAAACACAGAGTGCACAGCAACCTCGCAACAAACTACCGGATAGCACGGCTTGGACATGGCGGCTATGATACTGGAAAAAGCCTGTGCCGTCAGGAGTCAGTCGGAAAAAACCAGTGTTATTCCGTGCTTAAAGGGGCCAGTTGATACTGATTGACGGAGCCAAAGAACTCCAGTTGCAAACGAGAGTAGTCCGGCGATGTCATAAAAGCATGCATGGCGCGATCAAAGGCTTGTTGCAACGACTGCTCACGAAAAACAGCCCGGTAATCACTGGGCGGGAAAATGGTATGCAGCTGAATAGGTTGATTGTCCCCACTGACACGCCGGAAATAGTGAAAAATATTGATGTCCATCACAGCGGCATCGATCCGCCCGGCCAGCAATAGGCTGACCTGAGTTTGTTGGTTGGTGGTCTCCTGGTAGCGGCTGGAGCTTTGTGCCATGCTCTGAAAATCTGGCCCCAACACAAAATGGGCATTTTGAAAGGCAGTAACCCGTAAAGGCTGCATATCCTGAGGATGCTGAATCACCAGCTCACGCTCACGCAAGCTGATGACCGCATTTTGATAGCGCACATAGGGCTGGCTGTAATACAGCGTGATCGGCTCGCCGGAAGGCCGCTGCAAGGTCGCGACATCGCCATGCCCCTGCTCAAGCAAATAGCGAATACGGGCATTGGGCACGTGCAAATAAACCGCTTCATAGCCCATTTTACGACTGACTTCACGCAATAGCTCCAGCTCAAAACCGGTGCCGTCCTGCAATTGAATGTAAGGCGGTTTATCCATTCCTACCAGAATAGTCAGGGTACGTTCAGCAGACAGACTTATACT
>JAFIFR010000160.1 GCA_020831935.1 Alkalimonas sp.
GGGCGCTGTCGGTATCACCGGAGCACAGATCACGCAACAACAAAGTGGGCAAAATATCCAGTGGCATGACCCGCTCGTAATTTCCGATCGGTACCATGGCACGGGATGAACCATTGGTGGTGGTGGTCAGGTTGAACAGCTTTTTCGGCGCCAGGTGACCAAGATAGGCACGGGTAATAGAGAATTTCTCTTTCCCCGGAGCAATCCAGCCAAGGAAGTGTTTTTCACTGCCGTCAGCCAAAACGGAAACCTGCGTATGAAAACGCCCCAAGTAGCCATGCACACCGTGAGCTGCAGTACCGGCCAAAACCGATCCTGAAATAATACGATGTTCGCCTTCGACAAGTTCACCAGCGCAAAGCTCTTCCAGTGAAGCGCCCAGCACGGTTTTAACCAAACGTGGCGATTTCACTACAGGACCGGCCAAGGCAACAACCCGCTCGGCTGGCAACTCACCGCTGGTGAACAACTGGCCAATGGCAATGACATCCTGATAACCAATGTGCCACACCACTTTTTGTAAGGATGCACCTTCCAGATAGTGGATATGGGTACCCGGCAAACCAGCCGGATGTGGGCCATCAAATTCCGCCGTCTCGACACCAGCCACTTCAGGCAAAGCCACACCGGCTTTTTTGCACAGGTACAGCTTACCGGAGGTCAGGTGCTTCAACACCGCCAGTCCTTGCTGGAAAGCATCGGCATTGGCGTTGATGATCACAGCCGGGTCGGCAGCCAACGGATTGCTATCCATTGCTGTCACGAAAATGGCTTTGGCGGTGCTGTCGATGGCCGGGGTCTGGCTAAATGGACGGGTACGGAAACCCACCCACAAACCGGAGTCGACCAGATTCTTGCGCACCTGCTCTGAACTCAAGCCTGCCAGTTGCTCCGGGCTGTATTTTTCGAATTGCACTGCATCGCTGCCCTGCACTTCAATCACCACAGACTGCAACACCCGCTTGGCACCACGGTTGATCTCGACCACTTTACCCGAAGCCGGGGCGGTAAAGATGACACCAGGGGTTTTCTTGTCTTCAAACAAGCCCTGGCCTTTCTTTACCGTATCGCCAACTTCGACCAACATGGTCGGACGCATACCATGAAACTCTTCGCCGAGTACGGCGACGCGCTTGATAGCAGGCCCGTCGGTTATCTCTTGTTTAGGACTGCCCGCGAGGGGAATGTCCAAGCCTTTTTTGAGTTTTATCATACGTACTTGCACTACTAGTTTGGGAAGAAACAGGTTCAGTTTTTCAGCTGCCGACCTCGCAGCGCACCCGACTGGCAGGGAACTTCTGCAAGTTTGCAGGTTCCAAAGTCAGATACACGTAATAAAGGCGCGGATTTTACCATCAAACGCCGCGGCTATCCATGCGTTCATGAAAATTTATCGTTGTTCATGCGCTTGCATTCTAGTCTAGTCAAAATGCACAAACTTTCACCAATCAGCACGCATTTTACTGATTTTCCATGCCGAGGGCTATGCCAACTTTGGTGGTATAGCGCCGAGCGTTTAGCCAATAAAAAGCCACCCGAAGGTGGCTTAAACAATCAGTCCTGCAATTGCAGCAGCGGCACTTCCGGGCTGACGTCAGCTTCGTAGTCGACGCCTTCGACGCCAAAGCCAAACAGCTGCAAGAAATCCTGATGGTAACCGGCATAATCGGTCAGGGTATCAATGTTGTCGGTCTCGACTTGCTGCCAAAGGGCTTTGACTTGAGCTTGTACATGATCGGCCAGCTCTTTGCCATCCTGACGCAGACGGCCGGCGTCATCCAGTGCAGGCGCTGCATGGTACAGGCCTTCACGAAACAGACCATCGATCTGCTCGATGCAGCCTTCATGGCTGCCTTCCGCTTTCATCACCCGATACAGCAACGAAATGTACAACGGCATAATCGGAATGGCAGAGCTGGCCTGAGTGACCACCGCCTTTAACGAGGCGACATAAGCTTTGCCCTTTTTATCCGCTAACTTGGCGGTCAAAGCTGCAGCAGCCCGGTCCAGATCTTCTTTTGCTTTACCAATGGTTGCTTTGCCATAAATCGGCCAGGTTAACTCTTTGCCGATGTAGGTGTAGGCCACGGTCTGGCAATCATCCGCCAGCACACCAGCGGCATGAAGCTGATCCAACCAACGCTCCCAATCTTCGCCACCCATCACTTTGACAGTATTGAAAATTTCGTCCTCGTTGGCAGGCTCGACGCTGACTTCTTCAATCACCCGCTTGCTGGTATTGAGGTTTTTCTCGGTATAGGCCTGGCCAATCGGTTTTAATACCGAGCTGTAGACCTCTCCAGTTACCGGATCTTTTCGGCGAGGCGCGGCCAGGCTGTAAACCACCAAATCAATTTTGCCCATTTCCTGCTGAATCACATCAATGGTTTTGGCTTTAAGCTCGTCGGTAAAAGCATCGCCATTCAGGTGTTTGCACCAAAGACCGGCTTTTAACGCTTCCTGCTCGAAGGCGGCACTGTTGTACCAACCGGCAGAAGCCGTTTTGCTGGCGGTGGGCTCTTTTTCAAAGAAAATACCCAGGGTGTTGGCTCCGGAGCCAAAGGCGGCCGCAATGCGCGATGCCAATCCGTAGCCAGTGGATGCACCAATCACCAACACATTTTTAGGCCCATTGGCGATGGGGCCACGCTGGCGAACATAATCAATTTGCTGTTTGACATGAGCGGCACAACCGGTTGGATGGGCATTGGTGCAGATAAAACCACGGATTTTGGGTTGAATTACCATCATTCAGTCCTGTTATTCAGAGTAGAAATTGCGACTAGTGTAAGACTTTAGCAGACAAAGCTGGTCGGATCAGGTGATTTTTCATCGAGCAACAGCATCGCAATCAGGCCCTGGCCTACCGTACGATGCTGTTTAATTGGATGCTGTTTAATGGATAATTTAGACGATGGCTTTCTTTTCGCCACCCAGGCATTTGGGAGAAGCTGGTGGCTTTTCGGCATAGTACTGGTACCACTCGCCTGGTGTGTAGGTGTGCAGCGCCAGCGCATGGATGTGCTCGGCCAACTCTTCGGCAACAATGGCATTCACGGCCCGATGCCGCTGCAACAGCCGCATGCCTTCAAATTGCGGCGTGACGATAACCACTTTAAAGTGGGACTCTGAGCCGGCAGGCACATTGTGCAGGTAGCTTTCGTTGGTTACATCCAGTACCTCGGGATCAAAAGCATCCAGTAACTTTTGCTCTATTCGTGTGTGGATTAACATTGACTTCATCCTCTGTAGGTCCCTCTGTTTTACTCTAGTTAAGCCGGCTAAAGTTGCCAGTCCCATTTCGCTGTCAAGCACTTTATTGCGGACTAAACCGCTGGCGACACGTGAAAAAATAAATTGGTCTAAACAGCAGGCACAATATAACGAAAGGTCAGGTTCAGCCGCCCCCCGCTGACACGACTCTGTTTCGGGATCCGATGCAACCAGTGCTGCTGACAGCCTGCTGCCATTACCAACAAGTCGCCATGCCCCAGATTCAGCTGTAACTGCCATGGATGGTGACGATGCTTTAAATCAAACCGCCTCGCCTCCCCCAAACTCAGGGACGCGATGCAGGGATCGTTGCCAAGCTCCGCTTCGTTATCGGCATGCCAACCCATGTGATCCAATCCAGAGCGGTACCAATTGAGCAAAGCCGAATTAAAGGGCTGCTGCAAGGCTGTACTCAACCGTTGCTGCCAGTTTGCCACCAGAGGATGCCAGGCATCTGGCTGGAACAAAGTGCCCGAGTAGCGATACCGGGCCCTCTCATCCCCCATCCATACCTGACGTCTGGGTATCGGGTGCTCCCGACCGAACAATCGGATCGAAGGCTGCTGCCAAGGCAACTCATCCACCAACTGGCGGTAACCTTTGCTTGCCTCTGGCTCAGCCAACCAACCGCGCCAAAGCTGCAATGACGCGCCAGGAAGTTGCCAGCACTCTGGCTTGAGCTGTGAGATAGCACGTGTCAAAATGACTGCCCTGATTTACGTACAGAATTTCTATGAATACGCATTTTACGTTGGCCGGGATCCATCTGCAATTAAAGCGCTGGCCAACCGACACTGACTTTGTCAATTTACAAGCCTGGGATGCGGTCGACGAGTTGCTGCTTAGCGCTGCTTTGGAACGACTGGCATCCAACCAGCTTAGTGTCAGCCAGCCGGTACTGGTGCTCAATGACCAATTTGGCGCTTTAAGCTGTCTGCTGCTGGCACGCTACCCAAAGCTTCAACTGGTTCATGTCAGTGATTCCCTGGTCAGCCAGCAGGCCTGCAAGGCTAATTTGCAGTTGAATCAACTGCCAACACAGCAGGTGCAGTGGCTGGATAGCCTGGCGCCACTGCCAGACTCGTTTGCTTTGGTGCTGATGCGTATTCCTCGCGATCATGGCTACCTGGCGTATCAGCTGAACCTGCTGAGTGCCAAGCTTCAGCATGGCAACCAACTGCTGGTGGCTGCCAGAGCTCGGGATATTCATAAGAATTTGCTGCTGCTTTTTCACAACACACTAGGACCGACCAGCGCTTCTTTAACCCTGCGCAAATGCCGTTATCTGCAGACGTCACTGGCCACACCTCGTCCCGCACCTCAGTCTGACTGGCCGAAAAGCTGGCCATTGGAGCAAACTCGGCTCACCCTGGTCAATCATGCCAATGTGTTCAGTGGTGAGCGGCTGGATATTGGTGCCCGCTTTTTCCTGCAGCATTTACCTACCACAGAGCCAGAGCAACAACTGGTCGACTTAGGATGTGGCAATGGTGTGCTGGGGCTGAGTGCTTTAGTCGCCAACCCGGCATTGCAGGTACTTTTCAGCGATGAGTCGGCCATGGCTGTCGCATCCGCCAAGCTCAGTGTCGCACAAAGTCTGCCTGCCTTGCTTGAGCAATGCACTTTTTCGCAAGACGATGGTCTGAGCCAACTGGCAGACCAAAGTGTGGACTGGGTGCTGTGCAATCCTCCTTTTCATCAACAGGACACCATTACCAGCCACCTGGCCCGGCAAATGTTTCACGATGCCTGGCGCGTGCTTAAGCCGGGCGGGCGACTGCGCATTGTCGCCAACCGCCATTTGCCCTACGGCCAACAACTCAGTGCCTTGTTTGGCGGTGTGCGTTGTCTGGCCAGCCAAAAGAAATTTATTATTTTGGAATCGGAGCGCCGAAAATGAAGTTGTTTTTTGCCG
>JAFIFR010000161.1 GCA_020831935.1 Alkalimonas sp.
CAGCGGCCAGGGCGACAAAATCGGGGTTGTCCGATAAATCGGTTTCGCTGTAGCGCTCATCAAAGAACAACTGCTGCCATTGCTTCACCATTCCCAGGCGTTGATTGTCGATAATGACAATCTTGACCGGCAATCGAAAACGCTTGATGGTTCCAAGCTCCTGCACATTCATCATAAAAGAGCCATCGCCACTGACCGCCAGCACCGTATCCTGTGGCCGGGCCAGCTTGGCGCCAATAGCCGCCGGTAGGCCAAAACCCATGGTGCCCAAACCGCCACTGCTTAAATGATTGCGCGGGTGATTAAAGCGCATGTGCTGTGCCACCCACATCTGATGCTGACCGACATCGCAGCACACCACACTGTTATCCGGCAGGCGGTCGCTGAGCTGCTTTAACAGCAGCGGGGCATAAATCCGCTCGCCCGGATGATCGTAACGCCAGCCGTGCTGCTGTTTCAGTGCCAGGCAATGCTCCAGCCAGGGCTGGCACTGGGTGGTGACCGCCATCGCAGGCAGCAACTGCTGCATATCGCCCAGCATGGCGCAATCGGGCCGGCGCAATTTGTTGATTTCGGCCGGGTCGATATCCAGCTGGATCACCTTGGCATGGGGTGCAAAGCTGTCCAGCTTGCCGGTAACCCGATCATCAAAGCGGGCGCCCAGACACACCAGCAAATCGCATTGCTGCACTGCCAGATTAGCCGCTTGAGTGCCATGCATCCCCAGCATGCCCAGGTAATAGGGGTTGTCCTTGGCCACCGAGCCCATGGCTTTTAAGGTGGTGACCGATGGCATCTGGCTCTCGGTTAAAAACTGCTGCAACTCGGTAATGGCTCCGGCCATGTGCACGCCACCGCCGATGTAAGCCATCGGTTTTTTCGCTGCGGTGATCAGCGCTTTGGCCTGTTGCAGCTGCTCTGTGGGCAGATGGGCAACCCTGCTGACGGTGGGTGCGGCAACCGGTTTCAATGCAGTGCCAACTTCGGCCAGCTGAATGTTTTTTGGAATATCCACCAGCACCGGGCCCGGGCGGCCTCCTTGTGCCAGGGCAAAGGCCTGATGCAGGGTCTCTTCCAGCGCATCGATGTGTTCCACCAAAAAACTGTGCTTGGTGACCGGCAGGCTTAAACCCAGCACATCGATTTCCTGGAAGGCATCGGTGCCCATCACGCCCTGCGCCACCTGGCCGGTAATCGCCACCAGTGGCACCGAGTCCAGCAAAGCATCGGCTAATGAGGTGATCAGGTTGGTGGCGCCGGGGCCAGAGGTCGCCAGACAGACGCTCACCTTGCCAGAGCTGCGGGCATAGCCAATGGCGGAAAAGGCGCCGCCTTGCTCATGCCGACACAAATAGTGCTTGATCGGGCTTTGGTAGATGGCATCGTAAATCGGCATGATGGCCCCACCGGGGTAGCCGAAGATGCTGTCTACCCCGTGTTGCTGCAACACCTTCATTACCAAATCTGCGCCTTTCATCGTTGTTCCTCTGGACTTGTTCAGCCCGCTTTTTTAAGGCCCGGAAACGAAAAAACCCCCGGTCCTTGCGGAGCGGGGGTTTTCTGGAATCTGGTTATTTAGCTGGTAAATTCCAAACGCAAGCCCCCGCAGCGACTAATAATCACCACGACTACGAGGACAATACTATTCAGAACGGTTGCTAAACGCATGTTGTAATTCTTCACTAACTCTAACGGTTAATTGAGGCTGTGGTGAAAAACCACGCCAGTTGGTTATATAAATAGCCGTCTATCAGTCTGAAGTCAACGATTTTTTCTGTTGACAGGCAATTTATCGCAAAAAAGCCGCTTTAGAGCGATTTGCACAGCTTCTGTCTGGCGGAGTACACTGCAGTTATCGGCCATTGCCAGCGAGCCCGGATGGATCAGTTAGAGCTGTTTGATTTGCCCAACCCCTGCATTGGGGTCTGTGAAAGCGATAACCGCGGTTATTGCAAAGGCTGCCTGCGCTCTCGCGACGAGCGCTTTAACTGGCCACAAAAACCGGTGGCGGAAAAAGCCCGAATTTTAAAATTGCTGGCGCAGCGTAAAAAACGACGTGAACAAAAAAATGGCGGCAGCGGGACCGCAAACAGCCCTGCTACCGAACCGGATTTATTTGATTAAGTGCGGTTCAGGCTTTCTTATTAATCAAGCTGAGTAAAAACAGCAGCACCACAGCGCCAATGGTGGCCATAATCAAAGTGCCAAGCAGGTTGGTTGGACCAAGCCCCAGTGCAGAAAACACCAGGCCGCCGATAAAAGAGCCCACTACCCCGACCACAATATTGACCACCAAGCCAAAGCCCCGGCCTTTCATCAACTGTCCGGCCAACCAGCCTGCTAAAGCACCAATCAGTAAAAAGATTATAAAGTTCATAGTTTTAACTCCCGTAATATGGTTCCAAATTAACTATAGTACCTTGTGAAGATCGATATTCATTCGGCATGTATTTTGAGGGTTTACTTTTCTTTTGATTTACCAGGGTAAATTTAGTTGCTGTTTTTTAAACCAGAAGTATAATCTCACGGCGCTTTCAAAGCGCAATAAAAAGGACGAAAAAGGACTCCATACATGAAAAAAACTTTAAGCACTTTAGTGATGACTGCTGCACTTATTACTTCTGGCTGCGCAACGATTCTTACGGATGAGACCCAGCAAATCAATGTTGGCACCACAACCGGACAAAAAATTGATGTTACGATTGATGGGCAAACTTTTCAGGCACCTGGTGTTATCACCGTCAAAAAATCCAAAGAACAAAATAAGTTTTTGATGACCAATGCTGAAGGTTGTGCAGAGCGGACGGTTCTAAACCGGTCTGTTGAACCAACTTTCTTTGTTAATATTCTGTCCGGTGGAGCCTTTGGCTCAACAACGGATTATGCAACTGATAAAATGTGGAAATACGACGACAGCGTAACGATTTCCTGCAGCAACTAACAATGCATTTGGGTCGTTGTTTAAAGGGCGCTGTAGTCAGCGTCCTTTTTCTTTTTTCCGCTCAGGGCGGCGCCAGCCAACTTCAAGAGCTTAGCTTGGATCCATTCTGGCAATTATTGCTGCATCACAATGGGCAGCGTTTTCTGGTTGAAGATCCGCGGTTTTATCTGAGCAGTCTTAATCAGGCAGATGAATTGGTTCAGGCTGTGTCCGTTTTTTTCCCGGAAGTGGCTCTGAGTGTTGATGATATTGAGGTCATCTGCCGGTTCCCTGCCCGATATGAGTGGCTGCGTAGCCGTCTTAGTCTGATGGACAGGCCGTCGGCAGCATCTTTATGTACGGATTATTCTGAGTTTTTGCAGCGCGTTCCAGCTGAGCATATTTCGTTGGTATATGCTGCTGAAAATATTACTCAACCCTCCAGTATGATGGGACATAGCTTTCTAGCATTTCGTGGCAAAAATACGCAAAACACTGAACTTGCACATGCCCTGACTTTTTTCACGGATGTTGATGTATCGAGACCGGTTGATCTTATCTGGGGAAGTTTAGTTCGGGGCAAGCCCGGCTACTTGGTTGTCTCGCCGCTCAGGCAACAGATGGCGTTTTACTTACACGATGAGCAGCGAAATGTGTATGAGTACCCAGTCCGGATGAACCATGAGCAGCGCTCTTTGCTGCTGGCGCACTTATGGGAGCTTCGCCAGGTCGATATTGATTACTACTTCCATCGTTTTAACTGCGCCACCCTCACCAATAATTTATTAGCATTTGCTGAACCGTCGCTGCTTAATGCCAGTGCATCCTGGCTAAGCCCACTTGATGTAGTCAAGCTAAGCTACGGGCAAGGGATTCTTGAGGCTCCGGTCTTGCATCCTTCCGATAAGTGGAAAATTCGCGAAATAAGCAAAGCACTTCATCAGCATGAGTTAGACAGAGTATTTCGCGATATGTATTCCGATGGTATTCCGGTCGTGATACCCGATCCTTCTCATCGCTTTTTGTTGGTGGAGCTCGGAATGAGTCTGGCGGCTTTTGATTACCATAGCGGTGAGCTGTCAGAGCCAGCATTTAGGAAAAAGGTGGATTATTTCTCATCACTGGATCACGGTGATTTAGCGCACCGGATAGAACTTCCCGCTAACCGGGATCCATTGTTGCGGGCTAATGACAGCCAGGTTGCACTCTCCTGGCAAAATGACAGGCGTATTGGGCTGCGATGGCTTCCAGCTGCTCACCTCGTGTCAGACAATCACCGACATGCGTTTAGTGAGTCGGAATTGCAATTATTATCCATCACAGGCAGTTATCAGCCAGAAACAAGGTCTCTGCGCCTCGAGCAGGCTACTTTGTATGCTGTGTCATCGTTCATACCTTATGACAAGTTCACGGGGGGGCTTTCCGGTCGTTTTCATATAAGCATGTACCGTCAACCAGATGCTCTCGGCCATTCCACACTGATACCTTCCGTCGGGGGGGGGCTTGGCGCATCTCACTCCATCCATCAGGATGTGATGTTTTACACGCTGTTCAATGCAGCGATCGAGCAACATCGAGGGCTCTATCTGACAGCTGGCCCTGAAGTGGGTGTCATGATGTATCAGTTGTTTAACAACAAAAGTGTGATATCACTCCGACACGACTTGAATTACATGGGTAGCGGCAAAAGCCGGCATGCCATGCGGTGGCAGCAAAGTTGGTTTCTTCATCAAGACTATACGTTGCATTTCAGTTTCGAAAAACAAAGGTTCCAGGGGTTGCACCATATCTCATCCGCACTGGAGCTCCGTTTATATTATTGAATCAAAGCACGTTCCGTATCACGCAACTGCCGGTACTCTCCTTCCACTAGATCCGCCGGCAACTGAAAATCCCCGATTTTTTCCCGATGCAAACGCACTACTTTGTTGCCAAGGGCAGCAAACATCCGTTTCACCTGATGGTAACGGCCTTCGTGAATAGTCAGCAGGGCTTCGCGCTCGGCGACGACTTCCAGTTCGGCTGGCAGGGTGGGATCTTTCTCTCCGCGCAGCAAAACGCCTTCGCCAAACTTTGCTGCCGCATCGGCTGGAATGGGATCGGCCAGCCAGACCCGGTAGGTTTTAGCGACATGGTGTTTTGGCGAGGTAATGCGGTGCAGCCACTGGCCATCGTCGGTGATTAGCAGCAAGCCGGTGGTATCCAGATCCAGCCGGCCCACCGGGTTGAGTTTATCCAGTGCCGGCTCATCCAGCAACA
>JAFIFR010000298.1 GCA_020831935.1 Alkalimonas sp.
TGCACCTCTGGTTTATGGTTACAGTGGTGCTAAAGGTAAGAAGCTGTAAGTAGTTATAAGCCCTGATACCTTTAGGTATCAGGGCTTTCAAAATACCCCGCTAGGCAGAGTTGAGGCGAACGGATGCAAAAAGCGACCCAAGAAGAAAACAGCATTGAAATAATCACTCCTCTCGGTAAGGATGCGCTCTATCTGACGCGCTTCTCTTTAAAAGAAGGCATTTCAAAACAGTTTGTCGTCACATCCGATGTTTACACCAACGGTCAAACCATTGCCGCTGCCGACTTAATTGGCAAAGAGGTAACTATCCGTCTGGAGCTTGGCTCTCATCAGCAGCGGTATATTCACGGTAAAGTTGCGGATTTGCATGCTCTTGGGCTTCGGGTTAATAAAGATGCAACCGGCAATGATTATCGGGATTATCGACTTACCATAGTACCCGCCAGCTGGTTTATGCAGCATCGGGTCAACAGCCGTATCTTCCGTGAAAAGAATGTACTGCGGATTATTGAGCTGCTGGCGGCTGAGCATGGGGTGGATGTAGATACGACCACTCATACCTCTAGTTACCCGGATTACGATTTTAAAGTGCAGTATCAGGAGTCGGATTTAAACTTCTTACAGCGCTTAATGGAAGAAGAAGGTTTGTTTTACTTCTTTGAGCATACAGACAGTAGCCATACCATGGTGCTTGCCGATAAAGCATCGGCCTACAAGCCTTGCCCCAAAAATGCCAGCGTCAAGTTTCATACCGGCTCTTTGGCAGACGATCATATTGTTAGCTGGCAAAATCAATTAACCATGGTTCCCGGACAATATATTCAACGGCACTATGACCTCCAAAAGCCTAAAGCTTTGCCTACGGGTCAGTACCAGCATGGCAATCTGGTACCCGGGCATGCAAATTATGAAATTTTCTCTTACGGTGCAGAAGCCGAGTCGTTGGACAGAGCCCAGGCCATTGCCAGCATCCGCCTTGAGAGCCTGCAAAAAGATATGGAGGTTCGTGCCGGAACCAGCAATTGCCGTGACTTCTCTGCCGCCAAAACCTTTACCATCACTGAGCATGAAGATGACGCCGAGGTAGGCAAGCAATATGTGATCACCGACGTTGAATTGATTGCTGCCGTCAGCAATCAATCCGGAGCAGCCCAGGCTGGCCAGTGCAGTATTCACAACAGCTTTAAATGTGTCCCGAAAAAAGTTGTTTACCGTCCTTATGCATCCGCCTACAAGCCGCTCATTACCGGTGTACAGACCGCCACGGTCACCTGCAAAGGCGATGAAGAAATTTCTGTCGATGAGTTAGGGCGCGTCACCGTCAAATTTCATTGGGACCGAAGTGACATCACCGATCATGAAAGCTCATGCGCCATTCGGGTGAGTCAGCATTGGGCTGGAAAAAACTGGGGTGCATTTTTCTTTCCCCGGCGTGATCAAGAAGTTTTGGTCGAGTTTATTAACGGTGATCCTGATCAGCCAATTATCACCGGAGCTGTTTACAACTCAGATCACATGCCACCTTACAATTTGCCGGATGATAAAACCCAAAGTGGCATCAAAAGCCGCTCCAGCAAGAAGGGAGGGGCCGACAACTTTAACGAAATTCGGTTTGAAGACAAAAAGGGGGAAGAACTGTTTTACATGCATGCAGAAAAAGACATGAGCATGCAGGTTGAGCACGATTTCACTTTGCATGTCGAGAACGATCAACATGACACCATTGATAATGACCGAACGACCCTTGTCAAAGCAAACGACAACCTTGATGTGAAGAAAGAGCGGGTCAGTAAAATTGGTCAATCCGATACACTGGATGTTGGCAAGGCGCTGCTGATCAATGCCGGCAATAGCATTACGTTAAAAACCGGTGCCGCCTCCATCACACTGAAGAGTGATGGCAGTATTGATATCAAAGGTGTCAACATCAGCATAAAAGGCGCCAAGATCGGTCTTAACTGATTTGCACTTGCTACTTCATGCCAGGAGGCTGAATATGTCAAAACCTGCAGCTGTCATTGGTTCTATGCATTTATGTCCGAAAGTGACTTCAAAAGTACCTCATGTTGGCGGCCCGGTGGTGCAGGGCTCGCCCAATGTTTTTTTTGGCAATATTCCGGCTGCCCGGGTTGGTGATAAATTAGTTTGTGTTGGACCACCAGACACTATCTCACAAGGCTCGTCTTCGGTATTGATCAATGGCAAACCAGCAGCCAGGTTGGGAGACTCTACTCAGCATGGTGGAAAAATTATTGTTGGGAACCCTACGGTTCTGATTGGTGGTTAGCCTTAAGCTATGTTGACCACCACATCATTACCAGACCAAGCCAATCTGATGTTGTTGCAACGAGAGCAGATGAGTCGTAGCCGCTATGTTGGCTTGCAGCAATTGCGCCAGCAGGATCAGCGTCTGGTCTCGCATTTACGCATCCTGCAACAAGATCAGAATTCCATCGAGCACGCAGAAACGCCCTGGTTGCACTGGCTGCTGCAACCAGGTGAACAGTTAACTGTGTTGTTTCAAGCGGAATTATCTGCTTGCTTTCGTGCCTATTTGTGGCAATTAAAAGCATACATTCAGCAGTTTCCAGTGACGACGGCGATACAGCAATTATTGCTACAAGAGCCAGCCAATGCCGTAGGCTGGTCGTTGGTCCAACATTGTCCGGAACAATTTCAGCCCATGATGGAACAGCTGCCAATCACGAAGGCACCCATTCATTTTTTGACTACTTATCGGCCGCAGCATGCCATGCAGCAGATCAGCAACTGGCAGGTTTTTGTTGAACATCTCTCCTCGCAACGCAGTGATAGTCTGTCTCAACTAGGTATTCTGATGATGCATGCGAGCCCACAACAAAAACTGGCCATTATTAATGAGCTCTCGAAGCAACAAGATCATGGCATGACCATGCAGGCTATGGCATTAAGCGGCCAATTCAAGTATTTGCCTGTTCTGGTTGAGCTCGCATCCGATGCGACCTGGTCCGAGGCAGCAGCCAATAGTTTAAGCATTTTATTGGGTGTGCTTGCAGCCGATGCGGTCATCGCCGATGGCTTGACGGCATCGGATCCTGCCTATTTACAGCATGCCTTTTTACAATCAGGGGCCGTTTATGCCCAGGCTCAGGCGGAAGCATCAGAGCTGGAGCAGCTCTGGCAACGGGGAAATCAGTGGCAACGGCAATTGGCTGCCATCAAAGCGGCTTTACAGTGGCCAACGTTGCCAGTACTCAATGGATCAGCTTTATGGGGTGGGGCATGGCACACTGCTTTCGCCTGAAAGACCATTGTGCCGTGCTCGGCAAAGCTCCCGCTACAGACAGCGCTATGCTGTTGGCTGATCTCAGGCTACCACCTCAGCAGTGGCTCAGTGAAGAGCACTGGTCGGTTGGGCTGGATC
This sequence comes from Alkalimonas sp., assembly GCA_020831935.1. Classification (GTDB taxonomy): domain Bacteria; phylum Pseudomonadota; class Gammaproteobacteria; order Enterobacterales; family Alteromonadaceae; genus Alkalimonas. The sequence continues at coordinate 3,404 of JAFIFR010000298.1, forward strand.
CGCTCATTGATCAAAGCGATTCGATGGCCGTTCAGCTATTTCGCTTACTGTCTTTTTTACTGGCAAAATTACCACAGCCCCTGAATGCTCAGCCTGTGTATCTGCTGTTGCCAGAGAGTATGGAGGATGCCGGTCAGCTAGCCGCTTTCACCCGTTTAATCCGGCAACAGTATCCGGAATTACTCACGCACAAGCACAGCAGGATGTTCCCTTACGGTGCCTGCTCGGCATTAATGGCGCTGAAAACAATCCAACAGGATTGGCAGCATGATCATACGCTGACACCTTGGATGATTGCCATTGATAGTCCACTGCAACAATTCAGGCTATGGCAGCAGCAGTTAGCAGTTCAGTCCAATCACTCGCTACCAGTTTCACTGAGTGAAGGGGCCATTGCTGCTAAGTGGTCGGCAGCTAGCTCTGGTTTGCATTATTGCTTCAATGAAACTGAGTTAACGTCTCAACAAGCGCAAAACGATGAAGGGATGCAGGCTCTTTTTGCGAACATAGCACAGCAGTTGGACAGACCATTAACCACAGTGTACCGACCGGACAATGGCAGCTCTGCTGTAGCAGATGCCTGGTTATCCGCCTGTGGCAAGCTGCACCCATGGCTGAGTGCAGAAACCAGTTATGAATTTTTAGCTTACCAGACGGGTGAACTTGGTAGTTGTGGCGGGCTCTATCGCTTGCTTCATCTTTATCAGGCACAACAAAGTCAGGTGAATACTGCTTTAAGCCTGCAGTCAGAGCAAGGTCAGCTGGGCTTTCGTTCAGCGGCTGTATTTTATTGGCACCCGGCCGCGGTTATTTAGCAAAGGACGCTTACCTCCATGTCAGAAAAGCAATTGAAACTAAAAGGGATCCATGGCAGTCAGATTGTCGTTTGCGCCACTCCGGCCCCAGGCATTGGCAAAGCCATCCATTTTGACAATGTGCCAGCTGCTCAGCAGTATTTAAAGCAAAACTTCAGATTGCAGGCGGCCACAGCGGGCGGACTACTGGAGCTGTACAGTTGGCTGGGAGGGCATCAAAGCCCGGTTTCAATTAGTGCCAGTCGGGCGGACACCATTCGTGAAACGATTGCCAAAGCGCTGGTTGATAAACAGTTGCATGCTTATGAAGTACCGGCGGTCACTCGACCAGAGCCGGCAAATACTTTGTCAGCAGGCTCTGCGGCCGCGGCCAGGAAAAAATCGTCCTCGCAGACAGCTTCATCAGGAGGGCAGGCCACAGCCAATGAAACCAGCTCAACACTGAATGAAAGCCAGAGCAGCAATGCAACGGGCGGTCCGGATTTACCGAACAAAGACAAAGCCACTTGTGGCGATCCGGTGGCGATGTGCAACGGTGAAGAAATTCTGGAGCTTACCGATTTTACACTGGATGGTCCTCTACCATTGCATTGGGTTCGCAGCTACCGATCCAGCCAAAGCAATCAGGCGGTTGGTTTAGGCTATGGCTGGCGAACTCCTTTTCATCAATCCATTGAACGCAGCAAAAATGATGATGGCACTTCGTCTTTAGTTCTTATCAATGACGAAGGCCGGCATATTCATTTTGACGATATCCAAACAGGCAGTAGTTGCCATCAATTAACGGAGTCGTTAACGCTGCACCATAAAGACAAAGGCAGCCTGGTGCTTTATCAGCAGGATCAGCATTGGGAGTTTGCGCCTTTAGCAGGCAAACCAGGGCGCTGGGTGTTGCATAAAGTACTCAACAGTCTGGGGCACAACCTGCAATGCT
>JAFIFR010000162.1 GCA_020831935.1 Alkalimonas sp.
GCAACTCTTTGCGGGAGGGATCCGGATTACCGCGGGCAGCCAGCAAAGAAAAATCGCCATTCTCAACCACCAGGGATTGTCCGGTTGCCATAAACACCAACTTCTCGCCATTTTTGGCATCCAGGGTGCGTATTTCAACCATTTCCGATAACTTCCGGATGGCCTCATCGCGTTTATCCAACAAGTTCAGTGGGATAGGACGACTGGCGCCGGTACCATAGCTGGCAATTTCTTTATTCAGTTGTGCGATTTGTTTGATGTAACCATTGGACTCATCAACATAAATATCCAGTTGCTGGTTGATAAACAAATCCTGATCCAACACCAGGGTCGACATGGTGTTGAAGCGATCCAACAAAGCCTCGGAACTGCCAATAATCAACTGCCGATTGGCTAAGGTGGTGGGGTCATTGTTGGCGATTTGGAATTGATCAAACAGCTGATTCATGCCGGTTGCGATGCTGTTGGCCGGATTGGAAAAAAGCGCATCGACCCGGTTCGCTTCATCCAGATACTGCTTGGAATAAGCGTAAGCCGAAGTATCACGTCGCAACTGCTTTAAAGTGAACTCATTGACCAGACGCTCGGTCGTGCCGCGCCCAACGCCCAAGCCTAAAATTTGCGCTTCAAATTCGGTGCGCTGGCGGACATAGCCTTCGGTATTGATGTTGGCAATGTTGTTACTGGTGGTGTTCAGCAAGGTACTGCTGGCCATCACGGCCGAGGACCCTATTCTGAGTAAATTATCCGACATAGTGCAACTCCTGCTGAACCTTTCTACCACCAACCATGGATCCTATCGGCCAGGATGGATTAATCTTGAGTCTGATTGCGCCAGGCCCGAATCGTGGGGCTGTTGAGCACTGACTTAATTTTTTCGGCGTAATTCGGATCCGTGGCATACCCTGCGGCTTGCAGTTTACGAAAATAGGCCACACTGTCCGATGCGACTTGAAGCGCGTCCTGGTAGCGGGCACTGTTGCGAATAAACTGCACGTAGTCCTGCAAACTCTGCTCCGGCGACGCATAGGCGCGGAACCTGGCTTTCTCTTTTTGTGCCACGCCCTGCCGGTACTCCAGGGTATCGACCACTGCGGTGTCCCCTTGCCAACCCCGACTGGCTTTGATACCGAACAAGTTAAAGCTGTTTTCACCATCAGCAGTTCGGATCATGTGTTGGCCCCAACCTGTCTCCAGTGCCGCTTGAGCCACCAGCGCCAGCGGATCCAAGCCCAAAGCCGATGCGGCTTCCCGCGCAGCTGGCATCAAGCGCGCAACAAAATCAGCTGGAGAGGACACCTGCCAGCTGCTTTCTTGTAAGGAGTCAGCCTTTGCGGTTTCGGCAGCAGGCTGCATCGATGCAGACGCTGGTGACATTGCCGCCTGCCTAACTGCACGCTGGATTGGCTGCGGCATCATCAACTCGCCCGGTGCCAATGGCTTTGCCTGATTGGCGACGGCGGCAGGATCCAGCTGCTGAACGATCAGGTCGGCCAGGCCCAAACTGCCTTGCTGTGCCAAATCCGAGGCCAACTGGTTGTCGTGCATATCCCGATAAAAACGGGTGGTTTCGCTGTGCATCATGCCATCAGCTTCAAAATGCGCATTGGCCTCACGCATGCTTTTTAGCAGCATGTTCATAAAAATGGCTTCGAACTGCTCTGCCGCCTGCCGCAGTGCTTGCTGCTCATCCTGCCCGGCTGTCTGGCGGATTTGTTGCAAACTGTTGATGTCGTGGTACGACATCGGCTGACGAATTGAGTCCATAGCCATGCTCCTAAATCACCACCAGCTCGCCGTGAATGGCGCCAGCCTCTTTTAAGGCCTCCAAAATGGCCATCAAATCACCTGGCGCTGCTCCAACCGCATTGACGGTTCGAACCAGATCGTCCAGCGTCACGCCTGGATCAAATTTAAACATCGGTGAGCGCTCAGGGTTCACATCAATGATGGTGCTTTCTTCAATCATGGTTTCCCCACCCGCTAACGGATTGGGCTGGATCACGCGAGGACTTTCAGCAATGGTCACCGTCAGGCCACCGTGGGTCACTGCAGCCGGAAATAGCCGGACTTCTTTGCCTATCACAATGGTGCCAGTTCGGGAATTAATAATAATACGGGCTGAACTGCTGGCAGGCTCGAAGGTGAGATTCTCCAACGTCGACAAATACGCCACCCGCTGACTCATATCACGTGGCGCCCGCACCCGAATGGATGAACCATCGAGCGAATAGGCTGTTTCAGGACCAATAAAGTCGTTGATGGCCTCGGCCAGACGCCGCGAGGTGGTAAAATCTGGCCGGTGCAGATTAAAAGTAATGTAATCGCCATCGGCAAAGGGGGATGGCACCTCCTGCTCCACAGTGGCGCCATTTGGGATCCGTCCTACCGTTGGGGTGTTGACCATAATGCGGGAGCCATCCATACCTTCTGCACCAAGTCCACTGACAATCAGACTGCCCTGCGCTACCGCATAGACCTCACCGTCCAGCCCGACCAGAAAGGTCTGCAATAAGGTACCGCCTCGCAAGCTGCTGGCACTGCCAACAGAGGAAACGGTGACATCAATGCTTTGACCTGGTTTGGCAAAAGGCGGCAACTCGGCATGCACTGCCACCGCGGCGACATTTTTTATTTGCGTGCGGGCACCAGGCGGCAAATTAATGCCGAAGTTGGACAGCATGGCCCGGAAGCTTTGCTCGGTAAAAGGGCTTTGTTCGCCGGTCCCCGGCAGACCGACCACCAGACCATAGCCTACCAGCTGATTGCTACGCACTCCTTCCACATCGGCGACATCTTTCACCCGGGCTGCTTGAACGGTGCTGGTTGCCAGCAAAAAGCCCATCAGCAGTAATCGTTGCCAGAAGTTCATACCCTCTCCTTAAAACGGCCAAGCCGGACCTGAGAAGAACCGGGTAAGCCAACCTGGCGATTGACCGCCATGAAATGCGCCGGTACCGCTGTACTCGATGCGGGCGTTGGCAATTTTGTTTGACTCAATGGTGTTATCCCGCTCGACATCCTCCTGACGGATGATGCCAGTTAACCGAATAAACTCTCTGCCAGTATTGAGCTGCAACCATTTCTCCCCCCGGATCACCAAATTCCCATTGGGCTGTACTTCAATCACATTGACGGTGATATCCCCGGTCAGGCTATTGCTCTGATTCGACTTGGCATCGCCTTTAAAATCATTGCTGCTGTTGGTGCCAAGTTGAATGGTATTCAGTTGCCGGCCCCCCAAGCCCACGATGGGATCAATTTGGTGACTGCTGTCCCGCTGGGTTTCGGTGCGGGCATTTTTCGAGGCCTGAGTCCGCTCGCGCAGCACCACGGTAATGATGTCGCCTTCACGGCGGGCCCGACTGTCCGAGTACATGCTATTGGCATAGCGAGCCTGGAACAAAGAGCCATTGCGCTCGATGGCTCTGGGCGCAGGTGCTGGCGGCATCGGCGCGTAAAAAGGGTCGTCTTGCTTGGGCGGCTGCATACTGGAGCAACCAGCCAGCAAGAATCCACAGGTAACCGCTGCTAAAACTCGCATTACCGCCTCCATCCGTTAAAGTTGCTGAATAGCAAAGCCAAGCATCTGATCCACCGAAGAAATGACTTTGGAGTTCATTTCATAAACCCGCTGGCTCTCAATCAAATTGACCAATTCTTCCGTCACATTCACATTGGACGTCTCCAAAGCGCCCTGCACGATCAAACCCAAGCCTTCCAAGCCAGGGATGCCTTGCACCGGGTCGCCACTGGCCGCGGTTTCACGAAACAGGTTTTGGCCTATCGGCTCTAAGCCCGCCGGATTAATAAAGTTGGTCACGGTGATCTGCCCCAGTACCGCGTTGTCGGCTTGCCCCGGGATCCGGGCCGACACCTCGCCATCTTGTGAAATAGTAATGCCGGTCGCTTCCGGCGGTACCACAATGTTCGGCTCTAACGGAAAACCGGCACCGGAGGTGACAAGGTTGCCATCCTGATCCACGGTAAACTGGCCATTCCGGGTATAGGAAATGGTGCCATCGGGCATCAGGATCTCAAAAAAGCCATGCCCCTGGATCATCATGTCCAGACTGTTTTCAGTGGTGATCATGTTGCCCTGGGTAAAGTTCTTTTGAGTTGCCACCACCTTGGTGCCTGCGCCAATCATTAAACCATTCGGCAACTCCGAGTTTTGCGATGAACGCCCACCGGGTTGATTCACATTCTGATACAGCAGATCTTCAAACACCGCCCGGCTCTTCTTAAAGCCAACGGTACTGGCGTTCGCCAGGTTGTTTGAAATCACCGAAATATCGCGTTGCTTGGCATCTAAGCCAGTTTTACTGATCCAAAGTGCTGGATGCATAACAGCCTCCCCGCTTAACCCATGATGTACAGAAGCGAGTCTTGCTTCTGATCGATTTGTTGTGCATTGCGCATCATCTTGACCTGCATTTCAAACTGCCGTTGCAAGCTGATCATGTGCGTCATCTCTGCCACCGCGTTGACATTGCTGCGCTCCAGAGCCCGGTTGATTAACACCACATCGGGACTTTCCTGCTCTATCACCCCATCTTTGCGGCGAAATAAACCATCCAGCCCTTTCTCTATTTGTGACAGCTCAGGGTTGACCAGTTTGATACGACCGGCCTCAAACAAAGCCTCTGCTGGCGCCCCTTGTGGCAAGACACTAATGGTGCCATCCTGGCCAATCTCAATTTTGGCCAGGGGTAAAGGCAGCTGAATGGGCCCATCTTCGCCAATCACCGGCAGACCACCGGCCGTTTCCAGCATGCCAAAGGCATTAATTTGCAAACTACCAGCCCGGCTGTACGCTTCCGAACCGTCAGCCGACTGCACCGCAAACCAGCCGTCGCCTTTAATGGCAATGTCCAGATCGCGTTCTGTCATCACCAAGGGCCCGGCGTCAAAATTATGACCTGGTCGCTCTGTCATCGAGAAAACCCGAGTCGGCAAACCGGCACCAAAAGCCTGCATGGCTCTGGCTTGCTCAAAATCGGCTTTAAAGCCTGTGGTGCCGACATTGGCCAGGTTATTCGCCCGAACACTGATTGCATGTTGGTTCTCTTTGGCACCGCTCATGGCGATGTAGAGTAAGTTATCCATCATGGGCTCCT
>JAFIFR010000299.1 GCA_020831935.1 Alkalimonas sp.
TGCTAATCGCCTGGCTGTTAAGCCAGCATGGCCAGGAGTTTATTGGCCGGCTGGCGTTGTTTGGCAGCTAAGCATCAGCCCTACCCCTTCAGAAATAAGTCACGTATACTCAATCTATTGAAAGCATTGACCTGAGAAAGCCATGCCACCGCGTATCGATGACAACGTGCAACAACAATTGGTTGCTCTGGCCAGCGCAAACCATCAGCTGGATGCACTTTGGCTGTACGGTTCCCGCGCCAGGGGCCAAGCCTCTGCACAGAGCGATTTCGACTTGGCCGTGCTTTTTTCTCACTACGAGCCGGATCCTCTGGAGCGACGACTGGCTCCGGAGCTGCTAGCGCTGGATTGGCAACAACAACTGCCTGATATAAAGCTGTCGGTGATTGATATGCAACAGGTGGCACTACCACTGGCTTATACCGTCATCCAGGACAACACCTTGCTGTTTTGCCGTAACGACTTCGCCCGGCTCGAACTGGAGCGCCGGCTGATGTCCAAATGGGAGCTGGATCATCTTTACCATAAGGCCCACTATGCTTGATGCGTATTTAGACAACTTGGTTGAACACAGCCTCGAATGCCTGCAGTTACTGAATGAAATTTCGCTGCTGGCAAGTAAGGGCACTCTCACCAAAATCGAGCAAAGCGCTGCCGAGCGCCAATTGCAGGTGCTTACCGAAGCCGCTATTGGCATTGCCAAGCATTGGGTGAAACAGCAGCAAGGCAGCGCACCGGCCGATGCTTATAGCAGCTTCGAAAATCTCAGTCAGCTTGGTTTGCTCACAGCAGAAGAGCTGGGGCAATGGCGAAAAATCATTGGTCTGCGTAATGCACTGGTACATGATTACCTGAACTTTAGCCGTGAAGTGTTGCAACGGGTACTGACCCAACACCACTACCAGCAGGTGTTTAATTTTATCCAACAGGCGGCGCTGGCGCTTCGCTCAAAACCCTAACCGAAATGTGAATCTGCCCCGATTCTTTTTTGGCAACTAAATTGTTCCTTCAACAGAAAAAACCAGCCAAAATTAACCCATAAAGGTAGAGTTTGTCGCCAAAATCACCCCAAAAAATAGTACTTTTCTACTATAATCTTTTGGCGATTTTAGCAACAAAATCAGGTTATTTATCACTAAAATCAAACAACTAAAAAAAATTCAAAAAAAATGCGAATTTCAACTTGCGCATTTGGTAATTTAACGCAGAATAAGAGGTAGCCTTTGATTGGCTGTTAACAACTCAGGAGTTTTACCATGAAGTCTATCCAAAAAACCCAACAGGGTTTCACCCTAATCGAATTGATGATTGTTGTAGCAATCATCGGTATTTTGGCGGCTATTGCCCTGCCAGCGTATCAGGATTACACCCGTCGAGCTAATGTATCTGAAGGCCTAGGGCTAGTTGCTGGTGTTAGAACAGCAGTTACTGAATTCCGCTCATCGCAAGGTGTGTGGCCTGCAGATAACACTGCAGCTGGCTTAGAAGCACCGACAGATATAAGTGGTAATGCCGTAACGAGCGTTACAGTCGCTGGCGCTCAAATTACTGTTCAATTTTCTGCGCCTGCCGGCGGCGGCACATTAATTTTTACTGGTGATGATTCTGGCGGCACCTTTGAGTGGAATTGTACTGGTGGAACTACAGAAAAGAAATTTTTACCAGCGAACTTACGAGCAGTTCCTGCATGTGGTGCTTAATTTTTGTATGAAACCATCTAAACCCAGCCATGTAAGCTGGGTTTTTTTGGATATCGGGGACACAGAATATAATTTTGGTTTCCCATATTAGCCTCTAGGTGTCAATAGCATAACCTAAACCGCGCGCACGCTAAGTGCGCTTATCTTTTATTCCTTGCAAACCAATAACCGTCGCATTTTAGTTCTCGTTGGTGGTCATGCGCGTATCGCACCAGTCACCCATCAGAATATCGGGGTCAGAACAAGGAATATCGGGGTCAAATATCGGGGTCAGAACAAAATTTCTTGCGTATCAAACTGCTGAACAAATTCCCTTACTACACCATCCAAAGAAAAGACTTACCATTTTGACAGGGGTTCCATGAATGCTAAAATTGTACTAACTATTCATAAGTAAGGGGGGCGGCATGGCCAGAACAACCAGCGTGAGCATCGGTTCCCAATTGGACGATTTTGTTGGAAAACTTATTGCAACCGGCCGCTATGGCTCGGCCAGTGAGGTGATGCGTACTGCGCTTCGCTTGCTGGAACAACAGGAAAATCAGCTGGCTGCACTGCGCCGTGCGCTAGCGGCGGGTGAGCAAAGCGGCGAGTCGGAGCTGTCGTTAACAGACATTGCTTCTGAAATTAAACGAACAGAGCATGTATAAGCTTTCCAGGCTTGCAGCAGAGGACTTTGCTGTCATCTATACCTATAGCTTGCAAAACTTTGGCGCTGCTCAGGCCGATGCGTATACCGAAGAGCTCGAGCGTACATTTAAGCTGCTATTCATAAACCTTCATAAACCTTCGGGGTCAGATCCCTAATACAACAAGCCCGCCTCGCGCGGGTTTGTTTTTTCGAACCTTCGCTAACCTTGTCCATTCGGAGTCAAACCTTCGGATCAGATCCCAAGCTTGATGCACCTTTCTTTTTTGGTATAAACTTGCAAAAGCACATTAATTAACTAATATTTAACTTTAAATTAATTAAATATAACAGCAATGCCTCGAAAACCGCGATTTAGATTACCTGGAATGGTGCAGCATATTATCCAGCGGGGGAACAACCGACAGGTATGCTTCTTCACACAAAAAGATTATACCGTGTACCTCGATCGGCTAAAACACTACGCACACCAGCATCATGTGTCCATTCATGCCTTTGTACTGATGACCAATCACGTTCATTTGCTGGCAACACCGCAGGCTGAAAACAGCATCAGCCTGTTGATGCAAGACCTTGGCCGATACTATGTCCAGTATGTAAACAAAAGTTATGCACGAACTGGCACCTTATGGGAGGGTCGCTACAAATCAACCATCGTTGATACTGACCAGTACAGTCTAGCTGTCAGTCGCTATATTGAATTGAATCCTGTCAGAGCAGGTATGGTTGATCACCCTGCCGCCTACCCATGGTCAAGTTTTCAGGCAAATGCTTTAGGCAAAAACATTGAGCTTTGGCAGCCACTACCGGCTTATTTATCTTTAGCAACTACGCCTTGTGAGCGACAAAAAAATTACCGGGAGCTTTTTGCAAAGCCTTTCTCGGATAAAACACTGGCTGAAATCCGTTTGGCCAGCCAAGGCGAGTGGGTGCTAGGAAGCGAGCACTTTAAGCAACAAATCAGAACCCAACTCAGTCACCGAAGGCCCATCACTCCTAGCAGAAAGCAACCTATAAACGGGTAACCATAAGGAGGCTAAAACGTTGAAACTTGCGATGAACGGAAAACTAGCAGCTACACCATCAATATGTCATACTATGTATGACACAACCAAGCAAAAACCATGAGACATTTTTGATGAGAATATTCAAAAGTGCCTGGTTTGAACGCTTCAGCCGAAAGCAACGAATTTCCGATAAAGCTTTGCTGGAGGCTGTTGAGCGCGCTGAACGTGGGTAGGTTGATGCCCATCTGTGTAGTGGTGTCATAAAACAGCGCCTGGCTCGAACAGGGCAAGGCAAATCGGGTGGTTTTCGTACCGTTATTTTTTATCGTACAACAAAGCGTGCTTTCTTTATGTATGGCTTTGCTAAAAGCAGCCGCGATAACCTTGAACCTGATGAAGAGGTGCAATTTAAGAAAGCAGCTTCTCATTTACTTGATGTAACCGATGAGCAATTAGCTAGGTTAATTGCTATCGGACAATTTTCAGAGGTAACTACAAATGTCAAAAAAGTACCGGAGTGATGCCTTTGCAGCCATTCATGAAACCATGGAAGCTTTGCATGACATTGGCGCGATTGGCAAGCAGACCATGCGCGAATTCGATGCCAGCTGCCTTACACCTGTTGAAGTATTATTGCCAGAGCAAATCCGAGAGTTAAGAGAGCGGGAGCATCTGTCACAGCCAGTCTTTGCCCGTTATCTGAATGTCAGCAAAAATGTGGTGTCCGATTGGGAGCGAGGAACCAGAAAACCAGGTGGGCCAGCCTTGCGCTTATTAACGATCATTAAGAAAAATGGCATCCAATCAATTGCTTGAACCTTCGCAAACCTTCGGGGTCAGATCCCTAACACTCAAGCAAGTTTGGCAACCAACACCCTGAATTAAACTAAGGGTAAATCCGCTTCCCAACCCGTGAAATGTGCTCAAGCAGTGCAGGGTTCTGGATATCTGCTAATAGCTTTACATCCACCTGATATGGCAAATTGCTTTCATCAAAGGCCATCATTAATAAAGCAAGTTGATGGCGGTCCATGGTCTCACCGGTAATCGCAAGATCGATATCGCTGCGTTCATGCATAGTCCCTTTAGCGCGCGAGCCAAAAATAATGGCTGATTCAATCGCCGGAAATTGCTGTAAGGTAGTCAGCAGCTGCGCCTGTTGCACTTTGGTAAGGCCATAGTCTTGTTTCATTCGGAGCCTTGAACAATTTCTTCCAACAATCCCAGATGCCAGGCCGTTAACATCGGCAAATAATCACTGGCAATGGCCTGAAGCACCATCTCAAATTTCGCACTATCGTATGTATGGCTCATTAAGTTGCGATCACCGATCATCCGCAGCCAAACCTCGGCATCGTCAATATACTTTGCCTGATAGGCCAATCGGACTACTGCCCGAGGTGAGATTTGATCAATCACCAGGCCGTCATGCTCCATCTTGTCTTTCAGCACTTTCCAGGCCAGCTCAAAGGTGAATTCGAAACGCTGAATAATGCCTTCTTTTTCCAATTGATTTAACTGACTAAGATCTTGATCCATCGCTTCGCGCAATAAACCAAAAGCCCGTTGGAAGTTCTGAAATCGCTGTTGCCAACGGATATCCTGCATGTGTATTCCTCTTTGGCTTGAGTGCTGCTGAGTATAGCTGAAACTCTTAGAGCTAGAAATATCGGGTCAAAATCTCAACCTAAACAAATATCGGGGTCAAATATCGGGGTCAGAACAAAATTTCCAGCACGATGTCCTATCGCCATTGTTTGC
>JAFIFR010000003.1 GCA_020831935.1 Alkalimonas sp.
CTGCGGCACTGTCTTAACGATTACATCACAGTGATGTTGGAAGCCTGTGGACCTTTCTGGCCAGCAGTAACGCTGAACTGAACTTGTTGGCCTTCTGCCAGGGTTTTGAAGCCTGAGCTTTGGATTTCGCTGAAATGTGCAAAAACGTCTGGGCCAGAAGCTTGTTCGATGAAACCAAAGCCTTTCGCTTCGTTAAACCATTTGACGGTGCCGGTAGTTGTATTAGACATGGTATGTACCTGTATTAATTTAAAATAATGATGCCTGATGTCAGGCGATTGTGCTGTGAGAGATGTTTTTTAACTTATGAATACAGGAAGGGTTACTAAACGGCAATAACATTCGAGGTTTTGCATAAATAACGAACAAACTAATCAAGCACGACCAGTGTATAGGTTTTCTCCGCACTGTCAAACTTTATTTCTCTAGATTATAAAAAAATATTTTTTTATTTCATTGAGGACTATAAAATCAGCTCACTCTCACTATAGAACCATTGAAACCATCATCTGTATGCACTAAGTAAAGATTGCCCTTCATGAACTAAATTGTTCAATGGTATTGATTTTAAAGCGTTTAAAAGTGGCACGCTCTATGCTTTATCTCTGCGACGCACAATTTTTTGACAGAGGGTTTTGCCATGCAAATCAAAGGTCCGGGAGTGTCGCTGTACAATCAGATGCAGGCGATGTCGCAACAGGCCCAGGGGCCGCAATCCGCGCAACGACTGCAACGGCCGGAGCCCTTTGGCCTGGCTTCGGTGAATCACAGCCAAAGCGATTTTGGTGCCATGCTGAAAGGGGCGCTTGATACGGTGAATGGCTTGCAAATGAATGCCCGGGGTCTTGCCAGCGATGTTGAAAATGGCGTGGAAGGGGTCACCATTGCGCAAGCCATGATTGCTGCCTCTAAATCGTCCATTGCTTTTGAAGCCACCGTCCAGGTGCGGAATAAAGTGGTGGAAGCCTACAAAGAAATTATGACCATGCCGGTGTAAGTGCTAAGGGGTAAGCTGTGGCAGAGAATCAATCCACTGAACTGGCGTTAAGCGGCGACGACTTTAACTCTGGTGAGCAACAGGAACAAAAGTCCGGCTTTTTAAGCAATTTGGGCGGGCCTGATCTGTTGCGTCAGGTCACCATGATCATCGCCCTGACCATCTGCCTGGCTATTGCTCTGCTGATTATTTTATGGGCACGTCAGCCTGAAATGCGCCCGCTGGGAACCTTTGCCACCGAAGAGCTGATTCAAACGCTGGATCATTTAGACATTCAGCGGGTGAAGTACCGACTGGATGGCAATGTGATTTATGTGCCCGAAGATCAATTTCAAAACATTCGTTTGGGCATGACACGAGCCGGGCTGGGGCAGGAGCCTTCATCCGGCACCGATATCTTAATGCAGGACAGCGGTTTTGGTGTCAGCCAGCGGCTGGAATCCGAACGCTTGAAACACAGCCGCGAGCAGCAATTAGCGCGCACCATCGAAGAGCTGCAAAGTGTGGCCAGAGCCAGGGTGCTGCTGGCGATCCCTCCAGAAAATGTTTTTGCCCGCCGCGAACGTTTGCCGTCGGCGACGGTGTTGATCACGGCCCGTGGTGGCCGGGTGATCCGCGACAGTGAAGTGGATGCTATTGTCGATATTGTTGCTTCAGCGGTCCAGAGTCTGGAACCATCGCGGGTGACAGTGACCGACCAGAATGGACGCTTGCTGAACAGTGGCTCGCAAGACATGGCCTCAGCCCGCAAGCGTCGGGAATACGAGTTGGAACGGACACGGGAAGATGAATACCGTCAACGTATTGACAGTATTTTGATGCCGGTGCTGGGTGTTGGTAACTACACAGCCCAGGTCGATGTGGTGATGGACTTTACCACTTTAGAACAAACCCAGCAGCGTTTTAATCCGGACTTACCGGCCATCCGCAGTGAGATGAGCATTGAAGAAAGCAGTGTCGGTGGTCTGAGTGGTGGTATTCCTGGTGCTTTATCCAACCAGCCACCAATGCCATCCGCTATCCCGGAAGAAGCCACCGGCGGTGGAGCAACGCCTGTGGTACCCGGACGCAATCACCGCGAGACAACCCGTAACTTCGAACTGGATACCACCATCAGCCACAGCTCTCAACAGTCGGGAGTGGTACGCCGGGTTAGCGTCTCTGTCGCTGTGGATTACAAACTGGCACCGAATGAGCAGGGCGACATGACGCCACAGCCGCGTACTCAGGCCGAACTTGCCAATATACGCCGGCTGCTGCAAGGCAGCATTGGCTACGACGTGCAGCGTGGTGATACCATCGAAGTGGTGACGGTCCCCTTTACCCGGATGGAAGTGGAAGCTGAGCCAACCGTCTTCTTTTATCAGGAAGAGTGGTTCATCCGGCTGATGCGTTTGGTGATTGCTGGTCTGATCATCATAGTGCTGATCCTGTCGGTGGTGCGCCCCATGCTGAAGAAACTGATCTATCCTGAAGATACCAGCGATGCTTATGATGAAGATGCTCTGGGTTCGGGCTTGGATTTGGGGGACGACACCATTGATATGCTGAAGTCCAACTTCGATGAAGCTGCCGTCGGCTTTGCCGAGGATGGTACCTTGATGCTGCCGGACTTGCATGGCGATGAAGATCTGTTAAAAGCAGTGCGGGCTCTGGTAGCCAACGAGCCTGAATTGTCGGCCCTGGTGGTCAGAAACTGGTTGGAAGAAGATGACTGAGAATATTGAAAAGCCTAGCTTTGATGTTGGAAAGCTTGATGGCGTAGAAAAAGCAGCAATTTTATTGCTGAGTCTGTCGGAAGAAGATGCCGCCCAGATCCTGAAGCACCTGGAACCCAAGCAGGTGCAAAAGGTGGGCTCTGCCATGGCTCAGATGACGGACTTAAATCAGGCAAAAATCTCAGCGGTGCACCGTTTGTTTATTGAGCAAATTCAAAACTTCAGCACCATTGGCTTCCAAAGTGAAGAATTTATCAAGCGGGCACTGACGGCGGCGCTGGGTGAAGAAAAAGCAGCCAACCTGATTGACCAGATTGTCCTGGGGGGCAGTGCCAAGGGCCTGGATTCATTGAAATGGATGGATTCCAAACAAGTGGCCAATATTATCCGTAACGAGCACCCGCAGATCCAGACCATTGTCTTGTCGTACCTGGCACCGGAGCAGTCGGCGGAAATTTTGTCGCAGTTCTCGGAAAAAGTGCGGCTGGATTTGACCATGCGCATCGCCAACCTCGAAGAAGTGCAGCCTGCTGCACTGCAGGAGTTGAACGAAATTATGGAGAAACAGTTTGCAGGGCAGGCCGGTGCCCAGACTGCGAAAATGGGCGGCTTGAAAGCGGCAGCCGATATTTTGAACTATCTGGATACCAACATCGAAGGCCAGCTGCTTGACTCTATTCGGGAAAATGATGAAGAGATGGCGCAGCAAATCCAGGATCTGATGTTTGTGTTTGAAAACCTGATTGACGTCGAAGACCGGGGCATTCAAACCCTGCTGCGTGAAGTTGAACAAGATATTTTGATGAAAGCCTTGAAAGGTGCGGACGATGCACTGAAAGAAAAAATATTCAGCAACATGTCGAAGCGGGCAGCCGAGCTGCTACGTGATGATTTAGAGGCGATGGGACCGGTCCGGGTCAGCGATGTCGAAGCGGCCCAAAAAGAAATTCTGGCGACAGCGCGGAGACTGGCCGATGCCGGTGAAATCATGCTGGGTGGCGGTGGTGGTGATGACTTCTTGTAAGAAGGATGCCCAATGAGTGCGGATCAATTTCGCTACAAACGGCCTTTCTCGCCCGATGCAGAAACGCTGGAACAATTGAAAGAATGGGATACCCCTGATCTCAGCGATCGGATACGAAAGTACAAAAGCACCAATGCGTTCAATAAAACCTTACCAGAGCCCAAGCAGGCGGAGCCTGCGGAAGACGAGACTTCAGATGAAGAGCTAAGCCTGCAGCCGCTTACTGCCGAGCAAATGGAAACCTTGCGCCAGCAGGCGTACGAGGCAGGTTTTGCCGAAGGCAAAGAAGAAGGTTTTGCCAAAGGCTATGAAGAGGGCCGGCAGCAAGGGCAGGAAGATGGCACCAAGCAGGGCTTGGCTGAAGGGAAAAAGCTTGGGTTGGAGCAAGGCAAGCAGCAAAGTGAACAGCAGTTTCAGGCACTGGAACACTTGTTGGATCAATTGCATCAACCGCTGCAGCAACTGGATAACGAGGTTGAGCAAGCCTTGCTGGCGTTAACTCTGGCCATGGCCAAAGCGGTGGTGCAAACCGAGGTAACCATCAATCCTCAGGTGATTTTGCAAGCTTTGCAACAGGCGGTCGATGCGCTGCCGTTGCGTCATGGTCAGGTGAAAATTCGGCTGCACCCGGACGATCTTGCCATCATCGAGCAACAGTATGCTGCCGAGCAGCTGGCAGAGCGCGGCTGGCAATTGCAGGCGGAGCCCACCTTAAGCCGTGGCGGCTGCCGGCTGGTGACTGAGCAGTCCAGTGTTGACCGAACTACGGAGCAGCGGGTGCAAACCGCTTTGGCGCACTTTCTTGCTTTGGAGACCGAGCCCCCTGAACCGGCAGCTGCTGAGGTTGTTGAATCATCGCCAGCGCCAGATGACGAGGAGACGTCTTTGGCCTCCGATGACGATGCCACATCAAAGGGAGAGCCAGAGTCGGTTCAGGCAAATGAGGGCAAGGAGTCGTCATCATGACCGCAACCCTGGCCAAGCGACTGCGACAACAACAGCAGTTTATCCGCCATTCCCGCCCTGCAGTATCGGGACAGTTGGTGCGGGTGGTGGGTCTGACATTGGAAGCCACCGGTTGCAGTGCCGGTATTGGCCAAAGCTGCGCCGTTGAAACGGCCGATGGTGAATTGTTGGCGGAAGTGGTTGGCTTTGCCGCTGACCGTATTTTTTTAATGCCAAAAGATGATATTTCCGGCGTCGTGCCGGGGGCTCGAGTCACCCCGGTATTGCATGAGCAAGGGGTGCCGCTGTGCATGGCATTGCTGGGACGGGTGGTTGATGGGGCGGGAAAACCTCTGGATGGGAAAGGCCCTATCGTTGCGTCAACCTTTGCCAGCTCGCGCAAAGCACCGATTAACCCTTTGCAGCGTCAACCGATTCGAATGCCGCTGGATGTGGGCGTTCGCGCCATTAACGCTGCTCTGACGGTGGGCAAAGGTCAGCGGATGGGGCTTTTTGCCGGCAGCGGTGTTGGTAAAAGTGTGCTGCTAGGCATGATGACGCGCGGTACCAGTGCGGATGTCATCGTGGTTGGTCTGGTGGGTGAGCGTGGCCGCGAAGTGAAAGAGTTTATTGACGATATTCTTGGTGAGGCAGGTCGCGAGCGTGCCGTTGTGGTGGCATCGCCGGCGGATGTCTCACCAGTGATGCGGTTAAAAGGGTGCGAGACCGCCGTGCAAATTGCCGAGTACTTTCGTGATCAGGGACTGGATGTGTTGCTGTTGATTGACTCCATCACCCGTTATGCCCAGGCTCAGCGTGAAATCGCATTGGCTGTTGGTGAGCCGCCAGCAACCAAAGGTTATCCGCCCTCAGTTTTTGCAAAATTGCCTGCCTTGGTTGAGCGGGCAGGGAATGGAGCTGCCGGTAAAGGTTCCATCACAGGCTTTTATACGGTGTTGTCCGAAGGGGATGACTTGCAGGATCCTATTGCCGATGCTTCCCGTGCTATTTTGGACGGCCATATCGTGCTCTCACGGCAACTGGCCGACAGTGGGCACTTTCCTGCCATCGATATTGAGCAATCCATCAGTCGGGTGATGCCTGCAGTAACCAGCATGGAACATCAACTGATGGCCCGGCAGTTAAAGCAGCTTTATGCCAGTTATCGGCAGAGCAAAGATCTGATTGCCATTGGTGCCTATGTCAAGGGCAGTGATCCGTTACTGGACAAAGCGGTCGCGCTGATGCCAGCCATTCAACGTTTCTTGCAGCAAGGCATGAAAGAGGTGGTGCCTTACGACGAAAGTTTGCATGCCTTGACACAACTCTTGCCATTGCCTGCCCAGGCACAAGCACAGAGCACAGGGTAATGCACCATGGCGAATAAGCAGCTGGAATTATTGGTAAAAGTACAGCTTGAGCGCGAAGAAAAGCTGCAAGCCAACTTTGTACAGGCACTGCAGTTTAGCCGTCAGGCCGAACAAAAGTATCAGGGGCTGGCAGATTACCGCACCGAGTACATCCAGCAAAGTCAGCAGCAAGGCAGTTCCGGGTTGCAGAGCCGTCAGTACAATCAGTTTGTTAGCTTTATTGCCAAGCTGGATCAGGCGCTGGAGCAGCAAGCCAGGCAGGTTTCTCAGGCTCAAGCAGTGATGGAGCAGCGCCGGCAGCAATGGCTGACAATGCAAAAAAAGCGCAAGGCGATGGAGTACTTGTTAGAGCAGCAACGGCAGCAGGCACTGACTAAAGCTGCCCGGGCCGAACAGCGGCTGCAGGATGAAGTGGCGATGCAGCAATTTGTCCGTCGTCAGTCCACCTAGTGCCTGCCTTCACATTTTGGCCTGAATTTTGAATGCTCAAATGACGTGAGCCCTAAACAGGGTGTTATCAGCCGCTAGCAGCTTGACTCAGGCGCCAGCAGCTAAGGATACCACTCCTTAATTTGTCGCGAGGAAAGCCGCATGGCCGATGCACTACAGATGTTTCTGCTTTCGGGCGCTGGCCCAGTTTTATCCATGGGTGAAACTGCCACGGAAGCACGCCATGGCATGGACGATGAAACCGCAGAGCTGTTGCCTTTTGCCAAGTCTCTGGCCAGCGCTAGCAACAGCTCTACCCAAGATACCGACACGACCGAACGGCAAAAAGCTGCCGTTGCGGTGCCGCAGGACGACGATGCTGACTTGCTCAACTCTGAAAATTTGCAGGCGATTATCGCCGATGAAAACAGTTCCGACGACGATAAAGACGCAGCCAGAGCCTGGTTGGCGATTATTCGGAATGGTCAGCGTCAGTCCGCAGGTCTGACTGCAGGCCAGAGTAACCAAGCGCAGCTGAGTTCTGCCAAAGAAGGTTTTATCGGTGTTGGAATCAATAACAGGTCAGATAAAGCAACGGCGGTTGCGTTTGATGCAACAGCGCTACCTGGTTTGAGTGATGAGGATCATTTGGGCGGTGATGCTGCTGAAGATGCAGAGCTATCAGAAGCAAGTCCAAAGGCAAATGCGGCGTCAATTTCATTGGCGGCTCGTTGGCTGAACTCTGGGCAAGCGTCTGAAAAGTCAGCGTCAAAAGAAGCGCTACCCATGAGCGAAAAAGCACAGCGCATAGAGAAAGAATCAGTGACTCTGAAAGGGCAGCTTACTCAGCAAGGACAGCAAACGACATCTGAGCTGCATCAGCAGGCTGTTAAAGGCAACGAAGCCGCAGAGGCCACTGCTGGGATAGACAAAGTCATATCACAAGCAAGTTTTTGGTCACAGTCATTGGCAGCAAGTAGCGACCAAAGTGCCGACAAAGAGGCTGACGAAGAAGACACCGTGGACTTGGCCAGCGAGAAGCCCGCGAAAAATAAGAACAGCACTACTTCTGACAAGAGCATACTTTCTTCGGTGCAAGGCAGCCGTCAGACATCCAAAGTGTCGGATGAAACCGGCAAGATGACTACTGCGAGCCAGCAAGTCAAAGCTCAGCCATTGTCTGAAGCTCAGCTCGCACAAGCCGAGGCTGAGATGGTGGGTGTTGAGCCGGTGCCTGCTGCTGTGGTGTTACCGGCAGGCAGCAAAGCAGACGTTTCAGCCGGAACTTTAGCCAGCGCAGCTCAAGAGCGGGCAGAGCTTCAGAGCAAGGCAGCTGAAACGGTGCTGTCATCCGGCAATCGCGGCGCTGGTGAACAGTCCGGCGCACAAAAAGAGCAGCCTGGCTCGGCCAGTGTACAGTCTGCCTGGCAGCAAGCAAAAGCCGATGCCCCGTCAGAGCCGGGGGGACGCTTCGATTTACTCTCTGAGCAAGCGACTGACAAGGATTCGGCAATGGCCAAAACAGCGGCCAGCAGCCAGTTGCAAGCATCTGTCAGTACTGCCATGACAACACCCGTTATGCAGGCCAGTGGTACCAGTGTTAGTCAGTTGATGCAAGCGCAGGGTAGCACAGCGCCGGTCATTACCAGCACGCCTACCGTCAGTGAGCTGTTGCGTCAGCCGGTAAACCTGTTGGCTGCGGATGCATCCAGCCAATTGCGGGAGCGACTGGTGCTGATGGTGCGTAACTCGGTGCACAGCGCCGACATCAAGCTGGAACCAGCAGAACTGGGTAGCATGCACATTCGGGTGAGTATGCAGCAAGAGCAAGCCAGTGTGCAGTTTTTGGTGCAGCAAGCGCATGCTAAGGAAGTGCTGGAACAACAGCTACCGCGTTTGCGCGATATGCTGAGTGAGCAAGGCATTGAACTGGCCGATGGTCAGGTGGCACAACAACAATCCGGGCAGCAGCAACAACAGCAAGGCTCTGCGGCTGGCACCCAGGTTGCAGAGGAGGAGGGAGCCCCGCAAGAGCAGCGTCAAGCGGTTGCGATGCGCTCGGATCGATTGGTGGACTACTATGCTTAGATCCTGCTCAATCGTGTGCAACCCTGTGTCAGGGGCCATTATTTTTGTCCTGGCCTCAATTGCGATCCTGTGCCGCAAGGGTCACAATACAGCAAGACAACAGTGAGCGAGGCAGGGCATGGCAGACGACAATGAATTAAAAATTGCAGAAAGTGGCAGCAAAAAGAAACTGCTGCTGATCGTTGGAGGCACCTTAGCCGTGCTGGTGATTGCTGCCGTTGGCATTCTGTTTTGGTTTTCAGATGACTCAAGCAGTGCGCCCTCTGCCGGACCAGCAGCTGCTGTCAGTGAGGATGGCACACCGGCTGCGCCAACCGGCACGGCCTATTACGTGCCTTTGCCAAGGCCATTTATTTTTAATGTACCGGGCAGTACCCGGGACCGGCTGGTACAAATTCGGGTGCAGCTTTTGGTTCGGGGCAGCAACAACGATACCTTGGCCAAGCGACACATTCCTTTGATTGAAGGAAGCCTGCTGCAGTCGTTCAGCAGTGCCAATGCCGATGACTTGATTACAGCTGCCGGCAAAGAGAGCCTTCGCAACAAGGCGCTAAGCGACTTGCAGCAAGAGCTGCTGCGGGTCACCGGAACAGTGGTGGTGGAAGAGGTGCTTTTCACCGGTTTTGTGATGCAATAAAAGGGTAACGCCGTGACGGACTTATTGTCACAAGATGAAATTGATGCCTTATTACATGGCGTTGATGACATTGAAGAAGAAGAAATTGACGAGGCAGGTGGTGGCCCCGGCCGCTCTGCTACCGAGTACGATTTCTCCTCACAAGACCGTATTGTCCGGGGGCGGATGCCGACTCTGGAGCTGGTCAACGAACGCTTTGCCCGGCATATGCGGATCAGCTTGTTTAACATGATGCGGCGCTCTGCTGAAGTCTCGATCAATGGTGTGCAGATGATCAAGTTCGGTGAGTACGTGCATACCCTGTTTGTCCCCACCAGTTTGAACATGGTGCGCTTTCGTCCCTTAAAAGGCACCGGGCTTATTACGATGGAAGCCCGTCTGGTGTTTATTCTGGTCGACAACTTCTTTGGCGGTGATGGTCGTTACCATGCCAAAATCGAAGGGCGTGAATTTACCCCGACCGAGCGTCGTATTATTCAGATGCTGCTCAAGCTGATTTTTGAAGATTACAAAGAGGCCTGGGCGCCCGTCATGGACGTTTCCTTTGAGTACCTGGACTCTGAAGTGAATCCGGCCATGGCCAACATTGTCAGCCCAACCGAAGTGGTGGTGATCAGCTCCTTTCATATCGAGCTGGATGGCGGTGGAGGCGACTTTCACGTTGCCTTACCTTATTCCATGCTGGAGCCCATCCGGGAGTTGCTTGATGCCGGGGTGCAAAGCGATAAAGAAGATACCGATTTGCGCTGGAGTAAGGCCATGCGCGATGAAATCATGGACGTGGAAGTGGACTTGACCACAAAAATGCTGGATGTGGATTTAACGCTGCAAGAAGTGATGGACTTAAAGGCAGGCGACATTATTCCGGTTGAGTTGCCGGAGCACATCACTGTATTGATTGAAGACTTGCCAACCTTCCGCGCTAAAATGGGCCGGTCCCGCGACAGTGTGGCATTGAAGATTATTGAAAAAATTAAGCGACCGGAGTCGGTCAAGTCTGAGTTGCATGTCTTTACCAAGGGTGGACGCAGACTGGATAGTGACGCCGATATCTCCGAACTGGAAGCCGATTTAAACTTGTCGGCGCGGAATGAGGATTAGTGACGATGGCTGATGATAAAGACACCATGGACGAATGGGCGGCTGCCATGGCTGAAGCCGAAGGCTCTGACGGTGCGAGTCCTGTCGAGCTGGATGAATTGAAAGAGGATAGCCCGGCTGGCGGTGAAGATAAATTAAAGCTGGATACCATTTTGGATATTCCGGTCACCATTTCGATGGAAGTGGGACGCTCTAAAATCAGTATCCGCAACTTGTTGCAACTCAATCAGGGCTCTGTGGTTGAGCTGGAGCGGGTCGCTGGTGAGCCGCTGGATGTTTTGGTCAATGGTACTCTGATAGCGCATGGTGAAGTGGTGGTGGTGAACGATAAATTCGGTATCCGCCTGACCGATGTGATCAGTCAAATTGAACGCATTAAGAAGTTACGCTAATGCGAGCAGCGTTTTTCTACGGGCTATGGTTCTGTGCAGTGCTCAGTGGCGCCCTTATTGCCGCTGAGCCGGAGTCTGAAGCTGAAGTCGTTGCAGCTGAGTATGAACTCGGCAGTGCTGTCGGGAATGATGCGGTGCTTAAGAGCATTGAGCCTGTTTCAGCAACAGAAACTGCCAGTTCAGCCTACCGTTTTGGGCAGGACAGAGCCGGGGGCGATCAGACGCTGAGTCGGGCTGGTTCAAGCTCGGGGTTATCGTTCAGCAAAATCGTCATTTCTCTGGCTTTTGTGATCCTGATGGTGTTGCTGCTGGGTTGGTCTTTCAAAAAATTGACACTGCGTATCCCTGGCAGCCAACACATGAAGGTAATTACCACCATTCCGTTAGGGCCGAAAGAACGGCTGCTAGTTATTGAAATGCAAGGGAAACAGCGGGTTTTGGGTGTGACCGCTCAGCAGATAAATTACCTGTTTGAGCTGGAAGAGCCCCTGCCCGAAGAAAAGTTGGCATCAGAATTTCATAGTCAGTTGCAATCGTGGATGAAAAAGTAAAAATGCTCTATGTTGCGACTTATTCTGGTGTTGTTGGCGCTTGGCCTTAGCCCTGCTGTTTTTGCTGATGTCGGCACCTTGCAGGCCATCAGTGTTACCACCAACCCGGATGGCTCTCAGGAATACAGTGTAACGCTGCAAGTCCTAGCCATCATGACCGCGCTGAGTTTTATCCCGGCGATGGTCATTATGATGACCAGCTTTACCCGCATCATCGTGGTGCTGGCGATTTTGCGCCAGGCCATCGGTTTGCAACAGTCCCCCTCAAATCAGCTGTTGATTGGCATCGCGCTTTTTCTGACCTTTTTTATCATGTCGCCGGTACTCAATGAAATCAATCATCAGGCGCTACAACCCTATTTAGCGGAAGAGAAAACGTCGCTGGAAGCGGTGCAGCAAGCCATTATTCCACTGAAAGAATTTATGCTGCACCAGACCAGGTTGCGTGACTTGGACACCTTTGCCAGCATTGCCGGGGTGGAGGAAGTGGATAATTTGATGGATCTGCCCATCACGGTGATTATTCCGGCCTTTATCACCAGTGAGCTAAAAACGGCTTTTCAGATTGGCTTTATGTTGTTTATTCCATTTTTGATCATTGATTTGGTGGTGGCCAGTGTTCTGATGGCGATGGGGATGATGATGCTGTCGCCGATGATTATTTCCTTGCCCTTTAAATTGATGATGTTTGTGTTGGTGGATGGCTGGATCCTGGTGATGGGGACCATGGCCACCAGCTTTGGATTGGGGACCTGATCATGAGCCCTGAAGTCTTTGTCGATGTGCTGCGCGATGCGCTATACATCGTTATTTTGTTGGTCAGCGCCATTATTTTGCCCTCGCTCTTTGTCGGCTTGATTGTCGCGGTGTTTCAGGCGGCTACCTCGATTAACGAACAGACCCTGAGCTTCTTACCTCGTTTGATCGTGACCATTCTGGCCCTTATTTTCGGTGGCCACTGGCTGACCCGGGTAATCATGGATTTCACTGAAGGTTTGATCCTCAGCATTCCTTCTGTAGTCGGCTGAGCGAGAAGGCAATGGACTTTCATCTCGACCTTATCATGCAGACCCTGGCAGACTTTTTGTTGCCGATGGCCAGAGTGAGTGGGGTCTTTATGATTATGGCCGGCCTTGGCACTCGCAATGTACCAATGCGGATCCGCATCATGTTGATTGTGGCGCTAACGGTGATGATTATGCCGGTGATCCCGCCAGTACCGAACCCCGAGCTGATGTCATTTCGCATGGTACTGCAGGTGATGCAACAGGTTACGCTAGGCTTTGCCATTGGTTTTATGACGCTGATTTTCGTCAATACCTTTATTATTGCCGGTCAGGTGTTGGCAACTCAAAGTGGCTTGGCCTTTGCGTCCATGGTGGATCCTGCCAGTGGCGTCAGTGTGCCGGCTATCGGTCAGTTTTACCTGATTTTAGCCACCTTGCTGTTTTTTATTTTTGATGGGCATCTGATTACCATTCAGATGCTGGTGCTGAGTTTTGATACGTTGCCCATTACTGATGCCTGGTGGTCGCGCTTGCAAATTTGGCAACTGATTGAGTTTGCCGGCTGGATGTTTGCCACCGCCTTGTCCATTACGCTGGCCCCCATTATAGCGATGCTGGTGGTCAACCTGTCGTTCGGCATTATGACCCGTGCTGCGCCGCAGTTGAATATTTTCGCCATCGGCTTCCCGATTACCATGTTATCTGGCTTATTGATCCTATGGCTGACGCTGGATACCTTCCTGATCCATTACGGCATCCAGTGGCAGTTAACGCTGGATTACAGCTGCCGTATCATCGGCTGTTAAGGAGGGGATATGGCCGAAAGTCAATCTGGTGGTGAAAAGACCGAACAGCCCACCCCCAAGAAAATTGAAGACGCTAAAAAGAAAGGGCAAATTGCCCGTTCCAAAGATCTGGGGACCGCTTTTGTGTTGATCAGCAGTGCCACAGCTTTGCTGCTGTTTGGCCCGATGCTGGCCGGCCGGGTTCTGACCATCGGCAAGCGGATGTTCAGCTTGCAACCCAAAGATGTCTTTGACACCCAGTCGATGTTTTCCGCCTGGGGCGAGATCATGCAGTTGCTGCTGCCGCCGATGCTGATCATTTTTGCTTTTGTGCTGGTGGCGGCCTTTGTTGGTAACTGTTTGCTGGGGGGCTTTAACTTCAGCTGGGAAGCGGCCGCGCCAAAGGCCAGCAAAATGAGTCCGATTAAAGGCTTTAAGCGAATGTTTGGTTTGCAGGCTTTGGTGGAGCTTGGCAAAAGCATTCTTAAAGTGCTGGTGGTGGTAGGGATGGCGCTTGGATTGCTGAACTTGTTTTTCCGGGACATCATGACACTGTCGGTCATGAGCGCACCCAACAACATTGAGGATGCACTTTGGATCCTGGGCTGGATGTTCTTTGGGCTGACCTGCAGTGTGATCCTCATTGCCCTGGTGGATGCGCCTTACCAGGCCTGGAAGCACAACAAAGAGCTGATGATGACGCTGCAAGAGGTTAAGGATGAACACAAAAACATGGAAGGGGACCCCAAGGTCAAAGCCCGTATTCGCCGCACCCAGATGCAGATGTCGATGAAGCGAATGATGCAGGAAGTTCCTTCAGCCGATGTCATCGTCACCAACCCAACGCATTACTCGGTGGCGCTACGTTATAAGCAAGGCCGGGACAGAGCCCCGGTGGTGGTGGCAAAAGGCATCGATGTGATGGCGCTGCAAATTCGAAAAGTAGCCAAAGAGCACAAAGTGCCTCTGGTGGAGTCGCCGGCTTTGGCACGTGCCATTTACTACACCACGGAGTTGGACCGGCCCATTCCAGACGCACTCTTTGCGGCGGTGGCGCAGGTCCTGGCCTATGTCTATCAGCTGAATCTGTTCTTAAAAGGCCGGGGTAAGCGGCCGCAAAAGCTCAGCAAGCAACTGCCGATCCCAACCGACTATTACTACGATTAGTGTCAAACCGACGCATTGGCCGACAAGTTGGAGCATTTTTTGCTTTTGTCTGAATAGCGCCAAAATTTTGTTGGGAACACCATGCAGTTAGCCAGTTACTTCAATCGATTCGATCGCAGCAAGATGACTCACTTAAAAGGGCTGGGTACGCCGTTTTTGATCATGGCTGCTCTGTCGATGGTGGTGTTGCCGTTACCGCCGTTTTTGCTCGATATTCTGTTTTCCTTCAACATTGCGTTGGCTCTGGTGGTGCTGCTGGTGACCATTTACACCTTGCGGCCGCTGGAGTTTGGTATTTTCCCGACCGTGTTGCTGGTCGCGACCATTATGCGGCTGGCGCTGAACGTTGCCAGCACCCGGGTGGTGCTGCTTGAAGGCCACCAAGGCGGAGATGCTGCCGGCAAGGTGATAGAAGCCTTTGGCTCTGTGGTGATTGGTGGCAACTACGCAGTTGGTTTGGTGGTGTTTCTTATTCTGATCATCATCAACTTTGTGGTCATTACCAAAGGGGCCGGCCGGATAGCCGAAGTCACAGCCCGTTTTACTCTGGATGCCATGCCTGGCAAGCAAATGGCGATTGATGCCGATTTGAACGCCGGTTTGCTGACGCAAGAAGAAGCCAGTACCCGGCGGGATGAAGTCACTCAGGAAGCCGATTTTTACGGCTCGATGGATGGTGCCAGCAAATTTGTCAAAGGCGATGCGATTGCTGGCATCGTCATTTTGGCCATTAACCTGATTGGTGGCCTTTTCATTGGCATGATCCAGCATGGCCTAACTTTTGGCCAGGCAGTGGAGGTCTATACCCTGTTGACCATTGGTGATGGTCTGGTGGCGCAAATTCCTGCACTGTTGTTGTCCATTGGCACCGCCATCATCATCACCCGCCAGAATCGCTCTGAAGATATGGGCAAACAGTTTACCGGTCAGCTGGCCAATATCCGGGTGCTCTTTATTGCTGCCGGTGTGTTGATGCTGATGGGCATTGTGCCAGGCATGCCGCACTTTTCGTTTATTTCATTGTCGCTGATTGTCGGTGGCGTGGCCTACTTTCTGTTTCGCAAAGAGCAGCAGCAGGTTGCCGAGCTGGTAAGCAAGGGGCCTGAGTTGGATACCCATCAGGAGCCTCAGACCATCAAAGAAATTGGTTGGGACGATGTACAGCCGGTCGATACCATTGGGTTGGAAGTCGGCTATCGGCTGATCCCCTTGGTCGACAAATCACAGGGTGGTGAATTGCTGACCCGGATCAAAGGGGTTCGTAAAAAGCTATCGCAAGAGCTGGGCTTTTTAATCCCGGCCGTGCACATTCGTGACAACCTGGATTTGGAGCCCAACAGTTATCGGGTATCGCTGATGGGTGTGACGACTGGGGAGTCGGAGCTACGGCATGATCATGAATTGGCCATCAACCCCGGTCAGGTGTTTGGCACCGTTAAAGGCATTGCCACCCGGGATCCGGCTTTCGGCCTGGAAGCGGTCTGGATAGCGAAAGACCAGCGTGAACATGCCCAAACCCTGGGGTACACCGTGGTCGATGCGGCGACTGTGGTTGCGACTCATTTGAGTCAAATCTTAACCAACAATGCGGCCAGCCTGTTGGGCCATGAAGAAGTTCAGAACCTGCTGGATATGCTGGCGCGAACCTCACCCAAGTTGGTTGAGGCCCTGATCCCCGATACCTTGCCACTGACTACGGTCGTTAAAGTCTTGCAAAACCTGCTGAACGAAGGCGTTCCTATTAGGGATATGAAAACCCTGGTGCAAACCCTGGTGGAGTATGGCGTGAAGAGCCAGGACGTGGATGTGCTGACAGCTGCTTGTCGAATCGCGCTGCGCCGTTTGATTGTGCAGGAGATTGCTGGCAGTCAACAAGAGCTGCCGGTGATTACCTTCGCACCGGAGCTGGAGCAGATGCTGCATCAATCGATGCAAGCCGCCGGTAATGATGGTGGCGGCATTGAGCCGGGTCTGGCAGAGCGGATCCAACAGTCCCTGCAAGAAGCCAGTCAGAATCAGGAATTAAACGGCGAGTCCGCCATTTTACTAACGTCAAGTATTTTACGCTCTGTGATGGCACGATTTGTGAAATACACCATTCCAGGGTTACGAGTGCTGTCTTACCAGGAAATTCCAGATGACAAACAAATTCGTATTGTCAGTGTGGTAGGCCAGGCCAGCTAGGAGATAAGCCATGAAAATTAAACGCTTTGTTGCCAAAGATATGCGGACCGCCTTGGATGAAGTCAAGGAGTTTATGGGACCGGACGCCATTATCATGTCCAATAAAAAAGTAGCTGGTGGTGTTGAAATTGTGGCGGCACTGGACGCAGAGGCTCAGCCTGCTAAAGCTTCTCAGCCAGTCAAGGTTGCGACCGAGGAGCCTGCCAGAGCGGCTGTTCGGCAAACTGCGAAGGCGCAGCCCCGGCGGGTGGAGGCGGCGGTGGACGATGAAGCCGACTCACTGCGCGCCTTGTTGGCGCGGCAGATGAGCATGCAGTCGGGTCAGCCGGGTGCCGCGCCAGTTGCCCCGGCATTCAAAGCCAGCAAAGCAGAGCCTCGGACAGAGCGTCAAAACAATGGCGCAAGCAATGTGGTCAGTTTGCAAGAGCTTAATCAGTTGCAACAAAAGCAGCAACAGCAATGGCAGACAGAGTTTGATGCCATGCGCAGCGAAATGCTGTCGATGCGTCAGTTGCTGCAGCATCAGGTCTCGGGCTTGATGTGGCAAGAGCTGGCACGCAGCGAACCGGTTCGTGCCATGGTGATAGAGCAACTGCAGCAAATGGGCTTGTCCTCGGCCATGGCCGATCAACTGGCTTGTTTTATGCCCGAGGACATCTGTGAACGCGAAGCCTGGAATACCGCGCTGGAACTGCTTGCTGGTCAGCTGACCACGGGGAACAACGATATTATGCGGCAAGGGGGGGTTGTTGCCCTGGTGGGGCCGACCGGCGTGGGCAAAACCACCACCGTTGCCAAGCTGGCAGCCCAGTATGCCCGCAAACACGGTGCCGATCAGGTGGCCTTGATCACCACAGATACCTTTCGGATCGGTGCCCTGGATCAACTGGCCACCTTTGGACGCATCATTGGCTGTCCGGTTCGTCAAGCCAAAGACAGCGAAGAGTTGGCGGTTTTACTGAAACAATTTTCCAATCGCAGCCTGGTTTTGATTGACACCGCAGGGATGAGCCAGCGTGACCTGCGACTGGCGGAAAAACTTGCCGCTTTGGTGCAGGATTCTCTTGTAAAAATAAAGAGCTATTTGGTATTGTCTGCTACAGCACAAGCCCGGGTGATGCAGGAAAGCGTTGAGCACTTTAAACGAATTCCATTATCAGGTTGTATTTTTACCAAACTTGATGAATGCTTAAGTTTAGGTGAAATTATCAATGCAGCGCTACAAAATGCCTTGCCGGTATGCTACCTCACCAATGGACAGCGCGTGCCTGAAGACATACGTATCGCCAGAGCGGATGACATCGTAGCGCAAGCAGAAAAATTACGCATCGCATACAGTAGTACGGCGCATCAATGGGAAGCTCCTGTCGAGCGCCGAGCGGAAGGAGCCTATGCATAGTCATGAGCCAATCGATGATCAGGCTGCAGGCCTGAGGACAATGAAAAAAAACATGGTCAAAGTAATTGCAGTTACCGGAGGCAAAGGCGGCGTTGGCAAAACCAATGTGTCGCTCAATCTTGCCATCGCCATGGCACAACTTGGCAAGCGTGTGATGGTACTTGACGCTGATCTTGGTTTGGCCAATTGCGATGTCATGCTGGGATTACGGGTGCACAAGAACCTGTCGCATGTGCTGGCTGGTGAAGCCGAGCTGGACGACATTTTGATAGAAGGCCCGGCCGGTATCAAAATTATTCCTGCCACCTCCGGCTCGCAAAACATGACCGAGTTAACGCCAGCAGAACATGCCGGGTTAATCCGCGCTTTTAGCGAAATGAAAACCCGGGTCGATGTGTTGCTAATCGATACGGCAGCCGGCATTTCTGATATGGTGATGAGCTTTGCCAGAGCCTCGCAGGATGTGGTGGTGGTGGTCTGTGATGAGCCTTCATCCATCACCGATGCTTACGCTTTGATGAAGATTTTGAGCCGTGATCACGAGGTCCAGCGCTTTAAAATTATTGCCAACATGGTGCGTAGTTTGCGTGAAGGGCAGGAACTCTTTGTCAAACTCACGCGGGTCACCGATCGCTTTCTGGATGTCAATCTGGAGCTGGTCGCAACCATTCCTTACGATGAAAATGTTCGTAAAGCCGCACGCAAGCAGCGTGCTTTTGTGGAGGCTTTTCCAAAGACGGGGGCCAGTCTGGCGGTCAAATCATTGGCGATGAAAGCCATCAAGTGGCCGACACCGCCCGGAGCCTCTGGGCATCTCGAGTTTTTCCTGGAACAGCTGGTTCAGCAACCCGATAAAGCGCAGCGAGGTCTGGCGTGAATGCGAAGTTGTCGGCTTACGGTGCAGCGGATCAACTCAATCAGCTGATTGAGCGTCACGCACCTCTGGTCAAACGGATTGCTTACCATCTGTTGGCACGGTTACCGGCCAGTGTGCAGGTTGACGATCTGATTCAGTCCGGCATGATAGGCTTAATGGAAGCAGCCAAGAACTTTGACGGCAGCAAAGGAGCAAGTTTTGAGACCTTTGCCGGTATCCGAATTCGTGGTGCGATGCTCGATGAAATGCGTCGTGGCGACTGGACCCCTCGCTCGGTGCATCGCAATGCCCGTTTAATCGCCGAAACCATTGCGGAATTGGAAGCAGAGCTTGGCCGCGATGTTAAAGATGTAGAAGTTGCTGAAAAACTTGATATATCTCTCGATGAGTACCATCATATGTTGAGTGATGTCAGTTGCGGCCGGATCTTAGGTATCGAGGACTTGGGCGTCACTGAAGATGTACTGGCAACAGCGGATGAGCGGGAAACCGATCAGTTGTTCGAACATCAGGCCAATGAAGCATTTCAGCAAAGCCTGATCAAGACCATCAGCAATTTGCCCGAGCGGGAAGCATTAGTACTATCGCTGTATTACAATGATGAGCTAAACTTGAAAGAGATCGGTGCTGTACTGAATGTCAGTGAGTCCCGGGTCAGTCAAATCCATAGTCAGGCGCTGGTTCGTTTAAAGTCCAGAATGCAGGATTGGTTGTAATCAAAAGTTATTGAACATGTCCGATAACGATTTTCTCAGCGGAGGGGATTTTGGATAAGAACATGAAGATTCTGGTGGTTGATGATTTTTCAACCATGCGTCGAATTATTAAGAACTTGCTGAGAGATCTTGGGTTTACCAATGTATCTGAAGCAGATGATGGCAGTACTGCTTTGCCCATGTTGCAAGGTGGTGATTTTGATTTCGTGGTCACCGATTGGAACATGCCAGGCATGCAAGGCATCGATTTGCTCCGCGCCATTCGTGCGGACGACAAGCTCAAGCACATCCCTGTGTTGATGGTGACTGCCGAAGCCAAAAAAGAGCAAATTATTGCAGCAGCTCAGGCTGGGGTAAATGGCTACATTGTGAAGCCTTTTACCGCCGCAACCTTGCAGGAAAAACTATCCAAAGTGTTTGAAAGGATTGGATAACCTGACGCAGACAAGGGAGTAATGCAATGTCCGCACTCACGGCACCATCCATTTCACTTGAGCAAGCCAAAGAGTTGGTGCAGCTGTTGGAGATGGGTGAAAATGAAGCGGCAAATCAACTGGTACAGCAAATCGCCGTACCAGGCTCTGCAGAGCTTTTTTCGGAAGTCGGAAAGCTGACGCGTCAGTTGCACGATTCACTGAAAAACTTTCAATTGGATTCCTCGCTTAGCAACTTGCTGGAAGAAGATATCCCGGATGCCAAAAAGCGGTTGAATCACGTGATTGATATGACCGAGCAGGCAGCCAACAAAACCATGGATGCAGTAGAGTCCTGCCTGCCGATTGCCGATCAGCTGGGACAAAACCTGCAAAACATCATGCCTGCCTGGCAACGCTTAATGAGCCGCGACCTGAAAGTTGGCGAGTTCAAAGCCCTGTGCCACAGTCTGAATGGTTTTTTAGAACAGGCGAACACCGATGCAGGTAGCCTGAACGGTCTGCTGACCGAAGTGTTGATGGCGCAAGATTATCAGGACCTGACTGGTCAAATTTTGCGTCGGGTGATTGAACTGGTTCGCGAAGTTGAAGACAGCCTCATTGGCTTGTTAACTGCTTTTGGGGAGAGCAACCCCGATTTATTACCAGAAAGCCCGAAACCGGCAAAAGCGAAGAAACAGATTGCAGCAGCCGAAGCTGAAGGACCCATCATTGATGCCGAAGGCCGCGATGACGTGGTAACCGGGCAGG
The DNA here is from genome assembly GCA_020831935.1 of Alkalimonas sp. GTDB lineage: Bacteria > Pseudomonadota > Gammaproteobacteria > Enterobacterales > Alteromonadaceae > Alkalimonas. The sequence goes on from JAFIFR010000003.1 coordinate 20,572, forward strand.
ATGATGTGGATGACCTATTGTCGAGTCTAGGGTTTTAAGAGGTGGCCAAGCATGAGCTTTGATATGGATGAAGACATTCTACAGGACTTTCTGGTCGAGGCCGGCGAGATCCTGGAGCTGTTGCAAGAGCAATTGGTCGAGTTGGAAAATAACCCCGACGACTCCAATTTACTCAATGCCATTTTCCGCGGTTTTCATACGGTCAAAGGTGGTGCTGGTTTCCTTTCGTTGACCGAACTGGTCGATGCCTGTCACGGGGCTGAGAATGTCTTTGATATTCTCCGTACCGGTAAGCGGCAAGTGACGCCAGAGTTGATGGACGTCATTTTGCAGGCGCTGGATACGGTTAACGCCATGTTTGCTCAGGTACAAAGTCGGCAACCATTGACCCCGGCCGATCCGGCTTTACTCGATGCGCTGCATCGTCTTAGTGAGCCTGATGATGGCAGCTCCGAGCCGGTAGCCGCTCCTGCAACGCCAGTGTCAGCTCCTCCAGTTGCTGAAGCTCCGCCGGAGGCCTCCGCCAGTGATGCTCCCGGTATCGATGACATGGACGAAGACGAGTTTGAGCGTTTGCTGGATGAGCTGCATGGTGGCAAAGCACCGGGCCAGGCCGCTTCTGCCGAACCGCCAGCACTGGATCCTGAGCTGCAGGGCGATATGACGGATGATGAGTTTGAAGCCATCCTCGATCAGTTGCATGGCAAAGGCAGTTTCAAATCCACAGATGGCGAAGCCAAGGCTGCACCAGCTGAAAAAGCTGCCCCAGCTGGCAAAGGCGATGAAATTACCGATGATGAATTTGAGTCTTTGCTGGATGATTTGCATGGCAAAGGCAAATCTCCGCAAGCGGTAGTGGATAAAACGCCTGCGGAACGCAAACCAGCGCCTAAAGTTCCAGAGCCAGTTGCGGCCGCAGCCAGTAAGCCTGCAGCGAAACCTGACAGTGCTCCTGCGGCGCCAAAAGCAACGGCTCCGACAGCACCTCCCGCGCCGCCAGCAGCTCAGCCTGAGACCACCGTTCGGGTTGATACCAAGCGGCTGGATGAAATCATGAACATGGTTGGTGAGCTGGTGTTGGTACGAAACCGTTTGGTAAGCCTGGCTACCAGCACCAAAGATGAAGAAATGGGTAAAGCCATTGCCAACCTCGATGTGGTGACTGCAGATATTCAGGGTGCAGTGATGAAGACCCGGATGCAGCCGATTAAAAAGGTCTTCGGTCGTTTTCCCAGAGTGGTACGGGATTTAGCTCGGTCGCTGAAAAAAGAAATCACGCTGGAGCTGGAAGGTGAAGAAACCGATCTGGATAAAAATCTGGTCGAAGCTTTGGCCGATCCACTGGTGCATTTGGTGCGAAACTCCGTTGACCATGGCATTGAAATGCCAGATGTCCGTCAGGCCGCAAGTAAAGATCGTACCGGACGGGTAAAGCTGGCTGCCGAGCAAGCAGGCGATCACATCCTGCTGACCATTGAGGATGATGGGGCCGGCATGGATCCGGAAAAGCTGAAAGGCATTGCCATCAACCGTGGCATTCTGGATGTCGATGCAGCGGCACGGATGTCGGACAACGAGGCTTTCAATCTTATTTTTGCGCCTGGCTTCTCAACCAAAGAGCAAATTTCGGACATTTCTGGCCGTGGCGTGGGTATGGATGTGGTGAAAACCAAAATTACCCAGCTTAACGGCAGCGTGCACATCAATTCTGAACTTGGCAAAGGCACTTTGCTGGAAATCAAAGTGCCTTTGACACTTGCCATTCTTCCTACCTTGATGGTGGTGGTCGGCAAACAGACCTTTGCCTTGCCCTTGGGAACCATTGATGAGATTGTCCAGCTGGATCTGGCCAAAACCAACAATGTCGATGGCCAGTTGACCATCATTGTCCGCGACAAAGCGATCCCGCTGTTTTACCTGGAACATTGGTTGGTCAAAGGCTCCAGCAAAACGGTTCGCCGCGAACAGGGGCATGTGGTTATTTTGCAGCTTGGCACCCAAAAAATTGGTTTTGTGGTGGATTCGCTGATTGGCCAGGAAGAGGTGGTCATTAAGCCACTGGATCACTTATTGCAAGGTACACCGGGGATGGCCGGTGCCACCATCACTTCGGATGGCGGCATTGCATTGATTCTGGATGTGCCCAGCTTGTTGAAGCACTACGCCCGGAAATCCAAAATTAAACTCGAGCGTTTTAGCAAAACCGCAAACTAAAGCGAGTACTCAATGGCAATAAAAGTTCTGGTGGTCGATGATTCCAGCTTTTTTCGTCGCCGCTTAACCGAAATACTGAATGCGGATGCTGAGCTGGAGGTCATTGATACTGCGAACAATGGCCAGCAAGCTGTTGATAAAGCCATTGCCCTGAAACCCGATGTCATCACCATGGATATTGAAATGCCGGTGATGGATGGGATTAGCGCTGTGCGCGCCATCATGCAACAACAGCGCATTCCAATTTTGATGTTTTCTTCCTTGACGCATGAAGGTGCAAAAGCCACCCTTGATGCGCTCGATGCCGGGGCGGTAGACTTCCTGCCGAAAAAGTTCGAAGACATTGCCCGCGAAAAAGACGAAGCCGCTAACTTGCTGCGGCAGCGTGTGAAGGCGGTGGCGCGGCGTCTACCTGGTCGAAGCCTGGCATCCAGTCGTCCAGCTTTAACCCGTAGCAGTTTTGAACGCCCCAAGCTATCTGAGCGGCTCAAAGAAACCGCTGCTCCTGCCAGGCCCGCTGCTACTAAGCCATTTAAAACCAGTGGTAATAGCTACAAGCTGCTGGCCATTGGTACTTCGACCGGTGGGCCGGTCGCGCTGCAAAAAATTATTACCGCGCTGCCGGCAAACTTTCCCTTGCCCATCCTGCTAATCCAGCACATGCCTGCTGCCTTTACCGGTGCTTTTGCAACCCGTTTGAATGGGTTGGCTAAAATTTCTGTCAAAGAGGCCGAAGACAATGATGTACTAAGGCCAGGGGTGGCTTACCTGGCACCCGGAGGAAAGCAAATGCTGGTGGATGGTAAAGCGGATCAAGCCCGACTTAAAATTAAAGATGATGATTCACCCAGAATTACTTTCAAACCCAGTGTCGACATCACTTTTGGCAGTGCGGCCAGAGTGTACCGCGACCAAGTGTTGGCCGTGATTTTAACCGGGATGGGCTCGGATGGACGAGAAGGAGCCCGCTTATTAAAACAATATGGTTCTCGTATCTGGGCTCAGGATGAAGCCAGTTGTGTCGTCTATGGGATGCCGCAAGCTGTGGCTGCGGCTGGTCTGATGGATGTCGAAGTTAGCCTTGCCGATACAGCCACAAAACTAATAACAGAAGTGATGCATGGATAAACTTGCGCTGATAGGATTTTTCGTTGCTATCGTAGGGGTTGTTGGTGGCTTTGCTTTGGAAGGAGGCTCTGTTCTTACCTTGCTGCATCTTCCCGCCTTTATTATTGTGGTGGGGGGAACGCTCGGGGCCGTGATGGTGCAAACCCCATTCGCCCAGTTCAAATTGGGTTTTCAACTCTTGCCCTGGGTGGTTCGGGGGCATAACTTGCCCACCAGCAGCATGCTCGACCAGATGATCGAGTGGAGCAACGCAGCCCGCGCCAGTGGCTTTCTCGCTCTGGAAGGCCGGGCTCTGGATGAAAAAGATCCCTTTGTGCACCGGGGCCTGAATCTACTGGTGGATGGTGTAGATCCTCAGGTGTTGCAAGATACGCTGGATGCGGAGTTGACACTGGAACGTGAGCGGCTGCTGCGTGGTGCCAAGATTTTTGAAGCCATGGGCGGGTACAGCCCGACCATTGGTATCGTGGGCGCTGTGCTGGGCCTGATTCAGGCGATGGCCAATATCACCGATCCAGAAATGCTGGGCCTTGGGATTGCCACAGCTTTTGTTGCCACCATCTACGGGGTTGGTTTTGCCAACCTGCTCTTTATTCCGGTGGGCAACAAGCTGAAAAACCTGGTCCATCAACACACCTTGCACCATGAAATGATCATCGAAGGACTCCTTTCGATTGCGCATGGTGAGAACCCGCGTACCCTGGAGCGCAAGCTCAACGCCTACCGGGCTGGTTAGGGGCGAGCTATGTACCGGCATAAAAACAAACATCAGAAAGTGGAAGCCGATGAGCTGGATCGTTGGCTGGTTTCCTACGCCGACTACATGACCCTGATGTTTGCACTTTTTGTCGTGCTTTATGCCATGTCCATTGTCAAAGACGAAGAATACCGTGCTTTATCGGAAACCCTTACCCGGATCTTTGAACGCTCAGACAGTCGCGGTACCGGCCTGGAAGGGACCTCGGTATTGCTGGAGCCTGGCCCTCAGAGCGACTTTGATTTGTACGGTGCATCCTTAGAGCCGGCAAAAGGTCCGGAGTTGGTTGCTGATGGCACCGAGTTATCCGAGGTTTCCGAGCGCTTGCTGGGAACGCCCTTGACCTCTTTGCAAGAAGAGTTAACTCAGGCGCTGGCTAACCTGATGGAAGAGGGGCTTGCTCGGGTAGAACAAGACGACAACTGGCTGACCATCGAGCTCAGCAGTGGTTTGTTATTTCCCAGTGGCAGTGCCACCGCTACCCTCGCTGCCCAGACGCTTTTGAATGACGTTGCGGGCATCATTGTGCCCATCAACAACTTTATCCGGGTTCGTGGCTATACTGATAATGTGCCCATTAACAATGAAATCTTTGCTTCGAACTGGGAACTGTCGGTGGCACGCGCTACCTCGGTACTCCGTATACTGGAAGCCATGGCGGTAGCCCCTCAGCGGATGGCCATTGAGGGGTATGGCGAGTTTTATCCGACTGCGGATAACACCACGCCGGAGGGGCGGGCGCAAAACCGTCGGGTGGTGATTGCCATTTCGAAGTACGGTTATCAAGCCGAAGCGGCCAGTATTGACTTGCAGGATGCCCCAGCGGAAATTCCGCCCGAGGTGCTCCAGCAGCTGGAAAGCATTACAGAGGGTGAAGCCAGCATTCGTGTCATTCGCCTGCCGGGTGGTGGCATCCGGATTACGACCCGTGACGAAGTGCCCGATGAGCCTCCGTCACCTCAGCAGGAACCTTAATGTGGTTGTTTGGACAATAGCAAATCAAAAAGGCGGGGTGGGTAAAACCACCACCACGGTTTCGTTAGGCGCTTTGTTGGCGGAACGTGGCCATCGTGTACTGCTGGTGGACATTGATCCCCATGCCTCTATGACCTACTACTTTGGCATTGATGCCGAAGAGTTGGAAGTGAGCGTTTACGATATTTTTATCCGGGGCAAAGACATCAGTCGGGAGGAAATCCTGCAATCACTCTGTCCCAGTGGTGTTGAAAACCTCGACATTCTGCCATCCTCGATGGCCTTGGCGACCTTGGATCGCTCCCTTGGCAACAAAAATGGCATGGGATTGATTCTAAAAAAGGGATTGGCCAAATTAAGTCAGGATTACGATTACATTTTGTTGGACTGCCCCCCGGTGATGGGGGTGCTGATGGTCAATGCGCTGGCGGCAAGCGATCGGGTGTTGATACCGGTTCAGACCGAGTTTTTGGCCATCAAAGGTCTGGAGCGCATGATCGCAACCATGGGATTGATGACCCACTCCCAGCAAAAAAGTTACCGTTACACCATTATCCCTACCATGTACGACAAACGCACCAAAGCGTCGCTCGAAGCGTACAAAGAGTTAAAAGCCAAGTATCAGGATAAGGTGTGGTCGGCAGTCATCCCGGTCGATACCAAGTTTCGTGATGCCAGTTTGGCGCAAACACCACCTCCGGTGTATGCGCCGCGCTCGCGTGGTGTTTTTGCTTACAACACCTTGCTGAGTTATTTACTGCAGTTGCCGGAGACTGAGCATGTCTGATCGCTACAGCAGTCAGAAAGTGATGCAGCATTACTTAACGGCTCTGCTGACCGATGAGGAGCCGGCGGCTGCGCCAACAGCAGCTCCGGCGCCGGAAGTCCCTGAGGTGAAAAAAAAGCTGGAGTCGTTGCTGGCGAGAGTCACCACCACGCAGGTCGCTAGCGAGGCTGCGACTCAAACGAAGGCAAAAGCAGAAGCGCCCCCTGTCATGCCCAAATTAGCCGATACCGAGTTGCAGACCGAAGTGCTCACGCGCAAGTCGCAGCCGGGTTTTCGCGACGACGCGGTTCAAACTGCCAAATCCTACCGGGAAGGCAATTTTCAGGCCCTGTTTTTCAGTGTGGCCGGTTTAACCATTGCCTTGCCATTGAAGGAGTTGGGTGGTATTCATAAAATGAGCAGCGTCAATACCATGCCGGGCAAGCCTGCCTGGTTTAAAGGCGTGATGTTGCAGCGTGAATTGAAAATCAATGTGGTGGATACCGGCCTTTGGGTGATGCCAGAAAAATTTGACCGATCTCAAGCCGAATCGCATTCGTATCAGTATGTTATAATGTTGAGCAACACCCCGTGGGGGCTGGCGTGCGATAAACTGATCAACACCGTGACTTTATCGCAGGATGAGGTAAAGTGGCGGGAGTCCAGTGGCAAAAGACCTTGGCTTGCCGGGCTGATCAAACAGCATATGTGTGCTTTACTGGATGTAGATGCTTTGACAGAAATGCTGCGGCAGGGTCTGAGCAGTGAAGATGACGTGTAACAGAGCGGTGTTGTGACCGCCAATGAGGAGCTGGAATGAGTAATGTAGCCAAGCAGACTGCAAAAGACAGCGACACCACGGATGAGGTTCTGCAGTGGGTCACTTTCAAACTGCAGGACGAGACCTATGGCATCAATGTGATGCAGGTGCAGGAAGTCTTGCGTTATACCGAAATTGCTCCGGTACCAGGCTCTCCGGATTATGTGATGGGGATCATCAATTTACGTGGCAATGTGGTCACTGTCATTGACACCCGGGCCCGCTTTGGCCTGGAAGGCGCTGAAGTCAGCGACAATACCCGTATCGTGATCATCGAAGCGGACAAGCAGGTGGTGGGTATTCTGGTCGACAGCGTCGCCGAGGTGGTGTATCTGAAAGCATCAGAAATTGATACTGCGCCCAATGTTGGCAATGATGAGAGTGCCAAATTTATCCAGGGGGTCACCAATCGTGAGGGCGAGCTGTTGATCCTGGTGGATCTGAATAAACTGCTCACCGATGAAGAGTGGGATGAAATCAGTGCACTCTAACGGAAACTGCCGATGATCATTGCCTGGTTGGGCGTGTTGACGCTGCTGTTGCTGTGGTTACTCTGGCGCAGTTTTACGGTCGGAGCAAATCATGAGGCACTGTCTGAGCCACGCATTTTGCAGCAGGACAGCGCGGACTCCACAACCCAATCAGAGTCGGATTCGGCGCAGCAACTTCAGTTGGTTCGGGCCGAGCTGGCAGAGTTGCGCGCTGGTGTTATTGGGGTGGGCCAGCGGGTGCTTCAGCTGGAATCCGAGCTGCAAAACCAGCAACAGCAGTTGTCGGAGCAAGCGGAGCAGCTGCAGGCCTTGCAACTGACGGAGCCAGAATCCAAACTTTACAGCCGGGCGATGAAGATGGTGCAGCTGGGCGCTGATCTGGAAGAAATCATGCGGGAATGCGAACTACCAAGAGCCGAAGCCGAGTTGCTGTTTCATTTGCATCAGCAAAAAGGCTAGGGCATGCCTTTGGGCAGCAGCTACTAAGTTTTTAAATCAATTCGTTGATGAATGTTGTCCCACTCATCCGGAAACTTCCCTTGCAATACGTAAGAAAATGCAATCAGCTCGGCAATAAGGACATACAACTCTTTTGGAATGCTGTCTCCCAACTCCAGCTGCGTCAGCAGTTTGCTGAGTTCTTCATCTTCATGAATCAAAATACCATGGGCTTTAGCTACCGTCAGAATGTCATCCGCCAGAGCGCCATGGCCTTTGGCTATCACTTCAGGAGCCGTTTTGCCATCGTAGCGAAGTGCTGTAGCTGACTTATTTTTCCCTTTGCTGTCTGGCGTGCTCATCATCAGGCCTTCACGGTAATTAAACTGCTATGACGGTTGAATAAGCTGTCCGGAACGGCTCCTGACTGGCACTGTACCTGCGCTACCTCAATGCCCTGGGCTTCAAGTCGTTCCGTTAATCTGGGGACAAACTGCTTGGCCAACGTTTTGGTCGTTGCCTGCTCGGTGTAAATCTGCAGATTCAGTCGATTGCCATCCAGTTTGGCGGTGGCCAGCACTTTACCAAGCTCGGTCAGATCAAAATGCATGGTCAGTTGCCAGACTTTATTGGTCTGACCGCTTTGGTTGTCGGAGCCATCACGCTGCTCAATTTTCAATTGCAATTGGGTGCTTTGCTGATCCCACTGCAATGGCAGCTGCAGCAGGAACTGACCGCTCTGTTGTTGCTGCAACTCGGTGCTGGCCAATTGGCTTTGCTGCATGGCGCCACTGTGGCTGGCCAATTGTCGCAGCAATTGACCTGCACTCTGACTGTCCAGTTGTTGCAGCAACGGCATCAGACGCTGCGCCGCTGGCTGGTTGGCCATTGGGCTGGCAGCCCGGCTGAGTCGTCCCAGCAGCAGTTGAATGGCCAGGGCAAAGGTACCGGCGGCGCTGCTGCTGTTGGCTGGAGCTTGCAGCGGATGAAATTGCAGCACGGCCTGCAATTGTTGCTGGATTTCAGCACCCGACATGACCCGCTGCCCTGAGGGCAGTTGTTGGCGGATGTGCTGCAGGGCTTGCTGCAAAGGGGCTGGTAACTCAGGCAGGCTGGCGAGCCGGGCCGGACTCTCTGCCAGCAGTGGTTGCAGCAAACGCCAGCCCTGCTCCAACACCGGCTGTGTTTTGTTGCCACTTTGCTGCTGAGCCGCCGACTCTGCGGCTGTTCCTGTTTGCGCTGGTTGCCACTGAATGGGGCGGTTAAATGCATCTTTGGCCAGCTGCAGTTTGGCACTGTTTTGCTGTTGCGACAAAAACTGCAGTTGCCAATTTTGCTGCTCCTGTTGCAGTTGGATTTGATAGTGCCCAGCAGCTAAGCGAACCTGCGGCAAAGGCAGCATCAAGTTGCCCAGTTGCAGGTACTGTTGCTGCAAGCGGGCCGGAATACTTTGGCCCTGTATGGCGCTGGCAACTTGCGCCAACAGCTGCTGCTGCAGCTGTGCCGGCAAGGTCAATTGCTGATACTGCAAGCGCTGCGAGGGCGGCTCTGAGTGCGTCTGGCCTGGTGTTTGAGGACTGCTTCTGTCGGCTGCTTTGGGCATGCTCAGGTTGCCAGGCATCGAAGGTCCCAAAGGCGTAGTTCTGGCTTGGCTGGTTGTTTTCACCTCAAGAAACAAACTGGGCTCCTGACCTGTACCAAGACTGATGCTGGCTTCAATGCGAGCCTGTGGAAATTGCACCATCAGAGACTGTATGGTGCGGTGCAAGGCGGCAGGTAAGGGCACAACCATGCCCTGAGGCAGACGAATTTGACTTTGCTGCCGGCTGCTTTGCAGTTCCACCGGCAAATGGGTGGCCGTGCTGGCGCTGCTGAGATCGGTCACGGGCCGGTTGTCGCCACGCCAGTTCAATGCCAGGGTCAGGGCTTGCTGTTGGTTTAAGGGAAAGGATTGAACGGCTTCGCCTCTGGCTTGCAACTGGACCTGAACCCGGCCGTCCGGCAACTGTTGAAAGCTGGCCTGCATGGCACTGCCATTCGGGGCGCTGACACTCTGCGGCAGTCGGAGTTGCAAAATCCCCTGAGCGGTATTCAGTTGCAACAGACGGGCACCTTGTACCGGATCGGTCAACAGAATGCCAGCATAAGGTTTGTCTGGTTGCAGAGGAATGGCCACGGTAGTGCCGCGGCCTGCAGCGGTTACCTGCATCAGGTGCTCAAGTTTGATCGGGTTCATGTTTTTGTCACTTTTACCATGCTTGTGCTCCGCTGACGCGTTCGTATTCCAATCGGAATATGGTATGATCCGCGCAATTTTACCAGGAGGCCACAGTGACCGACTTCTTTTGTGCCCGCGGCTTAAGTTGTATCCGCCAGGACAGAGTACTGTTCCAGGGGCTGGATCTGGAGCTGGTACCCGGACAGCTGCTGCAGGTGCAGGGCAAAAATGGTGCTGGTAAAAGTTCATTGTTGCGCCTGTTGGCCGGTTTGTCCACACCGGATGATGGTGAGATCCTGTTTCAGGGGTTGCCTTTGTCGCAGCAACTGGATCAATTCGCGACATCTCTTTGTTATATCGGCCACCAAAGCGGGATTCATGAGCACTTAACCGCTCTGGAGAATTTGGCATTCTGGCGTGCTGCTTATGAGCTGCCATACCAGGATAACCTCAACCTGCTAGGAGAGCTTGGCCTGGCCGGTCTGGAAGATGTGCCATGCCGAATGCTGTCTGCCGGGCAGCAGCGTAGGGTATCCTTGGCGCGGCTTTGGTTAACCAAAGCACCGCTTTGGATACTGGATGAACCCTTTACTGCCCTTGATCAGCACTCCATTGCGCGTTTGCAGCAGCGCTTTCATCAGCAATTGGCAGCCGGTGGTGCCATTATTGTGACGACGCATCAACCGCTCAGTGTCGATTTTCCCAGTTTACAAACTCTGGAGCTGGCTTACCGATGGTAATGACATTTTTACGCCGTGAGCTGGTGCTGCTGGCAAGGCAGAAAGCCGATTGGTTGAATCCGCTGTTGTTCTTTATTATTGTGCTGACTTTGTTTCCGTTAGGGGTTGGACCAGAGCCGAACCAATTACGTATAATGGCGCCTGGGATTGTTTGGATAGCGGCTTTGTTGAGTGTTTTGCTGGCGGCTGAGCGCTTGTTTCGCGATGACTACCGCAATGGTGTGATTGAACAGCTGGTGGCGTCGCGTCAGGGGGTGATGGCCTTTGTGCTGGCGAAGACCGCCGCAAACTGGCTCAGTACCGGCTTGCCTTTGGTGTTGTTGTCCCCGGTGGTGGCTATGTTGTTGGGCGTTGATAAAGCTGCATTTATCGCCATGATGCTGACACTGTTGTTGGGAACCCCTATGCTCAGCATTCTGAGCGTATTGGGTGCGGCCCTCACCATGTCCGCCGATAAAGGCGGCATTTTGCTGGCACTGTTAATCGTCCCGCTGTACATACCTCTGCTGATTTTTGCCAGTGCGGCAATTGAGGCCGCTGGTATGGGGTTGTCGTACAGTGGTCAACTTGCAATTCTGGTTGCCATGTTACTATTGGCGTTGGCTTTGGTGCCACTGGCGGTTGCCAGTGCGTTACGAATTAATGTGAGTTAGTATGTTTAAATGGCTGCATCCTCTGGCAAAACCTGAAACGCTCTATCGATTCTGCGGGCATTTGTTTCCCTGGCTTATGCTGTCGGCCTTAACCATTCTGCTGGTGGGCAACGTCTGGGGTCTGGTGTTTGCCCCTCAGGATTACCAGCAATTCGATACAGTACGCATTATGTACATCCACGTGCCTTCTGCCTTGCTGTCGATGAGCACCTACACCATGATGGCGATTGCCGCTTTTATTGCACTGGTCTGGCAGGTCAAAGTCGCCCAGTGGTCGGTACTGGCCATTGCACCGATTGGTGCTGTTTTTACCGCCATCTCCTTGCTGACCGGCATGGCCTGGGGCAAGCCGATGTGGGGCACCTGGTGGGAGTGGGATGCGCGCTTGACCTCGCAACTTATTTTGTTGTTCCTGTATCTGGGCGTGATTGCCTTGTACGGCGCTTTTTCCGACCGTCAGACCGGTGGCAAAGTCGCTTCCTTGTTGGCTGTGATTGGCGTGGTCAATGTTCCTATTATTCACTTCTCCGTTGAGTGGTGGCATACCCTGCATCAAGGGGCCAGCATTATGAAATTTGACACCCCTTCGGTGCACCCCAGCATGCTGTGGCCTTTGCTGATTAGTTTACTGGGTTTTTATCTGTTGATGCTGGCACTGGTCTGTTTGCGACTAAGGACCGCCATTTTAGAGCATGAGCAGCACCGGCCGTGGGTACGTGCGACCTTGGGAGGACACTAATGCAGTTTGACAGTTTCAGTGATTTTCTGGCGATGGGCGGCTATGGCTTTTACATCTGGCTGGCCTATGGTTTGACCTATGGTTTGTTGGTGGGGCTGGCGGGTTATTGCTTTTGGGAGCTGAAAGCCTTTCACCAAAACTTCCGACAGAAGCTGGCGCGGGCCCAACGAGTTAAGCAGTATCAGGAGACTGAGCACCCATGACAACAAGACGACAAAAACGCCTTTGGTCCATTCTGGCCATCTTGACTCTGGTAGCCGGCTCAGTCGGCGCCATGCTGTTTGCCCTGACGCAGAATATCAACTTATTCTATACCCCAACCCAGTTGGTCGAGGGCATCGGGCCTGATAAAAAACGCCCGGAAATCGGTCAGCGTCTTCGCATCGGTGGTGTGGTGGTTGAAGGCTCTGTGGTGCGGGACCCTGAGTCCTTGTTGGTTCGTTTTGACCTGGTGGATATTGGCCCCACAGTAACGGTTGAGTACAACGGCATCCTGCCGGACTTGTTCCGTGAAGGGCAGGGCATCGTCGCTCAGGGCCATCTGGTTGACGATCGCCTGATCCGCGCCACCGAGGTGCTGGCTCGGCACGATGAAGAGTACATGCCACCCGAAGTGGCCAAAGCGCTCAAAGGCATTCAGCATGTGCCGCCGTCGCAGCAAACCGCTACCGAATCCACAGGAGGTTACTGATGATCCCTGAGTTAGGCCAACTGGCACTGACCTTTGCTTTTGTGCTGTCCCTGATGTTGGGTGTGATCCCGCTTTATGGCAGTTACACCGGGAACGAGCGGGCTTTGATGCTGGGTAAGCCTTTGGCCATCGCCTCGGCTTTGTTTGCCGGCCTGGCATTCGCCGCTTTGTCCTATGCGTTTTACACCGATGACTTTACTGTCATCAATGTGGCGTCCAATTCCAGTACTGTATTGCCCTGGTACTACAAATTGACGGCTACCTGGGGCTCGCATGAAGGCTCTATGGTGCTTTGGGTTTGGATTCTGACTTTGTGGACCGCTGCGGTGGCGCTGTTTTCCAAACAACTGCCGTTGCTAATGCAGGGGCGTATTCTGGGGGTGATGGGCTGGATAGGCGTTGGCTTTATTGCTTTTTCGCTCTTTATGTCCAACGCTTTCGAGCGCAGCCTGCCGTACTTTCCGGCCGAGGGCAATGATCTGAACCCCTTGCTGCAAGATTTTGGCATGATCATTCACCCACCTTTGCTGTACATGGGCTATGTTGGCTTTGCGGTATCCTTTGCTTTTGCCATTGCGGCATTGCTCAGCGGCAAGTTTGACAGCACCTGGGCACGTTGGGCGCGGCCCTGGACCCTGGCAGCTTGGATGTTTTTAACCCTGGGCATCATGCTTGGGAGCTGGTGGGCTTACAAAGAGCTGGGCTGGGGCGGTTGGTGGTTCTGGGATCCGGTTGAAAATGCTTCCTTTATGCCTTGGTTGGTGGGCACGGCGCTTATCCATACCCTGGCGGTGACGGAAAAGCGCGGCACCTTTAAATCCTGGACGGTCTTACTGGCACTGGCAACCTTCTCGCTAAGCCTGTTGGGTGCATTCCTGGTTCGCTCCGGTGTGCTGGTGTCGGTGCATTCTTTTGCCACCGATCCAAGTCGGGGTTTGTTCCTGTTGGTGTTTTTGCTGATTGTGATCGGCGGTTCCTTGCTGCTCTATGCGCTGCGGATGCGTTCGGTCCGCAGTCAGGCCCGGTTTGAGCTGTTTTCACGCGAAGTGATGTTGTGGGGCAACAACGTCTTTATGCTGACAGCAACCCTGGTGGTATTTCTGGGGACCTTGTTGCCGCTGTTCCATCAGGAGCTGGGACTGGGGTCTATTTCCATTGGCGAGCCTTTCTTTGATGCGATGTTCTTTTACCTGACCATTCCCTTCAGTCTGTTGCTGGGGCTAGGCCCCTGGGTGCGCTGGAAACAGCAAAAATGGCAGCCGTTGATCCCGCCGATGGCGATGATTGCGGTGGCAACCCTGATCGTTGCGGTTGGTTTGATGGCGGCTACCCAGTCGGTGCAGGCGAATGTGGCCCTGATTGGCTTGTTGCTGGGAGCCTGGGTTGGTATGTCGGCCTTAGGTGAGGTCGGTCAGCGCATTCGCCAGTTTGGTCAGGGCTTGGCTGGCATTCGCAAGCTAAGCGCCAGCCACTATGGCATGACCACCGCGCATATTGGTTTTGCGGTGATGGTGATAGGGATTGCCATGACCACCACGTACAGCGTGGAGCGAGATGTCCGGATGCAAGTAGGGGATACGGTTAGCCTGTCTGGTTATGACTTTACCTTGCTGGATCTCTACAAACTGGATGGGCCGAACTTTGGTGGTGAAGCCGCCGATTTGAAAGTGGAGCGTGATGGTCGCTTTATCACCAACCTGCACGCTGAAAAACGTTTTTACACCATTCAGCGAACGGTGATGACGGAAGCAGCCATTCATGCCCGCTTAAGCCGGGATCTGTACGTGTCATTGGGGGAAGCCTTGCCAGGCGATGCTTGGTCCTTCAAAGTCCAGGTGAAGCCTTTTGTGCGCTGGATATGGCTGGGTGGTTTGCTGATGGCGATAGGAGCCACCTGGTCCTTGTTCGATCAGCGTTATCGCCGTAAAGTCACGCGTCGTTTGAAGGTACCGGCACGCAACGAAGCGGAGGTCGCCCATGCGTAAGTGGTTGTTTTTTGCTCCTTTGGCTATTTTTCTGGCGGTTTCGGTCTTTTTGTACACTGGACTCTTCTCCGATCCTTGGAGTCGCGACTCTGCGTTGTTAAACCGGCCCATGCCCGAGTTTGACTTGCCGGATCTGATGCAGCCACAACAGCGTTGGAACCGTGAGCTACTAACCGGCGAGCCTTTTTTGCTCAGTGTCTGGGGTGTTTGGTGCCCAACCTGCAAAGCACAACTGCGTTTTATGACCGAGTTAAGAGAGCAGGGCATTCCCATCATTGGCTTGTACTACCCCTTGCCGGTGGATCCGGCTTTTGGTGACCATTTCAGTCTTGGTCAGTTGCAGCGTGATGTGCAGCGTGAGCTGGCTTACTTTGGCGATCCCTATCAGTTCAATATTCTGGATGAAAATCGCCGCCTGTCATTTGACCTTGGCGTCTCAGGCTCACCTGAGACTTTTCTGGTCGATGCCGATGGCACCATTCGGATGCACCATGTTGGCGATATGAACCCGCGAGTGTGGCGCAACCTCTTTGCAACTGCGTTCGAGGAGCTGCAGCAAGCCGCTCTGGTCTATCAGGAGGTTAAGCCATGAGCCGATTGATGCTGCTGGCTGCACTCTTTCTGTTCAGCACCTCACTGTTGGCTGGTGACGAAATTCTGCCGTTTGAAGACGATGCCAAGCGCAGTCTCTATCAGGAGCTGGTGCAGCAACTGCGCTGCCCACAGTGCCAAAATCAGAACATTGCCGAGTCCAATGCCGTGGTGTCCATTGATATGCGCAACAAAACCTACGAGCTGGTGCAGCAGGGGTACAGCCGGCGAGAGGTGATCGACTTTATGGTCGACCGCTACGGTGACTTTGTGCATTACAGCCCACCGTTAAACCCGTTAACCATCTGGCTTTGGATCTTACCGGTGGTTTGGCTGGTGCTGATGGCCTGGTATATGTTGCGCCGCCGTCAGAGCGCGCAAACGGCCAGGGCATCCAACCCTGAGTTGGAGCAGGAGTTGGATGCCATTATCGACGCTTATCGGAGTAAAAAATCATGATGTGGCAATTGCTACTGGGGGCCCTGTTGATGTTGGCCCTAAGCCTGGTATTTATGGCCTGGCCTCGAAGTGCGCGTGTGGGTGAACAGCAGACGCCGGCAGAGTTATTCAGCGAGCGGATGGAGTTGTTGGCAACAGCCCGCGATGCAGGCGAGTTGGCCGAGCAAGATTTTGACAGTGCCGCAGACGAGCTGAAGCAGCAGTTTTTAGAACAAGAAGCCAAGGCGGTGCAGTTGCAGGCATCGCAAAGCAGTTGGCGCTGGTACGGTGGTTTAACACTGGCTGTTGCCCTGATGGTTGGCGGCATTTACAGCTGGAATGGTCACTACCGTGAGCTGGTCGATTGGCAGACGGCACAGCAAAAGCTGCCCGAATTTGGTGAGCGCTCTTTGCTGGGTCGTGGCGAGCCCTTGAATGATGATGAATTGACAAGCTTTGCCTTGGCGCTGCGAACCAAGCTGGCTCGTGAAGGTGATGATGCTGCTGCCTGGTTTTTACTGGGACGCATCTGGATGTCGCAGGGGCTGATGATGGACGCCATCGACGCCTTTGAGAAGGCATTGCGAATGACCCCGGAACGAACCTCACTGCTGATTAGTTACAGTCAGGCCATGTTGGTGGTCGGCGGCGATGACAAGTTAGCAAAAGCTGGTAGGGCTATGGCCCGGGTATTAACCAACGAACCGGACAATCTGGATGCGCTGTCTTTACTGGCTTACATTGCTTATGAAAAAGACGATTTGGACGAAGCCATCGCTGCCTGGACCCTGTTGCTTGATCGTCTGCCAAGCTCCGATCCGCGTTATGCCGTGGTGCTGAACAAGCTGCAAGAGTTGGGGCAGGATGTGCAGGCGCGTGAAGAGCGAACAGTCTACCTGACGCTGGAGGTTGATCCTGATTTGCGGCAGTCGCACCCGGATGCCAGCGTTTTTGTGTTTGTGCGCCAGCCTGATGGCCCTGCCATGCCAGTGGCCGCTCAGCGTATCCCGGTGCCTGCTGGCGAGCTGCAAATGATGCTGACCGAAGAGATGTCGATGCAAACTGGCTGGACTCTGGCAAGCATCGATGAAGTGGAAGTGGTGGCACGATTTTCACCATCGGGTCGGGTCGATGAAACTGAAGGCAGTTTCGAAGTGGTCTCATCCCGTCAAGCCTTTACCGATGCCAGGGTGCAGGTCGCCTTGCAATTAAAAGCTCAGTAAAGCCGTTTAGAGGATCTATTTTGAAGACAAAGTCATTGGCAATGCGTTGCCTGCTGTTGTTGAGCCTTAGCGGGCTGCTGGCTGCCTGTGCCAGTGCGCCGGATGCGCCAGAGCCAGAGCGGGATCCCAGAGATAAACTGGAGCCTTTCAACCGTGCCATGTGGGAGCTCAATTATGAAATTCTGGATCCCAACATTCTCCGTCCGGCAACGGTCGGATACATGGCGGTGGTGCCAAGTCCGGCGCGACGCGGTGTAGACAACTTTTTAAGCAACCTGCGTGAGCCGGATAGCTTTGTCAATGCTGGCTTGCAGGCAAAACCGGCCAGCATGGCGATCAGTGCCGGCCGCTTTCTAGTGAACTCGACGGTAGGAGTCTTGGGTCTGTTTGATGTGGCGACTAAAATTGGCTTGCATGAACGGCGGGAAGACTTTGGTCAGACCTTGGCGGTTTGGGGGGTTGGTGAGGGTTCATTTTTAATGGTGCCTGCCCGTGGTCCCTCGACGGTTCGTGACACCACAGGTGATCTGGTGGATGCGCTGTATTCGCCGCTGGGTTTGTTCAATACTCCGCTGACCATCACCCGTTATGTACTAAGCGGCTTGACCCAGCGCGAAAAAGCCATGTCGATGGAGCATTTGCTGGAAGACTCTTTTGATCCTTACGCTTTTGTGCGTGAGGCCTATTTGCAAAACCGGCTGTTTGAAATTCACGATGGCAATCCGCCGGAGCAGGATGATTACGACGATTCTTATCTGGATGAGTTTTTCTAATCTGGCACTAGGGCGTGTTGACCTTAAAAAGCGAGCTTCGGCTCGCTTTTAAGTGTCCGGTTTTTAGCAAAGCTCGTTGCCACTGGCTTTGCCGGCAGCAAAGGCCACCAGATTGCCACTGGTGATTTGACTGATTTGCTGCATCGCCTCTTCGGTAAAAAAGGCTTGATGCCCGGTGATCAACACATTGGGGAAGGTCAGCAAGCGTTTAAAGACGTCATCGTCGATCACCATTTCCGACAGGTTTTCAAAAAACAGATCGGCTTCCTGTTCGTACACATCCAAACCCAGATAACCAATTTTCCGGCTTTTAAGGGCGTTAATCACCGCTTTGGTGTCAATCAGGCCGCCGCGGCTGGTGTTGATCAGCATCACATTCTCTTTCATCTGCGCCAACGTATCGGCGTTGATCAGATAACGCGTTTCCGGAGTGAGCGGACAGTGCAGGCTGATAATATGGCTTTGCTGGTACAGCTCGGGCAGGGGCACGTAGCGGGCGCCCAGCTGTTTCAGCTCGGCATCTTCGTACAAGTCGTGGCACAGTAAGGTGCAGCCAAAGCCCAGTAAGATCCGGGCAGTGGCCTTGCCAATGCGACCGGTACCAATCAGGCCAACGGTTTTGCCGTGCATGTTAAACCCCAGCAGGCCATCGAGCGCAAAGTTATCGTCCCGTACCCGGTTGTAAGCTTTGTGCAGCTTACGGTTAAGCGCCAGCATCATGCCAACCGTGTGCTCAGCCACGGCCTCGGGCGAGTAAGCGGGTACCCTGGCAACCTGAATGCCCAGCGCTTTGGCAGCATCCAGGTCGACATTGTTAAAGCCCGCGCAGCGCAGTGCTATCATCCTTACCCCTTGTGCTTGCAAGGCAGTCAGTACCGGGGCAGATAAGTCGTCATTGACAAAAGCACAGATAGCTGCACTGTCAGCGGCCAGGCTGACGGTTTCTTCGCTGAGCTTAAGTTCCAGATAATGAAAATCCAGTTTTGGATCTGCCCAGCGGCTGAATGCTTGTTGGTCGTATTTTTTTGCGCTGTACACCGTGACTTTCATGCGTAGTTCCTTTGCTAAGTTTGTACACAGTGTAGCAAAAAATGGCACGGCTTTATTGCTAGGGATCAAGGCTTTGGTGCTGCAAGCAACTCCTCAATGCTCTGGCGAATGGCCAGTGGCTTGGTGCGGGGGGCATAGCGTTTGACCACTTCGCCCTGGCTGTTGACCAGAAACTTGGTGAAATTCCATTTGATGGCGCGGGTTTTTAGCAGGCCACGGGCCTGATTCTTTAAAAACTCAAACACCGGTTCGGCGTCCGGGCCATTCACCTGAACTTTGGCCAGCACCGGAAAGCTCACCCCATAGTTGAGCTGGCAAAACTGCTGAATGTCCTGATCCGTGCCGGGCTCCTGGCCGCCAAACTGGTTGCAGGGAAAAGCCAGGATCTCAAACCCGCGATCCTTGTAGCTTTGATACAAGGCTTCCAGCTCCTGATACTGTGGGGTGAAGCCACACTGACTGGCGGTATTGACCACCAGCAGAGTTTTGCCTTTGTACTGCGCCAGATCCAGTGGCTGGCCCTGGGCGTCTTTCACGGTAAAATGATGCAGATTATTCATTGGAACTCCCCGAAAGCTTTTTACTTTTTCCAGCCATCTTTGTACGCTTGATGGTATCTCATTAGTTTACGACAGAAGTAAGACACTGGTATGACAAATTCTAAAACAATCAAGAATGTGGCCTTTGTTGGCCTTGGCGTGATGGGTTTTCCGATGGCGGGCTATCTGCAGCAGCAGGGCAATGCCACCCGGGTTTACAACCGCACCGCTGCGAAAGCCATTGATTGGGTCAAGCGCTATGGCGGTGCGCATGGCGAGACCCCGGCAGCGGCAGCCATGGGCGCAGAGCTGGTGTTCTTGTGTGTGGGTAACGACGATGATGTGCGCTCGGTCGTGTATGGTGAACATGGCGTGCTCGCCAGCATGCAACCAGGCTCCGTCCTGATTGATCACACCACCGCTTCGGCAGAACTGGCGCGTGAGCTGGCGGCTGCTTGTGCCGAGCAGGGTATTGGCTTTTTGGATGCGCCGGTATCCGGCGGTCAAGCCGGCGCCGAAAACGGGGTGTTGACCATTATGGTGGGCGGTGATAGTGATGCCTACGTTAAAGCAGAACCGGTGATGCAGGCCTATGCTCGTTGCTGCAAGTTGCTGGGCCCGGCCGGTGCCGGCCAATTGGCGAAGATGGTCAATCAAATCTGCATTGCCGGTGTGGTGCAGGGGCTTGCCGAAGGGCTGCATTTTGCTCAAAACGCCGGCCTGGATGCGGCCGCTGTGGTGGAGGTGATTTCCCAAGGCGCCGCTCAGTCCTGGCAGATGCAAAACCGTTATCAAACCATGCTCAAAGGCGAATACGACTTTGGCTTTGCCGTCGACTGGATGCGCAAAGATCTCAGTATAGCGCTGAACGAAGCCCGTAAAAACGGCAGCCACCTGCCAGTGACTGCCCTGGTAGACCAATTCTACAGCGAAGTCCAGCGCATGGGCGGCAACCGCTGGGATACCTCCAGCCTATTGGCACGGTTGCATAAATCTCAGTAAATCCGTAGATAGGCTTGAGGGGCGCTTGATTGCGCCCCTACAGCCAATTTCCTTTCATAGGTCACTCACCTTCTGCCTGTGATGATAACAATCTATTTATGGGTTGTTGCAAATCTTTGCTTGTGTTAGCTTTTTATCGATTCTAAAAATAATGATTAAGGAGAGTGCTATGAAGTGGTTGCCAGGAATGGCTTTGCTACTATCGGTGTCTGTTGCACAGGCAGAGCCTTTTAGCGGGCATGAGTCGATTCAGAGCACGGCCAATTGCTTTCGCGGCCCATTTGAGAGCTCTGTTACTTTGGCACAACGGATAGAGCAAATGCCTGCTGAACAGCAAGAGCGTGTGAGTCGTTTGTTTGTACAACCGCAGTTTGAGCAGCGGCTAAACACTGTTTATTGCCGTGACTTTATGTATCTGGTTGACGATGTTGAAGTGCGGGGCGTGGTTGTGGCGCCGGTTCACCCGGATAAAGCAGAGCGGCCCTTGCCGGTTTTGATTTATAACCGTGGTGGCAATGCCGGTTTTGGTGCTCTACGGTTTCCATTTATCTACCAGCATTTAATTACCTGGGCAGAGCAGGGCTATATTGTCATTGCCAGCAATTACCGTGAGCAGGATGAATTTGGTGGTGCCGATGTGGCTGATGTTGAAGCCTTATTGCCGATTATTCAGCAGATGCCAATGGCCGATCAAAGCAAGATTGCCATGTGGGGCGTCAGTCGGGGAGGTATGCAAAGCCTGATGGCGGTGCGCAATATGCCAGAGGTTAAGGCGTTGGTGTTCTCGGTAGGTGTGATCGATTTAGAGAAAGAGCTCGAGTTTCGTGCTGAAATGGAAAATGTGTATCAGGCCAGGATCCCTGATTATGCCAACCGTAAAGAGCAAGCATTGGCTGAGCGCTCAGTCGTGCACTGGTTGGATGAAATTCCTGCCGAGCTGCCGATCCTGATTTTGCATGGCGAGCAAGATGAGCGGGTGCATGTCAGCAATGCCACACGCTTTGCGAAGTTGCTGCAGCAACGGGAGCAGCCGCATCAGCTGCACATCTATCCGGATGCCGGCCACAATGTTTTCAATGAATCTTTCGAGGATATGAAAACCTGGCTGCAACAACAATTGCAGTAAGCTATTTTGGGGCTTGTTTTTAGGGTAAGACAATGAGCTTCAGGCTCTGAGCTTGACGCTAGCCACTAGCGTACATACAATGTACATATGATTAAATTCGAGTGGGATCCGGTCAAGGCAAATGCCAATCTGATAAAGCACGGAGTGTCTTTTGCTGAAGCACAAAGCGTGTTTTATGACGAGTTTGCCCTGCAGTTTTTTGATGCCGAAAGTTCGGTGGCTGAAGATCGCTTTTTGATGTTGGGTATGAGTAGTGAGGCCAGGATCCTACTTGTTTGTCACTGTGAGCGTGGTGATGGAGAAAGGATTCGCATCATCTCAGCCCGCAAAGCAACAGGCAATGAGCGTAAGCATTATCAAGGTGGTGTACGATGAAAGCTGAATACGATCTTTCCGAAATGAGTTCACGTAAGAACCCTTATGCTTCTCGGTTAAAAAAGCCGGTTACCATGCGTTTAAGCGAGGATGTCATTACCTATTTCAAGGAAATGGCTGAAGAAGAAGGGATCCCATACCAAAGCCTGATTAATTTGTATCTCAGAGATTGCGTGGCCCAGCACCGTAAGTTGAGCGTCAAGTGGCCAGCAGAGCGACCACACCCAAAAGCTGGGTAAAGCCCATTCAGCGACTTAACCGTGGATCTGGCATAAAGTCCAATTCTATCAGGCTGTCAAGGCAGTTAGGATAATCGGGGTGAGAAGGGTTTAGCAGAATATTGTACT
>JAFIFR010000163.1 GCA_020831935.1 Alkalimonas sp.
TTTTTTCCTGGTCGTTGTTAACTTGTCCTGCATTTTGGGGCAGCAATAGCTGCCCCCTTTTTCTTTCGGTGCTGACGATGCTTTTCTCTGTGCTTTCCCACCCATTGCTGTTGTTCCTGGCTGTTGTGCTGTTGGCCGTTGTCCTGCGGTATAGTCATCATGCAAAAACGCACTCATTGTCCTCAGCCAAAGGGCTGGAACAGCTTAGCCTGTTGGCTTTTTTCAGCCTGGTGGGCTTGCTTTGGCTTACCCCCCTGGCCTTTGGCTGGTCATTTGTGTGGTTGTGGTGTCTGTGCACGCAATTGCTGTTGTTAGCCTTGCGTCAGCTTCAGCGGCGACCGCTGAAATCGGATGCCAAAGCACCAGCGGACTGGCTGATTGGCTACGCCAGCCAATCTGGCACCGCCGAGCAACTGGCTAAGCACAGTGCTGCCCAGCTGATGCGCTCTGGCAAGCGGGTGCAAACCCTGCCGCTTAATGCGCTGGCTGCGACCCCTTTGCAGCAGTTTCAACAAGCCTTGTTTATTGTCAGTACCTATGGGGAAGGCGAAGCCCCCGACAATGGCCAGCAATTCTTGCAGCAAGCCCGGCAGCAACAACTGGGCTTATCGGGTCTGAAGTTTGCGGTGCTGGCGCTGGGCGATCGCAGCTACCAGCACTTTTGTGCTTTTGGTCACTGGCTGCACCAGTGGCTTACGCAGCAAGGTGCTTCGGCGATGCAGCCCTTGCTTCCCTGGGATCAAGGGCAGCGGGACACAACGCCCTGGCAACAGTGGCAGCAGTTATTGCAGCAGCTGGGAGCCAGCCAAATCCAGCCAACAGACAGCCCCAGCTGGCTTAAGCTGCCACTGAAAAGCCGCTACTGCACCAACCCTGGCAGCCAGGGCAGCCCCTGCTTTGTCGTCAAGTTTCCCCGTACCACCGAGATGAACTGGCAAGCCGGCGATCTACTTGAAGTCCAGCCAGAGCACAGCCGCTGTACCGTTGCCCTTTGGCTCACCGAGCATCAGGTCTTTGGCTGCCAGACCGTACGGTTTTATCAGCAGCAACTGCCTCTTTGTCGCGCACTGGCACAAATCGAACTGCCAGCAGAGGGACCCTCAGAGCAGGAGTCGCTGGAACAATGGTTACAGCAACAACCCTTGCTGCCCCTTCGCAGTTATTCCATTGCCAGCATTGCCGATGAAGGCGAGTTGATGCTGCTGGTACGGCAGGTGAAAAAGGCGGATGGCTTAGGCCTGGGCTCTGGCTGGCTCACTAGCTATGCGTTGGAAGGTCAGCCGATGCAGTGTCGTCTGCGGACACATCCAAACTTCCACCTGCCAGAGGATGACAGGCCCCTGATTTTTATCTGCAATGGCACCGGCATCGCAGGCATCCGCGGCTTACTGGCAGAGCGGGTGAAGCGGGGACACCGACAAAACTGGCTGCTGTTTGGCGAACGTCAGCACAAGGTGGATAATTTTTTTGCCAAAGATCTGCAGCTGTGGCAGCAGCAAGGCTTTTTACCGGAGCTGGACCGGGTGTTTTCACGCGATGCTGATGACCCATGTGATGCCAGTAACGAACGCTATGTGCAGCACCGGCTGGCCAAACGCTTACCCGAGCTCAAGGCCTGGTTGGCGCAAGGCGCTGCGATGTACCTGTGTGGCAGCCTGGAGGGCATGGGGCAGGCTGTGGATGCATTGCTGCGCCGTGAGCTGGGGGATGTCCAACTCACGGAGCTGCAGCAACAGGGACGCTACCGACGCGACCTGTACTAGAGCGGGCTGAACCGGATCCGGCCCTGTTGCACCGCCATATTCAGCGGCATTTGCATCAGCAGCCGCTGGGTGGCATCGTTTTCATCCAACCGATACACCGGCTGTTCCTGCAACCAGGCATTGACCAGCTGCAACACCTCGGTGCTGAGCGGCGCCAGATTGCCACGATAGCCGGCTGCATCGACGGTCGAGTCCAGCAAACGCAGGTTGCGTAAAAACACCGCCTTTTGCTCGCCATCGTAGTAAGGCGTGGCCTCTATCTGCAGCGCCAGACTGGCCGGGTAGTGCAGCCCGAAGGCTGAAAACACTGCACTGGCGGTCGTTCCAAGCCGAACGGTATCGCTGTTGTCCGGCCCTATCTGCACCTGCATATCTTCCACTGCCAGCGCCACCGGCATGCCAGCAAGCCGCACCTGTTGTTGCAGCTGATCCAGCTGCCGCAGCATCAGTTGCTGCAATTGCTGCTCGCTCACGCTGTAACTGGTGAGGTCACTCACCTGAGCACAGGAGGTGAGCCCTAATACCACAAACAACATCACTATGAATCGGCGCATCTTTATTCTCCATTTTTAACGTGAGTGCTCTTTCCAGTTAATTCCGCCTGAATCCGTCATAATTAACTGGAAAGAGCACTAGTCTGATCCCTATCAAGGAAAAAAACCGCATCACTGTCTAAGCTATTTCTAATGCACTTTAAAGTTAGGTTCTCCGATGTCTCAAACACCATCCTTAGAAACCATACTGGCCCGTTACCCGCGCTCGGAGTTTATCACCTCCAAAGACATCGCACATCTGATTTCCGGGCACAGTATCCCGACAGAGCAAGCGGCTCGGCAGCTATTGAACTGGCTTGAACCCCTGCAATCAGACACCCCGATGCTGCTTATCGGTGCAGGCAGTGGTTATCTAGCTGCGCTTTTAGCCCAGTGCGTACCAGAGCTGATTGTGCTGGATAAAAACCCCGCCTGCATCGCCATCGCCATGCGGCATCTGCAACGATTAAATGTTCGCAATGTGGAGTTCCTGGTGGGTGATGCCAATCGGCTCATCCAGCTAGAGACCCCAGTTCAGCTTGCCGTAGCCACTTGCCTGTTGCAACGGTTGGATGCAGTATTGCCGGTGCTGGTCGAGCAAGGCTGGCTGCTCCGGCTCGAAGGTGAGCGCCCCAACCAGACATCAATGGTACTGTATCAAAAAAATCATCAGCAGTTGGTTCGGCAAAAGAACCTGGGGCCTTTGCTGTTGCAACAAGCGCCGACAGCCATTCAGCTCGATATCGAGACAGCGCCCGCATTGGAGCAGTTGCAACAAGCCGCCAGAGCCAAAAAGCAACCGGTGGCCGATGGACTGCAGCAACAACACACGCAACAGCAGCCCACACTGGAGGCCATAGCAGAACAGCGCGGCTGGCCACTGCTCTCTGCACATCAGGTGCTGGAACAACTGAGCCCAGCCCTGTTTATTCAGTTCTCCCGAACTTTTCTCGACCACCACCGCGTCCTGCCGGTATGCCAACTGGACAAACAACTGCTGTTGATTACCGATACGCCACAGCTGGACACCACCGATCTGGAAAAAATGAACGGCAGCGCAGGTATCACCATGGCGCTGGTCAGTGCCACTGACTTTCGCCGTATTTGGTCGCACCTGGATGTCAGCAGTCGCGGTCAGCAGATACCGGAACCTGTGCGCAAGGAAACCGAGTCCGCTCCGGCCAGCCCGCAGTCAGGTCAACCGGTGATCAGCCCCTATCTGGTCTCGGTGTACGAAGCCATTCTACTGGAAGCGGTCAGTGAACGAGCCAGCGATGTCCATCTGGAGTTTTATCGTCACAAAGTTCGGGTACGGCTGCGGATAGACGGCGACTTGCATGATCTGGAGCACTACAATCTAAGCGCCAAAGACTTGGTTGGCTTGGTCAACATCATCAAAATTCGCGCTGAACTCAACATCGCTGAGCATCGCTTGCCGCAAGGAGGCAGAGCCCTGTTGCAGTGTGCCGGCGACAGTTACGATTTACGCATACAGACCCAACCCGCCCTGCACGGCGAGCATGTCATTATTCGTTTGCTGAAGCACACAGGCCGGGCGATGACCATGCGTGAACTGGGTATGTCAGGCAAAGTCGCTCAATACTATCAGCGCCTGCTCAATAACCCGGCCGGCCTGGTGTTGGTGGTCGGCCCAACGGGTTCCGGCAAGTCCACCACCTTGTATGCCGGGCTGCAAGAGCTGGCCGATGATGGCCGGCGCAAAGTGATTACCGCCGAAGATCCGGTGGAGTACTCCATCGACAACATTCAGCAAACCCGCATCCGGCC
Organism: Alkalimonas sp.; assembly: GCA_020831935.1. Lineage (GTDB taxonomy): Bacteria > Pseudomonadota > Gammaproteobacteria > Enterobacterales > Alteromonadaceae > Alkalimonas. The sequence goes on from JAFIFR010000163.1 coordinate 4,085, forward strand.
TGACATTGGTTTTGCATTTCCCGATGCCGTCCGCTCTTTTGTCCGGCAAGATCCGGATGTGATCCTGGTGGGGGAAATCCGCGATCATGAAACCGCCCAGGAAGCCATCCGTGCTTCGCAAACCGGACACCTGGTGCTGTCCACCTTGCATTGCAATGACGCGGTCGATGCGTTGCAACGCCTGTATGATCTGGGTATCCACCCCAACTCCATTGCCAGTGAATTGCTGGCGGTGATCGCCCAGCGTCTGGCAAAACGCATCTGCCCGCATTGCCGCCATGAAATCGAACCCGACCCACTGCTGCTGGAGGAGGTGTTCCCAGATGGCATCCCTGCCAGCTTCCGCAGCTTTGCAGGCAAAGGCTGTGAACACTGCCATCAGCGGGGGACCAAAGGCCGGGTAGCGGTTATCGAATACATGCAGGTGAACAGTGCCATCCGCAATGCGATTTCCAAGCAGCAGCCTGTGGCCGAATTGCGCTGGCAAGCGCTGGACTCAGGCTTAATTACCATGCGCGACAGTGCGCTCGACCTGGTGATCGCCGGCGTCATCCCTTTATCCGAACTGCCCAGAATTTTACCGGCAGAGCGCATGGCTCCAGAACAGCGTGGAGGAAGCCGCTGATGACGACCCAATCCGCCACTCAACGCACACCGGCAGAAATCGCCTATGCCAGCGAACTGCAGCAACTGAAGCAGTGGGATCCGATGACACCACCACCGGGCTGGCAACTTTCGCCTCAGGCCGTCGAAAAATTTATTCTTGGCTGCTCAAAGCTTGGCATAGAGCGTAAGTTTGTCACCGATCCCGGCATTGTGACCCGTATCGTGGTGGCCCTATGCACCCACAGAGGCAGCTTGCTGGTCGGTGAGCCTGGTACCGCAAAGTCCTGGCTGTCGGAGCTGCTCACAGCCGCTATCTCCGGCGATTCCAGCCTGATTATTCAGGGCGGCGCTGTCAGCTCCATCCATCAATTGCT
>JAFIFR010000164.1 GCA_020831935.1 Alkalimonas sp.
GCGCAGAAGGCGATGGACTACGTCGGCTGACCCGCGAAACCTGCGATGCGCTGGTCAAAATTCCGATGCAGGGCAGTGTTTCCAGCCTGAATGTGTCGGTGGCCGCCGGCATTTGTTTGTTTGAAGCGGTGCGGCAGCGTCAGGGGGCATCGAAATAGAAAAAGGCTGCCGCAGCAGCCTTTTTGCTATCCAGCGCTGGCTTTAAAATTCAAACTGCAAACGCAGTGCGTACACCATGCTGTCCCAGCTTTTGAACTCACCAGGCTCCAGATTGCGGCTGGACGTTTTGGCATCGACGTACATGGCGTTGAACTTCAGCACAATGTCATCAACCGGGTACCAGTTCAGGCCTAAAGTGTAATGCTTCAGCTCCTGTGCACCCCGCTCATCGTGGTGGTCGGTGTGATCGGCATAGGCATAGCGTGCCAGCAACTCGACGGCGCCATAGCCACCTGAGCCCACCGGGTTTTGTACCCGGGTACGGCCAAAGTCACCACTGAAACGACGGTAGTTGCGTTGTTCGCCAGTGGTGAAGAAGCTGGTTTGAACGTAGTAACCACCATTGCTGATCTTGACGACATCTGGATTCTCAAAGCCGCGGGCATTTTCATCCCGGTTGAGCCGTACGCCTGCGTACTCGCCCTGAATGGAGAAAGAGCCGACGCCGTAAGCCGCTTCAATGGCATAGCGGGTCATGTCTTTTACAGCGCTGAAATCGCGACGGCCAATGACCCGACCATCGATGGCGCGGGTGCCTAAACGACTGCGTAAGCGGATGTCGTTGTATTCTTTCTCGCGGCCACGGCTGCGCTCGTATTCGTAGCCATTGCTGCGGTAGTTGACCGACAGCCCCAAGTGCGACCAGACTCGGTTGGAGGCATCATAGACCGGCGAGAAAGAAGCGCGACCTGCAACCGAGAATCCTTCGGTGTTGCTGCGGTTCCGGCTGACGCCATCGCCACCAAACAGGCCCAGTGCTGCATAGTAATTTGGATTCAGCGTTTCATACATCACACCCAGTTCGCGGGACGGACGGTAGGCGTCGATGGGCGTTGCACGTTCAATAAAAGAAATCCGGCGCGAGCTGGTCGAACTTTCCATGCTGAATGGCTCTTTGAAGTAGCCGGCGGCCAGACGACCGTGATCGAACAGATAGGCCACATAGGTATTGGCAAAACGGATGCCCTCGATGTCATCGCCTTCTTCAATGTCGTAAGTTACCGGATCGCGGAAATCAATTTCGACCTGCCATTCCCAGCGATCGTACATCACCCCCAGCATGCCCAGGCGCGCGCGACGAACGATCGTGCCATACTTGGCCAGATCGCCCCGGTCTAACCGGTCGTCATCGGTGGTCATGTAGTTGTCATCCAGGTAGGCAGCATCGAGCATAATGCGGCCGCGGACACCAAAACGGTGCTTGCCGTCGGCGGTTTCCACCGTGAATTTATTAACGCGGGTGCGGACTTCATCGCCTTGTACGCTGGAGGTCGGCTCGTAATCGAGCTCGGCGTGGATATCCGTCACCGGGTTAGTGGCGGCGGTAGCGGCCATAGAGGCGCTGAGTAATGCGCTGGACAACAGACTGTAGTGAAAAGATCGCTTCATGCTTTAGGCTCCTATTTATGGTTATTGGGAAAATACTCCCCCAGCCAGAACGAAGCTTTATCAGCACCGATAGCAATCCATGGTTGTGTCAGTTGCACTTCAAAACAACGCGGCTGCCTGGGACTGTCAAATGTTAACAACCGAAGATGACGATTTGGTTTCAGTTTGATGTCCAAACGATGACAGCAAGTTGAGTAAGCTAGCCAGCAGAATGTTGTTTTCTTGCTCTATAAAGTGGCAACACAAAAGAGAGCAGAGCCAGCCCAAGCAGAACAGCGCTGATAGGACGGGTAAAGAAGACGTCGTAGCCATCCATCATCACGGCGCGGCGGAAATTGGTTTCGGCAATGGATCCCAGCACCATCCCCAGGATCACCGGAGCCAGTGGGTAGTCTTTGCGCTTTAAGATCCAGCCCAAAATGCCAAAGCCCAGGCAGCAAAATACATCAAACATCGAGTGACGCACCGAGTAAGCGCCAATCACCGCCATCAGGCTGATTAACACAAAGAGCACTGGTTTAGGAACATCGGTCACCCGGATCCAAAGCCGGCTGCCAGCCAGCCCCACCAGCAGCAGGGCCAGATTAGCCAGCAGCATGGCAGCGAACAGACCATACATCAGCTCAGGGCTGCTTAGAAACAGTTGAGGGCCAGGGTTCAGTTTGTGGATCATCATGGCACCTACCAGTACGGCGGTGGTGGCGCTGCCGGGGATCCCCAGAGTGAGCAGGGGCACCATGGCACCGCCCACTGAGCCTGAGTTGGCCGCTTCTGCAGCCGCGACCCCTTCATCACTGCCTTGGCCAAATTGCTCCGGTGTCTGACTCTGCTTTTTGGCGATGTCGTAGCTGATAAAAGAAGCGATGGTGGCGCCGGCCCCAGGGAATATGCCAATCAGGGTCCCAATCAAGGCTGAGCGGAGCGTAACCCACTTTAACTGCCAGTAGGTGACGAAGCCGGGCCAGCTGTCCTGCACCTCATCCAGCCGCTTTCTGCGAAAATCGCGCTGCTCTATCCGACTGAACACTTCGCTTAAGGCAAAGAGACCAATCAGGGCCGGGATCAGCAAAAAGCCATCGGACAAGGGGGTGTAATTAAAGGTAAAGCGGTCGGCCCCGGAAATGGGATCGGTACCAATGGTGTTGATTAGCAAGCCGATGATGGCGGCAATAAAAGCTTTCAGCCAGTTGGCACCAGCCAGCGAGGAGATGGTGGCCAGGCCAAACAACGCCAGTGCAAAGTACTCTGCTGGGTGAAAGGTAACGGCGATGGCGGCCAGCGGTTGCGAGAACAGCATCAACACCAGGGTGCCCAGCATGCCGGCCACCGCTGAGGTGACAATGGAAATACCAAGAGCCCGGGCAGGCCGGCCTTGCCGGGTCATGGCATGACCATCGATGGCGGTCACTACAGCGGACGCTGTCCCCGGTGCATTGATGGTAATGGCGGTAATGGAGCCACCATAGCTGGCGCCAATGTAAATTGCCAGCAACAGGATCAGCGCCAGCATCGGTGACATGCCGTAGGTGAAAGGGACCAGCAGGGCAACGCCCATGGAAGGCGATAAACCAGGAATGGCGCCGACCACAATGCCAATCATCAAGCCAGCTACAATGGCAGCCAGGGGCCACCAGGACAGCACGGCCGAACTACCGGCCAGCAAATGTTCAATCACAACAGCTCCTTCTCCAAACAGGCTGACAGCGGCGCCTTACACCAGCAGGCCACTGGGTAAATCGACATAGAGCAAGCGCTGAAACACCCAGTACGAAAACAACAGCCAGCCGGCGGTGAGCAGCAGCATGGCCCGGGGCTGACGGTATTTCAGCAAATAAAGACCCGCTGGCAAGTACAACAGGGAAGCCAGCCAGTAACCCAGGATGGGGATCAGCAGCACATAGCACAGCATGGCACTGAGAAAGCGAAACAGCAGTCGGGGCCGTTTTCGCAGCCGGTTTTTTTTGGGGTGCCGTAAAATCAGCGCCACCTGATACAGTGCCAGCGGCAGCAAAAGATAAATCCACAGCCTGGGCACGCCCTGGGCTCCAACCACATCGACGCTGGATGGTGGCGGTAAACTTGTGGTCATGCCGTAAAACAACAAGGCCAGTGAGGTAATGCCGGATAGAATCATCAGCTCACTGGCATGGGCACGCCAGGAGGAGCGGAACAACACCAGGGCCAGCACTGCATTGATCAGCAGCAGGCTGGCGGTAAAAAATTGTCGGGCTTGCTGATCGCCTACACCGGCAAGCAGGCTGCTGCGCTCACCCGGCTGGCGCAACAAGCCGATTTCGGTCAGATAATACTGAAACTCCCTGGTGTCGCGCTCAACCAGTTGATGAAAGGCCTGGCTGTCTTTGTACTGGAGGCTGACCCCTTCATTGGCCCAACTGGCTTGCCAGTCTGGGTCCTGACTGACCTGATAGATCAGCTGGCTGTACCATTGGCGAATGGATTCCGGTACTCCTTGACGCAGGGCAAAACCGCGCCAAATCAGCTCCTGCTCCAACCCTGGAATGCCAAGCTCATGGAAGGTGGGCGCATCCGGAAACTCGGCCAGGCGTTCGCTGGCTGCGACTGCAACCAGGGTTAAATCATTGGAGGCCAGGGCATCGCGCGGATTCCCCAGGTAAGTATCTCCCATATGACCCAGTAAAGCAGCGATGGCCTGACCGCCACTGCTGTAGGGGATCCAGCGCATTTGGATGCCGGCCTGCTTGGCCATTTTTACGCCAGACACGTGTTTGACACCGCCAATATCGGCGCCCAGCCACAACTGACGATCGCCTTTTTGGATGGCATCCTGATACAAGGCTTGCCAGCTATCGAGTCCGCTCGTGCTGTTGGTAATGAGCACATGAGGGTTGTGCATCAGGTAGGAGTGCCAGTCGAGCTGCTCAATTAAGTCTTCCCGGCCGGTGGCGACCATTTTGGATATATTGGATCGGGTAACGGCCAGTAAAGTGTAGCCATCAGCCGGGCGCTGCAAGGCTTCTTCAAATGCGACGATGCCACCGCCTCCGGGGCGGTTAATCACCACAAAAGGGACACCATTGCTGTAGCGGCGTGCGATTTCGGCAAAACGGCGTGCTGTTAAATCGATCAGACCACCAGGGCTGGTGTAGACCACAATACGAATCGGTTGGGTTGGGAAGTCATCGGCTGCTGCTAGCTCCTCTGCCTGAAGACTCTGGCAGCTCCACAACAGCAACAGGGCGCAGAGCCAGAGTGGCAGTCGAAGGCGCTGTAAAACGGGCTGGGGCATTCGGTGGCACCATCTTCTTGCGGGACAAAAACCAACAGTCTAATGCTGCTGTATGACATTGGCATGACAGTCGCCAGCAGGAGCACTGCACAGAATGCTTGTGATTTACCCAGTTCCTCAGTATAATTCGCGCCCTTCGGCCACTACCCATGTTCCTTGCCTCCATGCAGGTCTGG
>JAFIFR010000165.1 GCA_020831935.1 Alkalimonas sp.
AACGATCCCTGGATGCTGGCGCTTGGGCTTGGCATTGTTGCGCTTGGCGTGGCGATGTTTTTGCAAGGATTAGAGTTCAGTATCTTCCCGGTCGGCAAAAGCCTGGCCAATCAGTTTGCCCGTAAGGGCTCCATTCCTATTTTAATGGCTTTTGGTTTTGCCATGGGCTTTTCGGCTGTGGTGGCGGAACCTGCGTTGATTGCGGTGGCGCAGCAAGCTGAGCAAATCAGTGATGGCCGGGTGGATGGCCTGACGTTAAGGCTTATCGTGGCGCTGTCGGTGGGGGCGGTTATGGCCATTGGCGTATTGCGCATTATTTTGGGCCATCCGATCCATTGGTACATGATCATCGGCTATATCCTGGTGGTGACTGTGACCTGGTTTGCGCCGGAAGAAATTGTTGGGCTTGCTTACGACTCAGGTGGGGTCACCACCAACATTGTCACCGTGCCATTAATTGCCGCCCTTGGCTTGGGTTTGGCGGCTTCGATTCGGGGGCGCAACCCCTTAATGGATGGCTTTGGCCTGGTGGCGATGGCGGTGATGGTGCCGATGATCAGCGTACAGCTGTATGGTATTTGGGTGTACAACGTGGCACCTACGCCAGAGCTGGCACTGGAGCTGGTGGCGACCGACATCAAAGCGGTGCATCCACTTTTGCAAATGCTGCTCGACTTACTGACCATGCTGCGCGATGTGCTGCCGATTATCCTGGTGGTGCTGTTTTTTCAGTATCTGGTGCTGCGTAAACCGCTGAAAAATCCAGTCAAAGTCATTTTCGGTTTTGTCATGGTGTTGCTTGGTTTGTATGCCTTTGTGATTGGCCTTAAGCTGGGGCTTTTCCCGATAGGCGAAGGCATGGCCGAGCAGTTGATGGCGCGCAATTACCTGCCGTTTATTTACCTGTTTGCCTTTATGATAGGCTTTGCCACCACCATGGCCGAGCCTGCCTTGATTGCGGTTGGTGAGCAAGCCGAACAAGCCGCGCCCGGTAAATTAAAAGGCAGTGTGATCCGCATCATTGTTGCATTTGGGGTGGCGATAGGTATTGCTGTCGGTGTGCACCGCATTATTACCGGTGACTCCATCCACTATTACATCATGGCGGGCTATCTGCTGGTGATTGTACTGACAGCACTGGCACCCAAGTACATTATTGCCCTGGCCTTTGATTTGGGTGGGGTGACCACCTCGGAAGTGACGGTGCCGCTGGTTACCGCCCTTGGCATTGGTCTTGCCACCCATATTGAAGGACGCAATGTGCTGATTGATGGCTTTGGCCTGATCGCCTTTGCCTCGATTTTTCCCATTATTACCGTGATGGCGTACGCAATTATCATGGAGTACGCCGCCAAATTCAGGAGACAACCCGCATGAAGTTCTCAGCCCTGGTGGCCATCGTCAACGATGAGTACGAAGAGCAAACCATCAAAGCAGCCCGCAAAAATGGCGCCACTGGCATTACCATATTGGCGGGCAAAGGCATTCCCTGCGATGAGCGCAAAACCTTCTTTGGTTTGAGCTTTGAAGGCAGTCAGAGCGTGCTGATTATGGTGTTGGAAAAGTCATTGTCTTTGGGGGTACTGAAAGCCATCAAAAACGTGGTAGCCAAAGATGAAGGCGGTTCAGAAGGCCTGGTTTTTACGGTGCCACTGGAGCATTTAGCTGGCATTGATGTCAAACAAGTGCAGCGCTTTGAACAACATTTAAAAGAGGAACTCTAGTATGGACTCGGTTCGACTGGTGAAAGACATTATGGTGAAAGAGGTGGTGACGGTTTCGCCTTTTACTACCTTGCGCGAAGCGCTTAGCCTGATGAAGAAACACGATTTAAAGTCCTTGGTGGTGGATAAGCAGCAGCCGCATGATGCCTATGGCCTGATTACCCACACCAATATTTTAAAAACCATTGTGGCGGAAAGCGGCGATATTGATTTGTTGCACGTGTACGACATTTACACCAAGCCGGTAGTGGCGGTGGGCGAAGACTTAGCGGTCAAGCATGTGGCCGCTTTGATGAGCCAGCAGCGTATTAAACGGGTGCTGGTGCTGAACAACAATGAACTGGCCGGTCTCGTGACGATGCAGGATATTATGGACCCGATTCTGGAGATGGTTGAATAGGGCAGCGACGCTGCCCTTGTCATCATTATTGAGGCTGAATGCTTAGCGGTGGTATTCGCCTTTACGCTCGGGCTGATCAACCAGTTCGACAATTTCTACTTGATCCAGTTGCCCACCCGGCATCGGCCAGTCGATGTGCTGGCCGACCGCTAAACCAATCAGCGCAGCGCCGACCGGTGCGAAAATCGAAATGCCATCGCTGGTCGTTGCCAGCTCTTGCGGGTAGCACAGGGTTTTCTCAAACTCTTTGCCACTGCTTTTCAGTTTAAAGCGTACTTTAGAATGCATGGTCACCACATTGGCCGGAACGGCTTCTGGCTCAACCAATGTCGCCCGTTCCATTTCCAGCAACAGCTGCTCGTGTACTGGGCTCAGCGCTTTTTCTTTGGCCAGTAAAGCGTCAATGCGATCGTAATCCAGGCTTGAAAGAATAATCGCAGGTTGTTTGGACATTGCTATCTCCTGTCACATAAAAAAACCGCCTGCGGAACAGGCGGGGATAACCCTTATATTGGACCTTTTTGCTAAAAAAGCAAGTGGCTTGCGCCGCTGTTTATAGGGCCTCAGGTTGGCGTGGGAAGCGCACTAGGAAGCGGGTACCCTCAGGGCTGCTGTGTTGCAACTCAATGCTGCCATTTAACACCTGACTGGCTAAGTTATAGCTCAGATGCAAACCCAGTCCGTGGCACTGGCTGCCTCGTTTGCTGGTGACAAAGGGTTCGAAAATGCGCTGCTGTATGTCAGGTGCGATGCCCTGGCCATCGTCTTCAATCAACAAATGGCACTCGGTAGCCGTAATGCTTAACTCAATACGCACCTGTTTTGAGCCGCTCATGGCAAAGGCATGCAGGCAGCAGTTTTGCAGCAATTGGAAAATAATTTGCTCCAGGGCCTGGGCACGAAGCTCCAGCTGCATCTGTGGGCAGGACAAGTGGAAGTCGATGTCTGGATAGCCGAGTTGATAAGGCTTGATCCGCTCTTGCAACCAGTGGGGCAGCTGAATGCTTTGCAACCGGGCATCGTTTTGATCCACCGCGACCTGTTTGAAGTGATGCACCAGATCGGCACTGCGCTCAAGGTTTTTAATCAGCAGCTGCAAATGTTCGCGGCAATGTTGCAGGAAGGATTGCATTTTCTGATTGGTGATTTGCTTTTGCTGGTAAAGCGCCGTCATTTGCTCAGTTTCATTTAACAAGACGGTGCTGGAGGTTAATCCGATGCCAAGCGGGGTATTTAGTTCATGCGCGACGCCGGCAACTACCTGCCCCAAAGAGGCCATTTTCTCTTTTTCAACCAGCAGTTTTTGTGCGGCGTCCAGCTCACGTTGCTGCCTGTCAACCTGATGGCGCAATGCGATGGCCTTGCGCCGCTCTGCCCGCATTCGCCATAGATACAGAGCCGTCAGCACAGCAACCAGCAAAAGCAAGCAGAGCAGGGCAAACCACCCCTGCTGCCATAGCTTGGGCAGTACTCGAATATCCAACGTCAGCAGCTCAGGGTTCCAATCGCCCTGGGCATTGCTGCTTTGGATCCGAAGTTGGTAGTGCCCTGGCCAGAGATTGGTGTAACTAAGCTGGCGTTGCGATGCATCCATGGTACGCCAGTCATCGTCAAAGCCTGTCAGTTGGTAACGGTAGCGCAGGGCATTGGCTTGAAGCAGATCGAGCGCAGCAAACTCCAGACTAAAACCGCGCTGCTCCGGTTCAATTTGAAGCTCAGCGGTCGGCAGGGAAGTAGCGCGGCCATCGATGTGCAGTGCGGTAATCACCAAGGGAGCAAAGACGTCCGAAGCTGGCTGATAGGCATCGGCATCCACCACCAGCAAGCCCTCGGTGCTGCCAAACAGCATTTTGCCATCATGGCTTTGCTGGTAAGCGCGAAACCAGGGGGTACCGATCAAAAAACCATCGTGCTCTGCCAGGGACTTTAGTTGGCCGGTGACGGGATTAAACAGCCGCTGCTGACTCCAAATCCGGCCGTGACTGTCTTGCAACAAGTTGGCACCAAAAGCACTAGAGGGGCCATCCGGGCTGGCTGGGTGCAGCAGCGGCTGCTCAGCCATAAAGTCATCGATAAAATACAAACCTTCTGGTGTATCCAGCCAAAGCTTGTTGTGCGCCACCAGCAAGCCAAGAATGCTAAGCATTGAATTGTCACGATTGGCAAACTGGACCTGATTGGCTGTTTGCTGGCCTGCTTGCAGCCGGTACAAACCCGATGAACCGCCTCCTATCCAAAGTTGGCCTATCGGATCTTCAATTAGCGCATTCAGGTAATCCTGTTGCGGATTGGGGGAGAGCAGCGGATAGCCAATCAATTGTTGATTCTCGCTGTACCACCGATACAGCCCCTGTTGGGTGCCCAGCCAAAGACGCTGCTGGCTGTCTGTAAAGAAACGGCGAACACTTTCATTAAAGTCGGTACCCGACAGCAACATCTGAACGGATCGGCTATCCGGCTCGACCTGGTAAATGCCATGAGGATAGGTAGCCAGCCAAACCTTGCCATCCGGCCGCTGTGTCATGGCGGTGACCCAGCCTTGTTGCAGTTGCCCGGAGTCGGCACCCGGCTCGATGCGGGCAACAATGCCCTGGCCTGGTTGCACAATATCAACACCTGAGCCGCGGCTGCCCAACCAGATCTCACCGTTGCTAAGCTCTAAAATGCTGCTGATGTCCGGGCTTGAAAGGCTGTGTTGGTGCAGCAGGCTGTAACGCAGCATACTGACCTGGCGTGAGCGCTGGAAGTGCTGCAAACCGCCACCGTAACTACCGACCCAAATCACTCCTTCTCTATCTTGGTGCAAAGCGCGCACATCGGCATGCGCCAGACTGAAACGATCGGACGGATCAGGCAGATCGCGATGCAACAGCTGCTGACTGCTGCGCTGCCAGCGTTCAATGCCACC
>JAFIFR010000166.1 GCA_020831935.1 Alkalimonas sp.
GAGCACCGCCCTTACAAGGCGGGGGTCACTGGTTCGAACCCAGTATCATCCACCACTTTACATTGCTCCCTTTATTTCACAGAAACCACTTGCCAAGCCAAGAGAGCCCCGCCCGCTCCCTGTAACAAAACGGTTGCCACCGGTTCGAACCCAGTATCATCCACCACTTCAACGGCTTCTTTTACTTTCATACCAAGCCATCTTTCAATAATCCTTGTTTTCTACTTCGATCGCTCATTAAATTTCCCATGATGCAGCTATTTTTATTCAAACCTTAGCCGTTCTCTTGCTATAGTTGTGGCATGACTAGGCTTTTCTTGTCCGGGTTTTAATCACTTCATGGATGCCAGCATTTCGCCCGATGTACAGATCCTGATTATCGACGAGCAGTCGCTCGCACAAAGCTACCTGAAATTCGCGCTGGAAAAGCTGGGCTACCAGCAAATCGATGTGGCCGATCGGGCTCAGGATGCCATACAGCTGTGCAAAACCCGTCAGTACGATTTGATTATTTGCGCCCATAACCTGCAAAAAGGCAAAGATGGCTTTCAGCTGTACGAAGAGCTTAAAGCCCGGGGTCTGCAAAAACTTAGCACTGGCTTTATCTTCATCAGTGCCGATACCGATCCTTCCCTGGTGTACAGCGTGATTGAATTGCAACCGGATGAGTTTCTGGCCAAGCCCTTCGTGATTGGTGATCTGGAAATCCGGATCGAGCGGGTGTTAAAGCGCAAACAACGCCTTAAGCCCATTTACCAACTGTTGGATCATGGCCAGCCAGAGCGTGCCCTGGAGCTGGTGAATACCGAGCTTGCCAAGTCCTCCAGCACTGCTTTTTATCCTCTGCTGTTAAAGCTCAAAGGCGACTTACTGCTGCAACTGCAACAGTACAATGAAGCCGAGCAGTTTTTTAACAGCATGCTGGATTTACAGCCTTTTCCCTGGGCACGAATTGGGCTGGCCCGTACCCTGCTCTGGCTGCAAAAAGAGGATCAGGCACTGGCCATGTTGCAGCAATTGACCCGACGGCCAGAAACCCGGCTGGAAGCCCTGGACTGCATGGCCGAGCTCGATTTTCGGCAACAGCAGTACGATGAAGCGCAGCAGCATTTGCAGCAAGCAGCCGCACTGGCACCCCGCAACTTGCTGCGCCAGCAAAAACTGTTGCAGTTGTGCCGCATCAATCATGATTACGAGACCCAGTACCAAGCAGCCAAAAGCATGGTGAAGTTTTCCCGCCATTCCATGCATGAACAGCCCGATCTCTATCTGAATATGGCCCGGGCCGGCATTGACTTTGCGCTGACACTGGAGCAAGACGACGAACAGAGCTTGCGATTAAGCCGACAAATCAATCAATGCTTAAGCTCGATCCGTCAGCAGTTCAATGAAAACCGCAAAGAGTTTCAGCAAGAAGTGATTCAGGCCCGCTTGTTGTATCTCAAAGACAACAAAGACAAGGCACAACAATTGCTGAAAGATTTGCAGGAAAAAGTACCGGACAACGACTCCATTGAAGACGCGCTGGACCGCGCCAAGGCTTTGCATGAAGTGGGTTTAAGCGATGCTGCCAACAAACTGTTCCGCCAGATCAGTCAGCGTTGTCAGCGAGAAAGGGCCGATCCGGTTTTCAGTGCCTACTTAAAACAAGAACAACAAGAACGGGCCAGCATGCCATACGGTGCCCGCGAGCTGAACAACAATGCGGTGCATCTTTACCAACATGGCAATTGGCAGGAGGCCTTCAAAGCTTTTGAGCTGGCCCTGCGCGTGATGCCTAAAAGTGCTGCCATTGCGCTCAACCTGCTGCAAACCATTTTATCGGCACCACGCCGCACCGCCATCAATGAAAGTCAGCAGGAAACATTGATCCTGCGCTGTCTGGACATTATTGAGCGCGGTAAACTGAATCCAGATCAAATCAAACGCTATCAAAAGCTGAAAGAAAAACATCCGGAGCGTTTTAGCGATCCCAGCGTCATCAGTCATTGATGGCTGATGGACTGGCTTGGGCTGGCACAGCCCTCAAACTCTGAGCCAGCGCTTCAGCCTTTAAAGGTTTACTAAAAAAGTAACCTTGAAAACAGGAGCATCCTAAGGCGGTTAAGGTTTCCAACTCCGCCTGGGTTTCAACCCCCTCGGCCACCACCTCCAGCTCCAAACTGGCAGCCAGAGCAATGATGGCTTTGGTGATGGCTGTGTTGTGTGCCAGGCTGTCCAGGTCCCGCACGAATTTTTGATCGATTTTTAACTGGCCAAGCGGCAATTGCTGCAAATAGCTCAGCGACGAGTAGCCCGTGCCAAAATCATCCAATGAAAAGCGAACCCCCAATTGTTGCAAAGTCACCATTTTTGTGCGGACTTTATCCACATCATCCACCAACATGCCTTCGGTTAACTCCAATTTTAACCGCTCTGGTGCAGCGCCGGTACGGATCAGACACTGGATGACTTGTTCGACAAAGTTGTCCTGAGCAAACTGGTAGGGACTGATATTAACGGAGCAGATCAGGTGTTTGCACTGCGCTTGCTGCTGCCACTGCACCAACTGGCGACAGGCTTGCTCCAATACCCAGTCGCCGATGGCGACTATCAAACCGGACTGCTCGGCAAAAGGGATAAAAATACCCGGTGAGACGACCCCCTGCTCCGGATGCTGCCAACGGATCAAGGCCTCCACCGCCACCACCTGCTGACCAGAAACGATAGGTTGATACACCAGATAGAAGTGCTGCTGCCGGATGGCTTGGTGCAGGTCCTGTGCCAGTTGACTGCGCTGCTGCGCCAGTGTCTGCATTTTGGCATCAAAGAACTCCACCCCGTTCCGTCCGGCGGTTTTAGCACGGTACATGGCCATCTCAGCCTGCGCCAAGAGCGCATCGACCGGGGCCTGGCCCCCCTGGAATACCGTGATCCCGATACTAACCGATGCCTGATAACGATGCTCTCCCAAAGGGAGCGGACAATTGATGCTGCTTAACAGCAGATCGGCCACCTTGCGGGCATGAATCGCCGCATCCTGAGCCGAGCTGGCCAGCTCGCTCAGCACCACCACAAATTCGTCACCGCCAAGACGCGCCATCACATCGCTGTCACGCAATTGATGCCGGATGATCTGTGCGATTTGTTGCAAATACTGATCGCCCAACCGGCGACCATGGCTTTCATTCAGGTTCTTAAAGTGATCCAGATCGATCAGCAGCACAGCGCCTGCCAGGCCCGAGCGATTCGAGCTGGCCAACTCCTGCTGCAACAACTCAGACAGCAAGCGGCGGTTGGGCAGTTCGGTCAGGGCATCGTAAAACGCCAGTTGCTCCGCTTTGGACTCCACCCGTTGCCGCTCCAGGCCGCCGCCAATATTGCCGGCAATCAGCTCAAGTGCTGCAATGCTTTCTTCCGACCAGGAGTGCGCAAAACGCACAATATCGAGTCCAAACATGCCTTGCAGCTGACCGGCCGCCATTACCGGCAGCATGATGACCGATTGAATGTGCTGGGATTGCAATAACGCCCGCTCAGCACTGCCCTCAAGCAAAGTCGAGACATCGCTGATGGCGACCGGCAGCCCTTGTTGCATCGGCTCCATCCAGGCTGCCAAAAGTTCGGTATCCAAGCCCTGCAACATCGCCCGTTGACTGGAAACGCCGGCCGCGCACCATTCATGGGTGTTGTTGGCATGACGAAGATCCGGGGTAAAGGCAAACAGATAACTGCGATCGGCCTGGAAAAACTGACCGATATCGGCCAGCGCCTGATCAATAGCTGTGTTCATGCAATCACTGCTGGCCCCGGTTAACAAGGCCGACAGTTTGGCTACCAGTTGAAATAACGCTTTGTTGGACGTCTGTGCCGCTAAGCTCACCAGGGTACCTTTTGATCGGTTCAACCTTAAGGCTGGTTCAAACTCTTAGTTTAGACGTCCTGCATAAAGGATGCAAAAAGCTACTTTTTGCCTGTGGCCGGCTCTGGCCACTCAGCAAAAACCTGCGGCATGCGGCGACTGCGCAGCAACCAGAGTCCGAAAATCAGCAGCAAAGATGGCGCCAGCAGCAGCCAGGGTTGTTCTACCGCCACATAGGGGGGCAAGGCTTGCACCGTGAGCAGCAGATCCGGCACCAGACTGGCCAGCAACCACCATTTGCCATAACGCCAGACCCAAAACCAGGCCGGGTGGCCTTTGGGTCGTCGCTGCGTCAGGGCAACGCAAAGCAGCAAAGCTGGCAATGCCAGCAGGCAAGCCAGCAAGAATTGCTGTTGTTCCGGGTAGAAAAACGCCAGCATTTCCCCTTTTTGCTCCGGTATGGTCAGTGCCAGCACCCAGCTGAGCAAGGGCCGCAGCAGCAACAGCAGCAGCAGGTAAAAGCGCAGCGGGATCACCACCAAACCGTCGTTATCGAGCGGCCAGCGTAAACCCGGCTGCCGCATCAGGCCTGCCGCCTGCGCTGAGCTAAAATGCCCAGCAGGGTAAAGATGCCTAAGGTGACCCAAGGCAGCCAGAGATTACTAAGCCCGGCCAGCTGACGGGCCACAATGGGGGTGACAAAGAGGGTAAAAGCTCCGTAGCCAAAGGCACAGACCAGCACAAAGATCAGCGTGCGCCAAACAAAGTGCATCCCCGCCACCTGACGGCGAATAAAGCGGTTGATGTCATCGCCAAACACCACCAGGCTGGTAGCCACCATGGCCAGGGCAATGTCCCGAATATAAGGCCGGAACAAAGCGCCCCATTGCAGCAGCAAGTCGTGCAACGCATCCATCAGGCGACTCCATGTTCGGCAAAGAGTGCCTGCATTTGCGCCTCATCCCACACCGGAACCCCCAATTCTTCGGCTTTGGCCAGCTTGGAGCCGGCATTTTCCCCGGCGATAACGGCATAGGTTTTTTTCGACACCGAGCCGGAGACTTTCGCCCCTAAGCGCTGCAACAAGGCTTTGGCGTCATCCCTTCCCATGCTGCTTAAGGTACCGGTCAGCACCAGCGTCTGACCAGCCAATGGCTGCGCA
>JAFIFR010000167.1 GCA_020831935.1 Alkalimonas sp.
GGGCCAGCTGATGCTGGCCCTTTTTTCAACTAATCAGCGCCATACCACCTTTTAAATTGTACAAGTGGCGAAAACCAAGCCGGCTTAACACCTGACAGGCAACCAGACTGCGATTGCCGGTACGGCACACCATTAGCAAAGGCGTATCCAGCTGCCAATCGGCATGGCTAAGCAAATGGCATAGCTTGGACAAAGGCACCTCCCGCACCATACAACCTGCTGGCAAGTAAGGAGCCAATGCACCTGCGCTCTGCTCATGCGGTTCGCGCACATCTACTACCTGCAGATTGGGTTGCAAGTGCATAAATTCCGCCAGTTGCTCAGGTGCAATGGTCGCCTTCGCATCGGTTGGCATCACCTCGACCAAACCACAAAAATGCTGCTCGAGCGCTTGCAATTGACAAGCCTGGATATTGGTGACTTGCTGCCAGTCATCACTCGGTAGCTCATCTTGCAACAAAGATCGTAACAACGGCTGCTCATCGCAGGCAATTGAGAGGGTGGTAAAAAAGCGCTGGGCGTAATCGTGACTGGATAGCAATAAAGTATCCGGCTGAATATGCTGTTGCAGACGCTGCAGACTGCCTTGCAAGGCTTTGGCATCGCCACCAGCCAAATCCGTTCGCCCTACCCCGCCAGGTAGCAGCAAGTCGCCGACAAAAGCGGCTCTGAGCACATCCTGCTGATACAGCAGGTAACTGCTGGCACCGGGGCAATGACCGGGCGTGTCCAGCCGTCGCAAGCGATACTGACCACAAAGCAGCTCATGCGTTTCTGCAGGCCAGCCCAAAGCATCGGTGGGTTGGCGACAATCCAGTTGCAATAAGGTACATAGCTCAGTTCGGACCGAAGCATGGTCAGGATGCTGATGCGTATCCAGCACCGCTTTGAGCTGCAACTGCTGGCCCTGTATCATCGCCTGCAAACGCCCAAGTAATGGGAGCGCGGCATCAATCACTATCGCAGACCGGGTTTCTGGACAAACCAGCAGATAACTGCAAAAACCTTCATGCTTTAATTGGGTCAGGCCCTTGGTATGCCACTCCAGTGTCGGGGTGGCGTCGGTCAGCACCAGGCAATGCTTTTGCACCACAGCAGCCAACTCCAGGATGCGCTGGCAGGCTTGCTGGCACTCAGCGGGCATCATAGCCGGGCCAAAGGACAAACGAATGGAACCCTGCGAGCGCCATGCTTCCAGCCCCATCGCATCCAGCACAAAGCTGCTGGGCACCTTGGAACTGCAAGCCGAGCCTGAGCTGACCCGGATGCCGGCGGCATCAAACAAGTCCATGATGTCTTTACTGTAAAAGCCCGGCACTGAGAAATTAATGGTGGTCGGCACAGCGTAGGGGGCATCGCTGTTGAGCACCAGCTCAGGAAAAACCTGGCGTAAGGCAGTTAGCAGCTGTTCCCGGTATTGCCAAAGCCTTGATGCCGGCTGAAATACCGAGCCTTCGGTTTTCAGCAATTCGGAGAAAATGGCATGCAGCGCAGCGACACCGGGTAAATTCTCGGTACCAGAGCGCAAACCGCTCTCCTGCCCTCCGCCCACAATCAATGGCTGATAATGCGCGCCGGCACGGACGTACAAAAAACCGATGCCTTTGGGAGCATAGAGTTTATGGCCACTAAAAGGTGCATAGTCAATGCTGGTACTTTGCAGATCCAGTGTCATTTTCCCCAGCGCCTGCACGCAATCGACCAGCCAGGGAATGTCAGGACGGTGCTGGCGGATACAAACTTCCAGCGCAGCTAAATCTTGCATTACGCCGGTCTCGTTATTGGCCGCCATAGTGCAAATCACCGCAGCTTTTGGCAGGTGCTCGGCAATAAAACGCTGGCACAAGCGCCCATGCCGATCAACCGGGATGGCGCAAAGACTTGCTTCCAAACCCAACAATTCATTCCAATGTTGCAAACTTTGCGGGACCGCTTTGTGCTCTGTGGCGCCATACAACAGCAGGGTGCCAGCACCTGTTCTGCCTTCGGCTTTCGCCTTGGTCAGCGCAGACAACACAGCTGCCTGTATACCCTCAGTGGCACCGGAATTAAAAACAACCTCGCCGTTACCGGCACCAATCAACTGACGGGCCAACTGACGGGTAGCTTCCAGCTCCACTTTGGCTTTAATGCCTGTAGCATGCACACTGCTGGGATTGCCAAAGGATTGCATCATATGATGCTGCACAGCGGCAGCAGCGCATGGCAACACCGGCGTGGTTGCATTGTTATCCAGGTAGATTTCAGTGCGTTTTAAGGGCAAGTTTGCAGTCATAACCACTCAGCATATAACAAAAAGGAATAACATATTCCTTTTAATGATACTGTGCTTTGAGACAGAAAAAAACCGCCGTAGCGGTTTTTTTAGCGGTAGACTGTTATTCCATTAAATCCTTAGGAATGCTGGCCCGTAAGCCAGACCAAATCTTACCGCTTTCCCAACCGTATTTCCGCACAACGGCAATCACTTCATCGTGACGACCGGCTTCGGCATACGCCAGCAGCTCTTTGTAGTACAAGCGTGCCAGCTCACGGGCTTCTGGCTGGGAAAAATAAAAGCGGGCGATCTTGGTGTACAAACCGCGAAAACCATTCAGGATCAACACATAAATGCGGTTGGATGAATGCAGCGCCAGCTCGTGATTGAGTTCATAATCAAAGTCCGCAAAGGCTTCTGCGCTATCCGGCAATTGATCGGCACCGGCAAAGGCTGCCATGGCTTCTTCCCGATGCGTTTTAATGGCACCACGAATGTAAATGGCGCTGATGTTGGTGCGCGCCGACAACAGCTCGTTGACCAGATCAGGCATCTGATCCTGATCCAACCGAGCCAGGGTTTCCAAAATGTTCAGACCTGAGGTTTCCCAGAAATTGTTCACCTTGGTGGGTTTGCCATGCTGAATGGTGAGCCAACCGTCCCGGGCCAGACGCTGCAGGACTTCACGCAAGGTGGTTCGGGTGACACCAATCAGCTCAGAGAGCTCGCGCTCTGCCGGCAAAATTGAGCCTGGGGCAAATTTGCCATTCCAAATGGAGTCGACGATGTATTCTTCAGCAAAACCAGCTGGGCTTTGTGCTTTGATTAGGTTGGTCATCCGGGAAGATCCACCTTTGCTGTGTTGGCATTCAAAAATATCGACTGATTGTACCAGAGAACAGCCAGTTAACAAGTGGCACTCCCTATTTGCCGGCAGAATAGTCCCGGATGGTTGTCAGCAAGGGCGCAATGGCATAGAGTAAGTGCCTCAAAAATAAAATTTTCCCGGAGCCCAATGATGTTGGAGTGGCTTAAACAATTCTCACAACAGCGGCGTAGCTGGCTGCTGTTGCTGCTGACCGCCAGCGGCCTGCAATTGACGGCCTTGTATTTTCAATATGGAATGGGGCTAGAGCCGTGTATGCAGTGCGTCTACATCCGGGCTGCGGTTGCCGGCATTATGCTGGCTGCATTGCTTGGCTTGCTGGCTCCGGGTAGTTTGCTGCTTCGATTGAGTGCCACCCTGGGCTGGTTGGCCGCTGCAGGCTATGGTTGGCTGGAGGCACGAAAGCTGAGCGACATTGAGCAACTGATTGCTGAAGGCGGTTTTTACAGTTGCGCGCTTTTTGCCGATTTCCCCGACTGGTTACCACTGCACGAGTGGTTACCGGCATTGTTCGATCCGATCGGGCCCTGTGGTGCCATTGACTGGCAGTTTGCCGGCGCCAGTATGGCCGACTGGATGCGGTGGATTTTTATTGCTTATGGTCTGGTGGCCTTGCTGGTACTGGCCTGCCAATGGGTTCGGATTAACCCGAACCCATACAAAGGCTGATTACTCAACAATCGCCAGCAATTCCACATCAAACACCAAGGCGCTGAATGGTGGAATCGCGTGGCCCGCGCCGCGCTCACCATAGGCCAGCTCATGCGGGATGTACAGGCGGTACTTGGCACCGACCGGCATCATTTGCAGCGCTTCGGTCCAGCCGGCAATCACGCCGGATACCGGAAACTCCGCAGGCTCGCCACGCTGATAGGAACTGTCGAACACAGTGCCATCAATCAGTGTACCGTGGTAGTGAGTGCGAACGGTCGACTCACGCGCAGGCTTGTCACCCTCACCCGCGTTCAACACTTCGTACTGCAAACCAGAGGCTGTGACCGTCACTTCGGCGCGCTTGGCATTTTCTGCCAGGAAATCTTGCCCGACTTTGGCTGAAACCTCGGCTTTTTCTGCCTGAGCCGCTTGCATCCGCTGGCTGATTTCAGTGAAAGCGGCACGGATCAGCTCATCAGAGACCGCTGGAGTTTCGCCTTGAAAAGCCGCTTTTAAACCAGCAGCCACGGCGTCAATATCCAGGCCGTCAAAAGGGTTGTCGGCCAATTGCTGGCCCATTTGCAAACCAATGCCGTAGCTGGCGTGCTGCTCAAGAGATGTGTATTGTTCTGACATAAAACTCACTTTGTGATTGGCGCTGCATGGTGCAGCAACGAGTGCTTATACTACCGCAAAGTGAGTGCTCTGTCAGGCTTCGGCGGTACCGACCTGCTGCAAATGCTGCCAAAGCTGCTGCACCAGCTGCTGATCGCTGTCGTTCAGCTCGCCGTGGGCAATGGCCTCAGTCAGGCTTTTCTCCACCCCAGCCTGAATGTCCTGCGATGCAAAAGGCTTTGCGGCCACTTCCAACCTTCCCACCGCCAAATCAAAGTGTCCGCGTAAATAACCGGCAGCAAAGAGCTCGTCATCACTTGCCGTCGGGATCATGGCATCCAGATAGTCAGCGACGGCGGCTACGTAGGCGGTTGCATTCATAAGTCGGGTTCTCCCAGTCGATACATCACATAATCGTTGTAGCCGGTCAGCACTGGGATCAAGCCTTGCAACTGCTGATCCAGCGCCACATCGCCACTGTCACTTAACAAGGGGCGCCCTTGCAGTTGCTGCAGCTTGGCTTTGGTGGCAATCAGCCAGATATTGTCACG
>JAFIFR010000168.1 GCA_020831935.1 Alkalimonas sp.
GCCAACCGGTAAATGACAAAGGGCAGCATGCCCATCCGGCTGATGATTTTCAAAAACAAGTGAATGCACACCAGAGCACTGAAAAAGGACAGCAGCATGCCCATGCCAAGCGCTGGAATATCGTAAATCTCCGGGTTCTTAATCAATTTGCTGGTTTGATAAAGCCCGATCAGCACAATGATCGGAATGGACATTAAAAACGAAAAACGGGCGGCACTGGCGCGATCCAGCCCCATCATCAGGCCGGCCGTCATGGTCACACCAGAGCGAGAGGTACCCGGAATCAGCGACACGGCCTGGGCCACCCCAATCACCAGCACCTGGCGCCAGCTTAAATGCATCACATCGGTTTGCTGTTTGGCAGTGCGATCGGCGTACCAGAGCAAGCTACCAAAAATCAGCGTGGTGCAGGCAATCACCCAGGGCGAGCGCAGCACCGTTTCAATCAAGCCGGCAAACAGCAAACCGGCCAGGCCCGCCGGTATGGTCGCCACAATCAGCATCCAGCCCAGAGTACCATGGGTGCTTTGCTGGCCGCGTAAAGAGTGCATCCAGCCGACCAAAATCCGCCCGACATCGCGGCGAAAATACAGCACTACTGCGGCCAGGGTGCCGACATGCACCGCCACATCAAAGGCAACGCCTTGATCCTCCCAGCCTAAAATGGCCGAGGGCAAGATCAAATGTGCCGAGGAAGATATAGGAAGAAACTCAGTAATGCCTTGAATAATCGATAAAATAAGAATTTCGATGGTACTCACTTAGCTTTCACTCCATGAAAAAGGCACCGTCCACAGCTTTTGCTGCTTCGGGTAGTCTTGCCATAATTGGCGGTAGCTTTGGCCTGTCAGCGGATGGATCGCATCCGGCACCAACTCAGCCAACGGCAACAGCACAAAGGCATTTTTGGTGATTTCATCACGTGGAAGTTCAATCGGCTGCTGGCACATCATCTGATCGTAGGTCAGCAAGTCCAAATCAAGCGTCCGGCCGGAAAAACGAGCCACATTGCGCTTACGGCCATGGCGATCTTCAATGGCTTTAAACAACTCAACGCAAGCTTCAATCGATAAGTCGGTGTTAGCCCCGACCACCAGGTTGTAAAAAGGCTCGCCGTCAAAACCAACTGCCTCACTCTCGTATACGGACGAAATGTCTAAGGTTCCAAACGCTTGCTTTAACTCACGGATGGCAATGCGGATATGCTTTTCTCGCTCAATATTGCTGCCAATGCTGATTAAAATAAAAGCCATCAGCCAGCCTCCCGCACAATGCGCACACCCACGGTTTCAGCGGTCGGTACCGCGCCAGGTTTGCTCACGATAACCTGGACGCGGTTGGTGACAAAGTTTTGCAACAATAAAGCGGCTACCCGCTCAGCCACAGTTTCGATCAGCTCGATGGGTTCGCGCTGCACCAACTCGGTCACCTGGGTCGCTATCACACTGTAATCCAGCGCCTGACGGATATCGTCACTGGCAGCAGCCTGACGGGTATCGCACTGCAGCTCCAAATCCAACTCCAGCCGCTGCTGAATGGACTTTTCCCATTCGTACACACCAATCACCGTATCGATGCACAACTTTTTAATAAAAACAGTATCCATCAGTTCATTCCACTGCAGGTTCAGGGTAAGATGCGAAGACAGGCCGATTGGATAGGTTGTCACCACCTTGACCAGGCGACGCCGATCTTAACGTAAAAATCCAGGCTGAGGAACCGCATTGATGACACCCTTGATCCTGACTCTGATGCTGCTGGCGTATTTGCTGGGATCCATCTCGTCGGCGGTGCTGATTAGCAAGCTGTTCCGCTTACCCGATCCAAGAACCACTGGCTCCAACAACCCCGGTGCCACCAATGTGCTGCGCAGCGGCGGTAAGCTGCCAGCGGCGCTGGTGCTGTTGTTTGATATTTTAAAAGGCACCATTCCGGTCTGGGGATCCTACTTTTTGGGCGTGGAGCCCCTTTACCTGGGGTTCATTGGCATTTGCGCCTGCCTGGGCCACATCTACCCGCTGTTTTTTGGTTTTAAAGGGGGGAAGGCGGTAGCCACCGCCCTTGGCACCATGATGCCGATAGGGCTGGATTTAACCGGCCTGCTGTTAGCCAGCTGGGTGCTGGTGCTGGCCATTACCGGCTACTCGTCGTTGGCCGCCATTATTACCGTTGGTTTAGCACCTGTGTTTACCTGGTTTATCAAGCCGATGTACACCCTGCCGGTGCTGATGCTCAGCGTATTGATTATTGCCCGCCATCATCAGAATATTGCCCGGTTGCTGCGTGGTACCGAAAGCCGGGTCTGGGATAAAGATAAAAATCTGAAAGAATAGCCCGGCTTACAGAGCTGACAGCTGCTCCATCGGCCAACGCGGTTGCACCACAATCGCCAGATCCTGCTGCTGCCCTGCCAGCAAGCGTTGATGGCCGGCAAAGGCAATCATGGCACCATTGTCGGTGCAAAACTCTTTCCGCGGATAATAAACGGCACCGCCGCGTTTTTTCAACAAAGCAGCCAGCTGTTCACGCAACGAACTATTGGCACTGACGCCACCGGCCACCACCAAACGACTCAGACCCGTTTGCTCCAGCGCCCGCTCGCACTTGGCGACCAAGGTATCCACCACCGCTTGTTGAAACGAAGCCGCAATATCGGCCCGGCTCTGCGCATCGCTGCCAGCTTTGGCAATGACTTGTGAGGCCGCGGTTTTCAGGCCACTGAAACTAAAGTCCAGCCCTGGCCTGTCCAGCATGGGCCGTGGAAAGCGGTGCGCGACCGGGTCGCCTGCAACCGCCATTTTGGCCAGCAAAGGTCCACCGGGGTAATCCAGCCCCATCAATTTGGCTGTTTTATCAAAGGCTTCACCGGCGGCATCGTCGATGGACTCGCCCAACAGTTGGTATTGGCCAATGCCGGCCACCGCCACCAGCTGGGTGTGGCCACCGGATACCAGCAAGGCTAAAAAAGGAAAGGCCGGCGGCTCAGCTTCCAGCATCGGTGCCAGCAAGTGGCCTTCCATATGATGCACGCCGATGGCCGGTTTTTGCCAGGCAAAGGCCAGACTTCGGCCAATGGAGGCCCCCACCAGCAAGGCACCGGCCAAACCAGGGCCTGCGGTATAGGCCACGCCATCAATATCAGCGGCATTGCTGTTGGCTTCTTTTAGCGCAGCCCGGATCAACGGCAGGGTTTTACGCACATGGTCACGCGATGCCAGCTCCGGTACCACCCCGCCGTAATCGGCATGCAACTTGACCTGGCTGTACAGCTGATGGCTTAATAAGCCCAGTTTGGTGTCGTAAATGGCAATGCCTGTTTCATCACAGGACGTCTCAATTCCCAGTACCCGCATCGTTACCTCCGGCCGAAAACCCGCGAATTGTACTGGGATCCGAGCTAAATCACCAGCGATCCACAGAATCCCTTTACAAGCCCCCTGGCTTTTGAGTAAAATGCCGCACCATTTTTAATCGTATTGGTCGCTGACTGACCGGATAAACCGAGGTGAGAATTTAATGCCTGTTGTTAAAGTAAAAGAAAACGAACCCTTTGACGTAGCTCTGCGTCGTTTCAAGCGCTCTTGTGAAAAAGCCGGTATCCTGGCTGACGTGCGCGCAAAAGAATTCTACGAGAAGCCTACCTGGATTCGTAAGCGCAAGAAAGCGGCTGCGGTTAAACGCCACGCCAAGAAACTTTCTCGCGAAAATGCACGTCGCATCCGTCTGTACTAATCTGTACTAGACCGGAGCGCTGCAACTACGTTTTATTGCCCGGCAGGCAGCGGCTGTGCAAGCAGCTCACAAAGCAATAAAGCGTCATACTGTCGACCGGCTGTGAATACGGCCGGCACAGACAACAGCCTGGCTGACTACACCGTGCTTTTGGCACGGTTTGTCTTTTTCTGAGCAAAGTGAAACTATCCAGTGGCAGGACAGATCCCGCGACAGTTTATTGATGATTTGCTGGCTCGAACCGACATCGTCGAGCTGATTGATCAGCGTGTGCCTTTGAAGAAGAAAGGCCGCAATCATTCGGCTTGCTGCCCTTTTCATAACGAAAAAACGCCCTCCTTCACTGTCAGTCAGGACAAACAGTTTTACCATTGTTTTGGCTGTGGCGCCCATGGCAATGCCATTACCTTCTTAATGGAATACGAGCAACTGGAGTTTCCGGAGGCCATTGAAGAACTGGCGGCCATGCACCATCTGGAAGTGCCGCGTGAAGGTGGTGGCCCGGCCCGACCCACAGGTCAGGCCGATGACTATCAGTTGATGCAAAAAGCCAGCACCCTCTGGCAACAACAATTGCAGCAAGGCCCAGCCAGTGCCGAAGCGCAGGTCTACCTGAAGCGGCGCGGCTTAAGTCCGGCCACAGTGCAAAAATTTGGCATCGGGGTCGCGCCAGATAGCTGGGATTTCTTGCTGCGTCAGCTTGGCTCGGACAAAAAGACACGCGATCAGTTGTTTGAGCTCAAGCTCACCAACCGCAATGACCAAGGCCGCGAGTACGATTTTTTCCGTCATCGTTTGATGTTTCCCATTCGCGATCGCCGTGGTCGGGTCATCGCCTTTGGCGGTCGGGTGTTTGATGACGGCACGCCCAAATACCTGAACTCGCCGGAAACCCGGCTGTTTCATAAAGGACGTGAGCTCTATGGGTTGTTCGAAGCCCGTCAGCAGCAAGAACGGCTGGATCAGGTACTGGTGGTTGAAGGCTACATGGATGTGGTGGCTTTGTCGGAGCAAGGCATCGATTTTGCCGTCGCAAGCCTCGGCACCGCCACCACCAGCGATCACATGCAAACGCTGTTTCGTTACTGCCGCTCGGTAGTCTGCTGTTACGATGGCGACCGGGCCGGTCGCGATGCAGCCTGGCGCGCCTTGCAAAATGCCTTACCGCAACTAAAGGATGGGGTGGAACTCAAATTCGTGTTTT
>JAFIFR010000169.1 GCA_020831935.1 Alkalimonas sp.
GGCTCTGATTCAAGTGTAATGCAGGCTTTGTTTCTTTACCAATTTCACCCTAAAAACAGATGATAAAGTGGGATGAACCGGCTATGCTTGAAGCAATCTCAGCCAATGGGGGCTTTTATGGACAACCGCCGTTTTCACCGCATTGCCTTTCAGGGGCCGGCCAGCCTGCATCTTGGACAGCAACGTTACGAAACGACCCTGTTGGATTTGTCGTTAAAAGGCGCTCTGGTCACCAGACCCGAAACCTTGCCCGAGCATGTGCAGCAGATGGAGCTGCATTTCCCGCTGCAAGACAGCCAACTGAGTATTCAGATGCTGGTCAGCATTGCCCATCAACGGGAAAACTTGTTGGGTTTGCACTGCGAAAAAATAGATCTCGACAGCATCAGTCACTTAAAACGACTGGTGCAACTGAACCTGGGTGATGATCAGCTGTTGGAGCGTGAGCTCTCTGAGCTAACTCATAAAGATTAAGCAAGCGACTTGCATCGGGGTAGCCCAACTCCTCAGCCAACTGCATCAGCCGCAGCCAATCCGCATCAGCCTCTTGCAACCGGGCCTGATAGGCCAGAAAATACTGCACCGGCATCAACTGCTCAGGCTGCTGCAGT
This sequence comes from Alkalimonas sp., assembly GCA_020831935.1. GTDB lineage: Bacteria > Pseudomonadota > Gammaproteobacteria > Enterobacterales > Alteromonadaceae > Alkalimonas. Next base: position 612 of record JAFIFR010000169.1, read on the forward strand.
TTCTGCTCCACCAATTGCAGGTAGTAATCCGGCAAATCCAGCTGGTGCCATTCCATGCTGTTGCTTTCGCTAATCAGCCGATAGGCCTGATAGGGGGTATTGTTGCAGGTATCGACCGGTGTCAGCGCCAATGGCTCTGGCAAGCGACCCCAGTGCTGTTGATACGCCGCCAGCTGGTCACGGCCTATCAGAATGTTGGGATAGAGGCGATCGGGCTGACAGACTTCTTGGGCGGCCTCGGCGGGCAGCGCATACTCATCCATAAACTGGAAAATATGCATAAATTCATGCCGCAGAAGTGATAACCCGGCCCGCTCGGGCAGCTGAATGATGCCATTGTTGTAGCTTGCTTTGCCACGCCCGCCCAGAATAATCAGCTGCTGCACCGAAGCATCGCGGATATAAGGAATTAAGCGTTGGTAATCACAGTCAATGCGGGTAGCGCTGTTTTCTGTGCATGCCAGTTCGGTGCTGCTGATCAGTCGAAGTGGGGTAAAGCAGACCGCCAGCTGGCTCAACTGGCTATCCTGTTGCCAATCATGCTGCAGTTGTTGCCATTGACGGGCCGCGGCGCTGTTGACCGCAATAGGTTGAATGTGCAACTGGCAGCCTTGTTCGGGAAACCAGCCAGGCTGGTCGGTCAAGCCGGGATAGAGCCAAAACGGCCAGTCGGCTTGGGAGCGGGCTTGCAGATGCCAGAGCCCGAGCGCGGCTAAATCCAGCCCAGAGTCCTCTAGCAGCTGTTGATGCTGCTGTTCCAGCCATTTGGCCGCAGCCAGAGCCCCTTGCTGGCGTTGCCGTAACATCACGGCACCGGTTGCGGCAGCGGGTTCACCAAGCGACCAGGCGTGTTCAAACCAGTGCTGGGCAGCGTCGAGTTCCTGATTGGCCAGCCGACGCTGTGCCAAACGATGAGCCGCCTGGGCATCGGACTGCGCCGCATCCAGCAGCGCTTGTTCCAGCCCTGGCCCTTTGGGCTGACAAGCCAATAGCCCCAGCAGCAGTGCCAGGCCAGCAAGTCTTGGGCGTACGCTGCCAGCCGGCATCTTAGAAAAAGCCATCCTCAGCACTCAGGGGTTCATCGCGCAGCCGGGCCAATTCCAGCCGGGCGAAGCGATGCTCGAGGAACTCGAAGACGTTGGTGGCCAGCGACAACTTAAGGTTCTGCATGGCGCGCTCGGCATCGCCTTGCATGCTGTGCCACTTGGCCAGGTAGAAATAAGCTTCACAGAGTCGCTCAGCCAGTTGGCGCGGACTGGTCAGCTCCTGACTGACACTGAGCAGCAACTCGCTTTCATTGATCCGGCCCAGGAAAAAATCGGCCAACCAGGTGCCCCAATTGGCCTCGTCCAGCTCTTCGCGTTGCAGCAGCAGCTGCGCTCTGGCCTGTTCTGGATCCAGTTCGGCGGTGGCCAGATAGAGCCAGACCGCCCGGTAGGGATCGGTGGACTCGCGCTGCTGAAACTCCACAAAGTCGTACAGCGAGAGGTCAATGCGACCGGCATAGTACAGCGCCAAAGCGCGGTTCAGGTAAGCAAACTCGTAGCTGGGATCCAGCTCCAGCACCGAGTCAAAAGCCTCGTAGGCTTGCTCAAAGTTGCCGGCCAGGGTGTAATGGATCCCCATGAAATTGTAGGCACCCGCCAAGTCCGGCTGCAGCCGCAGCGCCCGCATAAAATCAAAGCGTGCCAATACCGTTAAACCCACACTTTCGTACATCACACCACGATCGTAGTGCAATTGGGCCAATTGTGGTTCGGTCAGATCGGCGCGATGGAGGATTTCAGTCAGACGGGCAATCGCCACTTCAGTGCGTTGCTGTACCGGTAAGGGCTCGGGGGTGAGCCAATAAGGAGAGGGGTGGCTGTGCTGGCTGGCACAGCCACTCAGGCCCAGCAGCAGACAAGCTGCTGCCAGAGCCCGCCAGGGCATGCGATTAGGCATCCGCTGGCTCAGCAGGTGCGTCCTGCTTGCTTTGTGCTTCTTTGATGCTCAGACGAACCCGTCCTTGCTTGTCGACTTCCAGCACCTTCACTTTGACCTTCTGGCCCAGGGTCAGGTGATCCGACACGGTGTTGACCCGCTCTTCCGCAATTTGCGAAATGTGGACCAGGCCGTCTTTACCAGGCAGCACGTTGACGAAAGCACCGAAATCAACAATACGAACCACTTCGCCGTCGTAGATCCGACCCACTTCCAGCTCGGCGGTGATCAGCATGATCTTGTCGATGGCAACCTGAGCTTGCTTGCTGTTGGTCGCCGCCACTTTGACCGTGCCGTCGTCTTCGATTTCGATGGTACAACCGGACTCTTCGGTGATTTGACGGATCACAGCGCCGCCTTTACCAATCACATCACGGATTTTCTCCGGGTTGATGCTTAAGGAGTAAATGCGGGGCGCGTGCTCAGACAACTCTTCACGGTGCGAGGAAATTGCCTGATCCATCACTTGCAGAATGTGCAAACGAGCCGCTTTGGCTTGCTTTAACGCAATTTGCATGATGTCGCGGGTAATGCCGTCAATTTTGATGTCCATCTGCAGCGCAGTGATGCCTTCGGCAGTGCCGGCCACTTTGAAGTCCATGTCGCCCAGGTGATCTTCGTCACCCAGAATGTCGGACAACACCACAAAGTTGTCACCTTCTTTGACCAGACCCATGGCAATACCAGCCACCGAGGCTTTGATCGGCACACCGGCATCCATCATCGCCAGGGAAGAACCACAAACAGACGCCATCGAGCTGGAGCCGTTTGATTCGGTGATTTCAGACACCAGACGCACTGTGTACGGGAACTCATCAAACGATGGCATCACCGCTTGCACACCACGCTTGGCCAGACGACCGTGGCCGATTTCGCGACGCTTCGGTGAACCGACCATGCCAGTCTCGCCCACACAGTATGGAGGGAAGTTGTAATGCAGCATGAAGTAGTCTTTTTTCTCGCTCAGCAAGTCATCGACGTTCTGTGCATCACGGGCAGTCCCTAAAGTACAGGTGACCAGCGCCTGAGTTTCACCACGGGTGAACAGTGAAGAACCGTGGGTACGTGGCAGGACACCGGTCATCACGCTCAGGGCACGGACCATGTCTGGCTCACGGCCATCGATGCGTGGCTCACCAGCGATAATACGGCTACGAACGGTTTTGCTTTCCAGCTCGTGGAACACATCACCGACTTCGTGCTCATCCAGGCTTTCACCTTCAGCCAGCTCAGCGGTCAGCTTCTCAATCAGCTCGGCTTTGATTTCTTTGATGCGGTCGTAACGCTTGGCTTTTTCAGTGATCTGATAGGCTTCGCTCAGAGCCGCAGCACAGTGGTTTTGCACCTTTTCGATCAACGCCTCGTTTTTCGCCGGAGCCTGCCAATCCCAGGCTGGTTTGCCAGCTTCTGCTTTCAGCTCGTTGATGGCGGTGATAGCGACCTGCATTTGCTCATGGCCGTAGACCACTGCGCCCAACATGATGTCTTCCGACAGCAGGTTGGCTTCGGATTCCACCATCAGCACGGCGTTGTTGGTACCAGCGACCACCAGATCCAGCTTGCTTTCTTTCAGCTCTGCTTCTGATGGGTTCAGCACGTACTGGTCGTTGATGTAACCAACACGGGCGGCACCGATAGGGCCAGCAAAAGGAATACCAGAAAGCGCCAGCGCTGCAGAAGTACCCAGCAAGGCAACGATATCTGGCTGAATTTCAGGCTGCACTGATACGACCGTTGCAATCACCTGAACTTCGTTGGTGAAGCCTTCTGGAAACAGTGGGCGAATTGGGCGATCAATCAGACGCGCTGTTAAGGTTTCGCCTTCTGATGGACGGCCTTCACGCTTGAAGAAGCCGCCTGGTACCCGACCGGCTGCGTACATTTTTTCCTGGTAGTTTACCGTCAGTGGGAAAAAGTCCTGGCCTGGCTTGGGTTGTTTTTTACCAACCACGGTCACCAGAACCGAGGTGTCGCCGATGCTGGCCAAAACGGCTGCGTCTGCCTGACGGGCGATAACGCCGGTTTCTAAAGTACAAGTGTGTTGGCCAAACGGGAAAGATTTAATGATGGGTGTCACGTGGGATTTTCCTTACAATTAACGCCTCATGGCGCATTCTATCTGTTTTCATTTCATTCTTGACTAGTATACGCGTTCAGCGCAGGAAAAAGAAGCAGTGTGCCAAGGTTTAACCTAAGTGACACAGTACGAAGGCAGTTACAAGCACAACGATGGTTGTTGCGTGCACAGAAATGCCGCCACCAGCGTGACGTGGGGAGCCACAGCAGCGCAGTAAAACTGCATCTTTTGCAACCCTATGCCTACACCGCTT
>JAFIFR010000301.1 GCA_020831935.1 Alkalimonas sp.
TCTGTCTTTGATAACCCTATTATGGTGCAACAACAAGATGAATACGTATTCAAGCCAGCAAAAGTGTCATCTACTGGTGCAAAGACCCTACTGATCCGGCTGCAATTCAAACTGCCCCTGACCGGATTCCATCTCCATCGGCACAGAAAAGTGCTCGTGGATAATTTTCCAGCCATCAGGCTGTAGTTGCCAGCACTGAGTACAGCGTAGCCAGCACAGATGCAACTGGCCTTCACTATCGGTGCCACCGCCGTAATTTAAAAAGTGGCAAAAAGCCAGCTCGGTATCGGCCTGCACTTCCAGCTGGTGTACTTCAAAGCGAAACTCACCAGGGCAGAAAGTCATGCAATGCTGCCAGTGCTGTTGATAGGCATCGCAGCTTTGAAACTGCAACGGCCCTATCGCATCAAAAGCCCGAAGTTGCGGGCTGTAAAACTGCATAATGGCTCCGACATCTTTACGGGCCACCGCCTGGCTCCAGCTGTCTATCAACTGCCGGATCTGCTTCGCATGCTCTTGATTGGTCATCGTGCTCTCCTTTGAACTGCTTTTAAGGCTAGTCGGTTAAGGATGTCGTATTTCGACCAAAACGACAGGAAAAAGTGGTGAAACTTTGTAATTAGATAGCAACTGGCCTTGAGTGCTCAGCCAGCTGCAAGCACAAACGCACTCTAGCAACCGCATAATAATTGACGTTTATGAAACTTAATGGTAAACAATTTTTTATTTAATGAATTTCCCGCATGTCATACAAAACCACAGCTCTCTGCTTAGTGTTTGGCCTTTTGTTATTCCTGATTTCTCTTCCGCTAAGTGCTCAGGACAACGATTACACCCTGCATATTCACATCAAGTACCAAGTAGCAGAAGATGCGTGGCACGTTAGCTATGAACTGCCCATAGCGGTGAATCATGTTGCATTTAGCCGCAGCAGTAATTTTGACCGCAGCAACCTTTACCGGCTAGACACTTCAAAGTTCAGATGGGATCAGGCTGGTGAAGTGGTCTTGATTAGAAGCATTGATGGCAGCGACTTTACCTCGCTGGAACTCACATTCCCCTCGTCCTACGACTTTATTGAAAAAGACTACACCCCAAATGTCCGGTTTAGCGATGGTAGTGTCCTGCTTTATAGCCACCATCTGGCGCTAGGCGCTAATATCATTGACGATAAAGCCATCAGCTCCATTGGCGCTTCTTTTGGCAAGGTCCAGTTTCATTTTTATGCCGCGGGACAAAACATTGCTTTTCTGGGACACAATTACCAAGAGCAGGCTTCTTGGTTTCCAAACCGAAGCGGTACCTACATTTACTTTGGCACTATCCCAGCCATGGAAACCGACAACCTGCTCGCCATTGTGGACCCTAAGCTACCATCCTGGGTATGGGAGGCCAGCCAAAAGTACTTTCCAAAGCTGTTTGACTATTATGCGGATAACACAGATCAGCCTTTAAGCTTCAAACCCATGGTGTTTTTTAATTACGACCGGCTGGATGGAAATTTTGCCAACTACAGTGGTGGTACCCTGGATGGCTTGGTGCAACTGACCATCAATGGCGCGCATTGGCAGCAAGAGGATAGCGCTCTGTTTAACCGGTTATTTCACTTTTTGGCGCATGAAGCCGCTCATTTCTGGAACGGCGAGATGTTTTCGGTGGATAACGAAAACCATGCCTGGCTGCATGAGGGGGGCGCCGATGCCTTTGCCTATTTTGCCATGCGTGACTTTGGCCTGCTGACCAGCAAGCAAATGATGCAGAAGTTCGAAGAGGCTGCCAACCTCTGTATTGTCAACAAAGGCGCTGAGTCTCTCGAGCAATCAGCCCAGCTATGGCGCAATAGAAATTACTACAACTGTGGCGCTACCATGGCGTTTGCCACTCACCTTGCAGTAAAAGCAAAGGCTCCGGAGCTTTCGTTGTTTGATGTTTGGCAACATATTTTCCAGCATGCCGGAGAACACCAAAGCTATGGCCAAAACCACTACTTTTCAGCCTTGAAGCACTTCACAGGCTCCACAGATTTATCAACAGCATTCTACCGGTTCAGTACTGAAACGGATCTTGATAACCTGGCTGAAGTGATGGCATGGTACGAACCCTTCGACACCATCCTCAGTTTAAGCAATGACTACCCGGCTCAGATGCAGCAACATTGGGGCCGGCAAATCATCCGACATTTGATGCATATGCACTGCGATGCCATCAGCGTTAGTAGTTACGATGACTACCTGGAAACTCACCCGATCGAGTCCTGCCAACCTTTTGCAAAGGGTTTCGAAATACATGCGATGGAGGGGCTACAAATTTTCCGCGATGGTGCCGCTGCTTATCAGTTATTTCGTGAACAATGCTTGGAAAACAGTACTGTGACTTTTCAAGTCCGGGAAGATGACGCAGAACTCACCATTGCTTGCTTGCGGGTACCACCAGAGCTACCGCCTTACCTTAGACTTGGAAATGCTCAATCCGCAGCCTACTGGTAAAATCTCCACTGCTTTGCTACCCTTAAAGGTCTTTTTACAGTCTTTTTAAGGGTGGTTTATGCAAACCGAAACCGTGACCTATCTGAAAGAACATGCCAACACGCTGGAGTTGCATGAAGAGTTGCTGATCACCAAACACGGTAAACCCGCTTTTGTGGTGCAATCCTATCAGGACTATCAGCTTCAACAGGACACACTGGCATTGCTGAAGATACTGAAACTGTCCGAAAAAACACTGCCACAAGCAAAGCTGACGGTAGAGCAGGCATTTGAGTAAGCACTTTCTCATCGTCAGTTCGCCGCTGTTCAAATTATCAGTCCAGCGGTTCAGAGCCTTTCTTACCGACAAGTACGGTGAAGCAAAAGCAGCTGACACCCTCACCAGCATCCAACAACGCATAAAGCATCACTTACCCGGTACACCAGAAATAGCACCGATCAGCGAGCGACTATTAGCGCTCGGGATCACCGAATACCGCCAATGGCAGCTCAATCAACACAACATCCTGTTTTACTCGGTCAATCAGCAGCAACATCAAATCGAGCTATTGCTGTTGATGGATAATCGGCAGAGTTTACAGAAGTTGTTATTTGAAATGAATTTGTTGTTGTAGCCTGGGTCACGCCCAAAGACACGACAGAGGCACCGCCGCCAGTTTTTCGCCAAACGGCACAATGTCAGTGCTGTCATAAAGTACCACACCATAGGCAAAACGGTCCTGGCAGGCATCGGCAAGCACCTTTAGCCCGGCAAAATCGCTGGATTTCACCGTGGCGCTGGCTTTCACTTCAATCCCAACAATCATGCCATCATCACGCTCCAGCACGAGATCCACTTCGTGATTTAGGTGATCGCGGAAATGATAGGGTGTCAGCCGAGCTTCCGATGCAGTAATTAGTTTGAGCACTTCTGAAAATACAAAGCTTTCAAGCAGTGCTCCAAAGGCCCCCCGTTGTGCATGAACCCGTGCACAACTCAGCCCGGAGATAGCGGCCAACAAGCCACTGTCCATAAAGTGCAGCTTGGGTGTCTTTGCCAATCGCTTCAGCCTATTGCTATGCCAAGGCTGCAACTGGGTTAGAAGGAATACCTGCTCGAGCAATCCAACATAACGCTGTCCCGTTTTGTAAGAAACATCGATGCTATTACCAAATTGCGAGTAATTGATGAGTTTTCCTGAGTATTCAGCCAGTAGACGGACGAATTTAGGTAGCTCTGTCAGTTTCTCAATATCAGCAATATCTCGCAGATCCCGAGTGAGTACAGAAGTCAGATAAGCATGCATCCAATCCTGCCGCCGCCTCTCGTTATTACGGCTAATTGCTTCTGGAAAGCCACCAGCAAGGACTGTAGCAATCAGTTCATCACCAAAGATGCCAGCTTTATTTGATGGTAACTTTCCTGCAAATAGTTGATCTAAAAATGTTGGCACCTTGCTCAGCAACTCCGCTTGAGCCAATGGCAACAGCCTTATGGTTTCCATCCTACCTGCCAGGCTATCTGCCACACGTGGTAGCGTTAATACATTGGCTGATCCGGTGAGCAAAAACCGGCCTGGTCGGTAATCCTCATCCACCGTTTTCTTGATAGCTAACAACAGCTCCGGTGCACGCTGAATTTCGTCAATGATGGCGGCATCAATGCCACGAATAAATCCTGTCGGATCGGCTCTTGCCGCCTCAAGCACAGTCTGATCATCAAGGGTGATGTAGCGCCTTTCGGGAGTTGTCATTTGTCGCGCTAGCGTCGTCTTACCTGCGCGACGAGGCCCAACGATCAACACCACAGGCGTATCGGAAAGGGCCTCTGTAACCCGTGATGTTACGAAGCGTTGGTACATCGAGAACTCCGACTGTTGAAAATTAGAAATTAAAGCATGTAAAATTAGAAGTCAACAGGCATAAAATTAGAACTTATAATGCTGAAATTTAGATGCAACCAGAAAAAAACAGCCTGAATTGAAAAAGCCAGTACCCAACTGCTGTACTGGCTTTGAACGGGAGAACGGTTGGTTGATTAATTCAGGGTTAACTGAGTGTCCTGCTGCCAGTTCAGTTGCACCACGATAGCACCATCTTTAGTGCGCCAGGCGCCGTCTTCGCCCTTGGCGATCGACTCAGCCTGCACGTTCAGGATACGGCCATTCAGCTGCACCTGCTGCCAGTGTGCCGGGGCCTGATGCACCACCAGCATCAGCTGACGCGCTGCCGGCATGCCGGGGAAGTCGCCCTGCCGGGTTAGGCTGATATCCAGCTGCTGATCCTGCTGATTGCGGGCGCTAAAATGCAGCAGCTCGAAAGCGCCATCCTGCAAACTGGTAAGGCTTACCCCATCGTCATCGTACAGCTCACCTTCGCTTTGGCCCACACTGGCATGGTGCCAGTAGTGCAGCTCCAGCTGCTCGGTGCTGTACTGATCCAGGCTTTGCA
>JAFIFR010000170.1 GCA_020831935.1 Alkalimonas sp.
TACCATCGGAGTCATCAACAAGAAAGAAGCCGTCAAGAAAGTGCGTGTGCGAGTGATCATCGGATGCAGTATTCAGATTCAGGAGTTATCAAAAAAGTGGCATTCTGCAAGCCTATGGCTGAACAGATTATGAATTCCCGGCAGTATAATCGCTAATCACGCCTTACAGCCAGCCTTTTTGCCGGGCGATGCGGGCGGCATCAATTCGGTTGGCGGCATTCAGCTTGCTGATGGCCTCCGACAGGTAATTGCGTGCTGTGCCTTCGGCAATAAACAGCGCTGCAGCTATGTCGCTGGTACTCTTACCATCAGCAGCCAAACGCAAGGCCTGCCGCTCTTTTTCGCTAAGCGGGTCCTGCTCACCCAGTGAATTTAACAACAGCTCGCTATCAACCACTTTTTTACCGGCCATCACCTGAGCAAGGGCTTGTACCAGTTGTTCAACCGGCGCATCTTTTAGTAAAAAACCACCGACACCTGCATCCATCGCCCGTTTGACATAGCCGGCACGACCAAAAGTGGTGATAATCACCACTTGGGTGGCTAATTGTTGCTGCTGTATGTAGAGCGCCAGCTCAATGCCGGTTTTTCCAGGCATTTCGATGTCGCTAAGCAGCAAGTCAAAAGAAGCTTGTTTTAACAGTGTCAGCGCCTGGTTACCATCTCCAGCTTCCGTAACCTCGAAACCGGATTCCAATCGTAGCAAACTGGCCAGGGCCGTTCGCACCATCGCCTGATCTTCGGCCAATAGAATTTTCATGCGGTTGGCTCCTGCAATGGAAGTTGAATGCTGGCCGTCATGCCATCGCCTGGCACCAGCGCCAGCGACGCTCCAATGGCCGCCAAGCGTTCGCGCAAGCCGGTCAGGCCATTTCCTTCTTTGAGTTCAGAGCAACGGCCGTTGTCATGCAGCTGAATGTGCAATTGCATCCCCTGCTGCACAAAGCGTAATTGGCAACTATCGCCCTGGCTGTGGCGCATGATGTTGGTCACCAACTCGGTTAAGGCCAACACCACGGCTGTTTCACGGCGAGAATCCAAATTAGGCAGCTCCCCGTGCAGCTCGGCCTGAAACCCCGCATCGCGCAAGCGATTCAGCAGTTTGGTTACTTCCGCCGTTAACCCCTGATGTTTGTAGCCAGACACACTTTGCCGCACCTGACTGAGCGCATCCCGCGCAATTTGGCTTAACTCGCCAAGCTGTTGCCGGGCAGCCTCTGACTGTTGGTGCGCCAGCAGCTTTTCAGCTAAATCGGCTTTTAAAATAATGCTGGACAAGGTATGCCCCAAAATATCGTGCAGATCGCGGCCAATCCGCTCCCGCTCGACCATGGTTGCAAGCTGTTTAATTTCATCGGCGCTTCGTTGCTCTGCCATACGGTGCCGCTGCTTCGCTTGCTCAACACGGCCTAACAGGCTAACGCCCACCACAACCGGGACCCCCATTAGCAAAAACAAGTTCCAGTGAATACTCAGCACGATATACAGCAACACCAAAAGCACGATCAGCAATGCCATAAGCAACAAATAACGCTGCAACCTGTAGGCAAAACCAATAAAAAAGCCGGCATAGGCAAAAAAAGCGATAGCACCATAGTTTATCGGCGTGATCAAGGTAGCAACTGCCACAATTCCGGCAATGGGCTTGTGCATGCCATGGCGGTTGCAACGATAAGCCCAAAAAAAGCAATAAAGAAAAACCAGCAAAGCTGCAGCCATAGCCAGGTACTGCCAAGGCTCAAAGCGCATGGTAAACAAGGGAATAACAAAGAACACCAGGTTGATCAGATAAACCCAGCTGAGTTTCGTTTCCAGTTTATCGAAGGATTGCATCTGGTTCTCCCTAGCCTGCCTGCCAACAGTGTACGCGCAATGGCTGCGACTGCTCCAGTGACAATAGTCATACGACAGCATGGCATTTGTCATCCGTTATTGGTGACAAGCGTTAGCTGTGCAATCGATACCATCTGCCTAGACTAGCCTCATCGAAACCAGACAAACCAGCATGAGGCATTTACCATGAAATCATTCAACATCGCAGTTCGTACCCTGACTCTGACTTTAGGGTTAACCGGCGCTTTGGTTAGCCTGCCTTCATTAGCCGTCCCAGCGAGTGTGACTCAATCAAAAACCATCATCGAGGCAGAGCAAGCAGGCTGTGCATGTTTTAATGTGGCGGTGTCCGGAGAAGGCCCAGCCATCATTCTGATTCCCGGCCTGGCTTCTTCCGGTGAGGTCTGGCATAGCACTGTCGAGGCATTGCAGGCAGACTATCAACTGCATGTGCTCACCCTGGCTGGCTTTGGCGGAGTGGCGCCACTCACGCAGGATGCTTGGGCGCATGGTTTCTTGCCCAGCCAGCGCGATGCGATCGTGCGTTATATCCGAGAGCAGCAACTGGATAAACCTGTGGTCATCGGCCATTCACTGGGCGGCTACCTTGCTCTGGCATTGGCAGCAACCGCCTCTGAATTGATTGGCGGCGCCATCAACGTAGACGGCTTGCCGGCATTAGGCGCGTTATTTGCTGAAACTGCGGCCAATAGCCCCAGCGAAAGCACCGAATCAAACGCGGCACCAGCGAACTTTGACCCTATGGCCATGGCCAAAGGCATGGCGAACAATGAAAGCTGGCATCAGCGTATCGTGAACGACATGTTCCGCTCAGATGGGCAAACCTCGGGCCGGGTGATGGGTGAATTGATGCAAGCTGATTTAAGACCCCAATTAGCCAGCATCCGTGTACCGGTCCTGACCTTGGGAGCTTTGCAGCATGGCGCACCTTACAGCTCCCCTGAGCAGGTTCAGGCAAATTATGAGCATCAGCTAGCCAATGCACCAGCGCAGTTCCATCGCTTTGCCTTTGTCGCGGACTCCAAGCACTTCATTATGGCCGATGCACCCGAGTGGCTGCACCAGCAAATCATGCAATTCCTGCACAACCATGCCGTCAAAGAGGAGTAAGGACGATGTTTGCACTCGATGTGAATCACCTTACCAAAGCCTATGCTGGAAAAATGGTGCTGGCAGGTGTCCATTTAACACTTAAGGCCGGTGAGGTGCTCTGCATCCTTGGCCCAAACGGAGCCGGTAAAACCACCTTAATTTCAATCATTTTGGGTTTGGTTAAAGCCGACAGTGGCAGCATTCACCTTTTGGGTGAGCAACAACAGGGCCGCTCGCGCAGCAAGGCATTACGCCAACAGCTGGGAGTGATGATGCAAATTGGCAGCCTGAGCGCCAACCTTACCGTGTTTGAACAATGCGATTTATTCAGCAGCTACTATGCCAATGGCTATAGCGCGACAGAGCTGGTGCAGCTGGCCGGGTTGGAAGCACACAGCAAGCAGCGCTTTGGCCGTTTATCCGGTGGTCAGAAGCAGCGCTTGCTGTTCGCTTTAGCGCTGGCTGCCAAGCCAAAATTGGTGTTTCTTGACGAGCCAACGCTTGGTATGGATGTCGAAGCAAGGCGCGTGTTGTGGCAGCAAGTGCGTCAGCTCAAACAACAAGGTGTCGCCGTGGTGCTCACCACCCATTATCTGGAAGAAGCCGAGCAACTGGCCGATCGGATTACTGTACTCAATCAAGGCATAGTAGTTGCCAGCGGCAGCCCGGCTGAGCTGAAAGCGTTAACCCGCTACAACGTTATTCAATGCGAAAGTGCCTTAACGGATCAGTCGTTGCTGGCCATTCCGGGCGTCGAGCAACTTCAACGGGAGAGCAATCTGTGTATTCTCCACAGCAGTCATGCTGAGCAGACTGTGCGAGCGTTGCTGCTGGCTGATGACAGCCTCTGCCAGTTGGAGGTACGGCCGGTGCCACTGGAGCAGGCCTTTTTGCAACTGACCCAAACGGAGACGACGAACAAGGAGAAGGCCGCATGAATACCGCTATTATCTACCGTAAAGAAGCCTGGTACGACTTACTGAGCGTGTGGCGCACCCCAGGTTTTGTGGTGCCCGCACTGGCTTTTCCAGCGATTTTTTATTTGTTTTTTGGTGTTTTTTTTAACAGTGGAGCTGCCAGCGCCTATCTGCTGGTGAGCTATGGCTGCTTTGGCATTATGGGCCCGGCGATGTTTAATTTTGCCATGTCGATTGCCAGCGACAGAGCGCATGGCTGGCTCACCTTAAAGCGGTTATCACCGATGCCATTTGGCGCCTATTTGCTGGCGAAGCTCAGTACCGCCCTGGTGTTTGCCCTGGTAATTATGCTTGTTCTTTTTAGCATTGCCGCCTTGTTGGCCGATGTCCGTCTGGTCGCCACCCAGTGGCTGCTGCTGGCGCTGACGCTGCTGCTCGGCACCTTGCCTTTTGCCTTCATCGGACTGATTGTCGGCTTGAGCATGAGTGACAAAGCCGCCCCCGCTATGGTGAACCTGTTGTACCTGCCGATGGCTTTTTTATCCGGCTTGTGGGTCCCCATTACCATGCTGCCACAATTGCTGCAACAGCTAGCCTGGCTCTGGCCCAGCTATCACGTATCGCAAATTGGGTTGAAGGTGATAGCCATGGATCAGGCGCATGCACTTTGGTTGCACCTTTTGATCTTGTTGATAAGCTCCCTGCTGCTGGCCGCTTTAGCAAGTTGGCTATTTCGGCGCCTGACAGGAGAAAAAGCGTGAAACGCTGAGTCATTCTGCTGATAGCCTGACTGCTGGCTTTGTTTTTTCCGCTTCCCAACCAGCGTCAACCTGAACGGCAAAGGCGGACGCCGGTATCAGCCCTGTACAAAGAAAGCACCGGAGATTAAACTAAAAAAAATCGTCAAGGAAATACGTATGAACTCTGCATTCAGTGTATCAGTTTTGTTGCTAATGCTGTCTTTCCTATCCTTCACGGCCGAAGCCTGCGGCTTCCGACTAAGCGATGGCCGTTTGCTTAGCTGCGGCAT
>JAFIFR010000171.1 GCA_020831935.1 Alkalimonas sp.
AGGAGCCGGAGAAATTCACTGATATCCGACCAGCCAATGAAAGCCGTGCCCGTTTTCGTGAACGCACTTTGGCGGGCTTTGAGCGCATTTTTGAAGAGTTTGCTGCCGAGCTGCCAGAGGGCTACCGTTGGCAGGTGACGGTCACCGACATCGATCTGGCGGGGGATGTCAACCCGATGTACAGCCGTGCCGGGCAGGACATTCGGGTGGTTAAAGATATTTACTCACCTCGGGTGGCTTTTAGTCATGAGCTGCGCGATGCCTACGGCGCGCAGGTTGCGGCTGGTGATGTGAATTTGCGGGACATGGGTTTTATGCAAAGCCCGCGTATGGTGGGGCCGCGGCATCAGGAGCTGCGTTATGAGTACACCATGCTCAAACGTTGGTTCGAGCGCGATTTGCTGGCTGAGGTTGAGGCTCATCAGGCCAAGTTGCCTAAAGTCAGTGACTGATCAAACGGTTTAAGGCTAAAACACTTTGAAGACGGCAGGCCGAAGCCTGCCGTTTTTTTATGCGCTTATGGCTTAACCGCTTGTTGAAACTCCAGCAAGGTCTGGTGCAGCTGCTTGAGCTGCTGCACGGCCCGCTGCAAGGTGGCGGTATTGAATTGTTGGCTTTGACGCATGGCTGCAACCAGCTCGGCTGTTTCAGCCAGGTAAGGCATAAAGCGGTCGCTTTGCTGCTGAAAACCGGCGCTGGCCGGGAAAATGGCCTGGTGTTTGCCCTGGCCTTGCTTTTTAAGGGCATCCAGTGCCTGATCGGCATCCAGTGCTTTTCGGTACAGTTCTTTTAGATTGGCATCCAGTTGATCCAGCAATTGCTCCATCCGTCTGCTCCTTAGTGCAAAGCCTCGATTATGCCATAAAGGGCCCCCTTGAGTGATGGCTCTCTTTCAATTTTCGCCGATTTGTTATATCATCGCATTTCTGCAACAACCAACCTGGACACAACAGTGCTGAATCTTGGACGCAATCTGATGGATAAAGCGGGCATTGCCTTAACATCGCTTTGTGCGCTGCATTGCATTCTGCTGCCTGTGTTGTTGCCGGTGTTACCGCTGTTGGGTGCCAGCTTTCTGGCCGACGAAGGCTTTGAACGCGCTGTGTTGCTGATCACCATCATGCTTGGCTTTATCGCTTTGTTCTTTGGCTTTCACCGTTACCACCGCAAGTTGTATCCCTTTTACTCGTTATTTTTGGGTGGCTTTATTTACTGGCACAAAGACAGCCTCGGGCACCATTGGGAGCCTGCGGTAGTGACCGTAGGGGCTGCTTTTGTGGTGTTGGCGCATTTGCTGAATATGCGGCTTTGCAAGCGCTGCAAAGGTTGCACTACCGAGGCGAGTGCAACCAAACCCCTTGGCTGCAAAGACAGCGCTGAACCGGTCTGATACAACTCTACAACTCTAACTACAGCGAGCTCATTGTCGTTAGGTGCTCACTGGCAATGACACGGCTGCGGGCCGGGTAATTGGTAAAAATGCCATCCACTCCAAGCTGCTGCATCGCATGAATATCCTCCAGTTCGTCCACCGTATAGACATAGGCTTTTAACCCCAGAGCATGGGCATCATCCACCAAGGACCGATCAATAAAGTTGACGTCGCAGTGGATGGAATAAAACTTTAAATCAGCAACATAACGGGCATAGTTCAGCTGCAGGCTGGCCGTCAGAGCGCCAAGCTTGAGCGCTGGGCGGGCTTGTTGCAATTGCAGCAACAGATGGTGGTTAAATGAGGAGACCAGCAACTGAGCTGAGTCCAGCCCCAGTTGTTGCTCTGCTTTGGCAAGTAAGGCCAGCAAAGGCTCGGCAGTATTTTTGCCTTTTAACTCAATATTGAGCCAGCATTTGCCATGGGTCAATTGCAGCACCTGCCATAAGGTCGGGATGCGCTGGCCTTGTCCGGCATCCAGTTGCAGCAGGTAGCTTAGTGCATGCTGATAGATGGTGCCGCTGCCATTGGTGGTTCGCTCCAGCTTGGGGTCGTGGATGACGATCAGCTCATCTTCGACCGCATACACATCAATTTCAATGGCATCGGCACCCTGCAGCAGCGCTTGCTCAATAGCCAGCAGGGTGTTTTCCGGGAAATCGCCACTGGCACCGCGGTGGGCAATGATTTCCATGCGATCTCCTCAGCGACGACCGTTGCTGTTAGCTTAGCTCTCTTGCAGGCGCTGCGCAAAAGGCGCGCCCATCCGGGTGACGCTGCCGGGCTCTTGCTCGGGTAAAAACGCCAGTTGATCCGGGGCAAAAGCCAGCACCACGGTCGAGCCCAGCTTAAAGCGACCCATTTCAGCGCCTTTCTCCAATCGCACCGCAGTCGGTCCTGTGGCCGGGTACTGCCAGCGATGCACTGTTTTGCCGGTTGGTGGTGTGATGGTACCGGCCCAGACGGTTTCGATGCTGGCAACGATGGTTGCCCCCACCAGCACCAGCGCCATCGGTCCCAGCTCGGTATCAAAGATGGTGACCACCCGCTCGTTGCGGGCAAAGAGGTTGGGGACATTTTCTGCCGTTAAAGGATTGACGGAGAACAAATCGCCCGGCACATAAATCATTTCGCGCAGGGTGCCTGCGACCGGCATATGGATGCGGTGGTAATCTTTCGGCGCGAGATAGATGGTGGCAAATTGGCCGCCCAGAAACGGAGCCGCGGTTTCAGCTTCACCACCCAGCAGCGTTTGCAATGAATAGTTGTGGTTTTTGGCCTGCACCAGTTGGCCATCGGTGATCGGCCCCAGCTGGCTGATGGTGCCATCGACCGGGTGGGCAATGATATCCGGCTCGTGAGCCAGTGGGCGGATGCCCTCTTTTAACGGGCGGGTAAAAAATTCATTGAAGCTACGGTAATCACGCGCTTGCTCAAACTTGGCTTCAGTCATATCGATTTTATAGGCTTTGATAAAGAGCTTGATCAGTAAGTGGCTGAAGAAACCCAGCCGGGCTGCTGCCAGATAGCCGACCAGTCGCGAGATCAGGTGCTTGGGCAGAAGGTATTGCAGGATAATTTTTACTTGGTCCATAACGGGCTCTTCACGGTTAAAAATGATTGGGTTTATCTTCTGCCATGCTGGTCAGAATGCGCAGATAACTTTGGTAGCGTTGTTCACTGATGCTGCCATCGGCCACAGCCTGCAGGATAGCACAGCCAGGGTCTTTGATGTGCTTGCAGTCCCGAAACTTGCAATGGCCGAGCAAGGGCTGAAATTCAGTAAAGCCGGCTGTTACCTGCTCCGGGCTAAAATGCCAGAGGCCAAACTCCCGGATGCCGGGCGAATCAATGAGCTGGCCGCCGCCAGGCAAATGATAGAGGCGGGAGGCGGTGGTAGTGTGTTGGCCGAGCCCGGAGACATCCGACACCTGCTGGGTGGATAACGCCAACTCCGGCAAAATGGCATTCATGATGGAGGATTTACCGACCCCCGACTGACCGACCAAAATGCTGGTGCCTTGTTGCAATAAAGCCAGCAGTTCAGCCATGCCCTGACCTTGTTTGGCGCTCAGCCAGAGGCAGGGGTAGCCAAGTGCCTGGTACAGCTGCAGTTGATCTTCAAGCGCCTTCTGTTGCGAGGCGTCCAACAAGTCGGTTTTGTTGAGCACCAGTACAGGGGGGATGCCCGTCACCTCGGCAGCCACCAGGTAGCGGTCTATGATATGAGCAGAGAACTCGGGCAGCACCGCAGAGACCACCACAATGCGATCAATGTTGGCGGCGACTGGTTTTAAACCGTCGTAAAAGTCTGGTCGCAGCAAGACGGTTGTTCGTTCGGCAACGGCGTCAAGAATGCCATCAACCCCACCTTGCGACTGACGGGCACGGCGAAAAACCACCCGATCGCCGGTCACGACCGATGTCAGAGTGCGGCGCAGGTTGCAGCGGATGACCTGACCATCCTCGGCTTCGACATCGGCGTGCTTACCAAAACGACTTAAAATTAAGCCGGGCTCTGCGGCCTGGTAGATGGCATCCTCCGCCGGATCCGGCCCTTTGCTGGTATCGAGCCGCTTTTGATTGTGCCGGGCAATGCGGGCTTGCTGCTGTTTGGTTAAACGACGTTTCGGGCTCACTCGGTTGTGCCTGTTGTTTGCTGGTCGCGCTGTGCAATGGAGTGTATGATACCGCTTATCCGTTCAGTTACAAAGTGTCCGGCAGGCATGACCGGCAGAGGAATTCAAAGATGGCAGCAAATGAGCAGAATTTAATTTGGCTGGATTTGGAAATGACCGGGCTGGATCCGAAAAAAGACGTTATTTTGGAAATTGCCACTATCGTCACCGACAGCCAGTTAAACATTCTGGCGGAAGGCCCGTCACTGGCCATTAAGCAGCCGGACTCGGTGCTGGATGGCATGGACCCTTGGTGTGTTGAGCAGCACGGTAAAAGTGGCCTGACAGAGCGTTGTCGCCAAAGCACAGTCAGTCTGGCCGAGGCTGAGCAGCAAACCCTGGCCTTTGTTCGCCAATACGTGCCAGCGGGCAAATCCCCGATGTGTGGCAACAGCATCGGTCAGGACCGGCGCTTTTTAGTCGAGTACGCCCCGGAGCTGGAGGCTTACTTTCATTACCGCAACCTGGATGTCAGTACGGTAAAAGAGCTGGCCCGGCGCTGGGCGCCAGAAGTGCTGAAGCAAGTGCAAAAGCAGGGCAGTCATCTGGCATTGGACGACATTCGCGATTCCATTGGTGAATTAGTCAGCTATCGCACGCATTTTTTCAAAATTCCGCAATAAAGGGCTTGCAATGGCCGCTGTTTTTTGTAAAATGCGCGGCATCAGGACGATGCCAGACCTGATACGCAATGCGAGTATAGCTCAGCTGGTAGAGCGCGACCTTGCCAAGGTCGAGGTCACG
>JAFIFR010000172.1 GCA_020831935.1 Alkalimonas sp.
GCTGGGGCGATAACTTCTTTTTCCTCGACCATATGCGCTTTAAAGACGGCACCCGTACCAACTATGCCGAGCTTCAGCCCCGTTTTAGCCTGGGCAAGAACACCAGCGGCAACTACCAGTTTGGCCCGGTCAAAGATGTGCTGCTGGCCGCCCATATTGAGATGAGTAGCCTGGCCACCAATTATCTGTATGGTGCCGGCGTGGATTTAGCCGTACCCGGCTTTCGCTTTATGCAGGCCAATGTCTATCGGCGCAACAACGACAAGGTCGCCAACAACTGGCAGTTAACCCTGGTTTGGGCCTATCCGTTTACGCTCGGCAACCAGCAGTTTTTACTGGATGGCTTTATGGACTGGGCCAGCACCAGCGAAGATCAGCGGGCTCACCTGAACCTGACACCGCAACTGAAGTGGCTGGCCAGCCCGCAGCTTGGCATGGAGAGTCAGCTCTGGTTGGGCATTGAGTACGTGTTCTGGCGCAACAAATTTGGTATTGCCGACAGCCCGGCTTTCAGAAGCCATGAAAACAATGTCAATCTGTTGGTGAAGTGGCACTTTTAATCAGCACGAGGACTCCGATGCAAGCATTATCCATCAAACACAAGATCTTGCTGTTGACCATCATTCCATTGCTGCTGTTGGCATTATTGCTGACCTGGCAGTCCATTCGCCAAACGCAAGCCGTTGCCAGTATGGGGCTGGAGAAAATGCGCGATGCGCTTTATTCGGAACGACGGGCACAGCTGGATGATTTTTTGGAGCTGGCCATTACCGCCAGTGCAACAGCCGCCAATGAGGAAGCCCGTAAACAGATCCTGCGGCAATTGCGTTATGAGCAAGGTGACAACTATTTTTTCGTCTACGATACGCAAGGCGTGCAAGTGGTCAGTGCCGATAATCCGGCCCGAGAAGGCCAGAACTTCTACAACAGCACCTCGCCAGAGGGACGCCACCTGGTACGGGAATACATTCAGGCAGCGCAGCGCGGTGGCGATTATGTCGAATACGACTGGCCTCGCATGGGCAGCACTGAACCTGGCCCGAAACTGGCCAAAGCCATGATGATACCAGGAACCAACTGGATACTCGCCACCGGCTTTTACATTGATGATCTGGAGCAGCAACTCAGTGCCCTGGAACAACAAACCAGTCAGCAAGTACGCAGCGGTATCCTGCAACTGCTGTTGGTTGCCACCGTATTGCTGGCAGTGATGATTGGCTTTGGTATGGCCTTGGCGCGCAGCATTCTTGGGCCGCTGGCTCAGGCTGTACAGGCGATGAAAGACATTGCCCAAGGCGATGGCGACTTAACACAGCGCTTGGACGACCAGGGCCATGAGCTGGGTGAGCTGGCCAGCGCTTTCAATGAGTTTGCCGCTCAGGTAGCCGAGCTGGTGACCAATATCCGTAGCTCGGTCAATAGCCTGAGCCAGTCCGGCGAGTCGCTTTCCAATTTAATGCATCAGGCCGAGCAAGGGGTGCAACGCCAACATAGTGAAAGCGATCAGGTGGCGACTGCGATGCACCAGATGGCGACCACGGCGCAGGATGTTGCCAGCAGTGCCAGCAATGCAGCCCATGCCGCCAACGATGCCGATAGTCAGGTACGCCAAGCTGCGGTGACCTTGCAAAATGCCATTGAAGTCATTCATGGCCTGGAAAAGCAGGTGCAAACCGGTGTCGAGGTGATCAGCCGGGTTGGTACTGAATCTCAAGGCATTGGTGGTGTGGTCGAAGTCATCCGCGGCATCGCGGAACAAACCAACCTGCTGGCACTCAATGCCGCCATTGAAGCAGCCCGGGCCGGTGAGCAGGGGCGTGGTTTTGCCGTGGTCGCCGATGAAGTACGTACTCTGGCCGCCAGAACCTCAGCTAGTACGCAGGAAATCAACGATATGATTGGCCGGCTGCAGCAAGGTGCGAAAGAAGCGGTATCGGCCATCGATCAGATCAAAGAAGGCAGCCAGCATACTGTAACTGAAGCATCCAAGGTGGATGAAGCCCTGCGCGAAATCCAGGGCGCGGTCAGCACCATCAACGATATGAACAACCAAATCGCCAGTGCCGCCGAAGAGCAAACCACCGTCTCGGAAACCATCAACCAGAATGTGCATGCCATTGTTGCCATCGCGCAGGAAACGGCTGAAGGAACCGGTCAAGCAGTCAGTATTAGTGAGCAGCTTGCAGCGCTTGCCACCCAGTTGGATCAACTGATATCGCGCTACAAAACCTGATAAGATGATGACATTCGATCTTTTCTGGAAAAGTGTATGGGCATCCAGCATCAGTGTATTTGGCAGCAGGCAGCACACAATGCCTTTACCGATCTGATCCACTTTCACCGTACCTTCTGGTGCGTGTTCCGGGAAGGCAGTGCCCATATCTCACCGGACGGGCAATTCCGTATCTTGCGCTCACTGGATGGGGTGAGCTGGCTTAGCACGGCGGTGATTCAGCTGCCGGATGCCGATTTGCGTGATGCCAAATTTAGTATCTTGCCCAATGGCCGGCTGATGCTGTATGGTGCCGGCGCTTTGCATGACCGCAGCCAGCAAAGCCACCAAAGCTATGCCTGGTTTTCCGATGATGGCCTGCATTGGTCAGCAGCTGTCCCCATAGGCGAGCCCAATATCTGGATCTGGCGGCTAAGCTGGCATCAGCAGCAAGGTCTGGCCATTGGTTACAAATGCGGTCAACCTCGCTTTGTTCGCGCCTACCTTACCAGCAATGGCTCCGATTACACTGCCATCCGCCCGGATAGCTACAGCGGCAGTTACGCCAACGAAAGTGGTTTATTGTTCGAGCCGGATGGCACCGCGCTGTGCTTGCTGCGCCGCGATCCGGAGCATGGCCTGTATGGCCGCGCCAAGCCGCCCTATCAGCATTGGGATTGGCGCGACATTGGTTGTCGCATCGGCGGACCCGAGTGGCTGGAGCTGCCAGATGGCCGCTTGCTGGCTTGTGTGAGGCTGTACGATAACCAGGTCCGCACCAGCTTGTGCTGGATAGACCGGCGAAGCGGCCAACTGACCGAATGGCAGGCCCTGCCCTCTGGTGGCGACTGCAGCTATGCTGGCATGGTGCTTCAAGGCAGCATGGTCTGTATCAGCTACTACTCATCACACGAAGGTCAAAGTCGGATTTATCTGGCTACTGTATCACTATAGCCATCCTTTCACTGGCGTGCCTTGGTGCTACTTCCAGCTGGGTGTGTTATCACGCCATGGATCCTTTGCTTGATAAAATCACGCCAGCTAAGCCGAAGAGGATCCAGTTCCGTTAGATCAATTATCCTGACTATCGGCAGAAACAGGAATGGTCGGGCCCGAGTGGCACGCCCAGCCCTCTGGCAGTGCCAGCATGGTGCTAAAAGCTAATACCCTGTTCATCAGCTATTACTCATCGCATGAAGGTCTGTGCCGGATTTAATTAGCCAAAGTAACGCTGCAAATATCACAAAAATATCTCTCATTTATAACATTAAATGCTTACCTTTTGATTACTTTTTTGCGATTATCACTCCGCCAAATGGCGACTACTGTTATCCCAACAATGGAGTGATTTATGCTTAGAAAAACAGTTATTCTTATCATTATTGGATTGTCTTTTTCGGCTAGCCAAGCCTATGCGGGTTCCAGAGTTACTGTCGATGGTACCACTTATCGGTGCGATAACTCCTGTAATGTGGATACCAGCACTAATCCAGCAACCGTAACGGACTGTTGCGGTGGTGATGTGTGGGTTAGACAAATACAATAGAAGATTCGCCTGTCTTCAGCAGTCACGGCAGGCGTTTAACTCATTTGAGAATCAGTGTGTATGACTATGAAAAGAAAAATTTTTTTTATCAGCGTTACTATCATCCTAGCCATTGCCTTTGGAGCTTTTAACTTTCTATCACCTTCTCCCAGCTTTCAACCAAAGTCTGAGCAGCTATCGAGTTTGCAACAAATGAAAAGTGCGACTGTTCAGAGGCAGTCAACTGAAAAAACAGATTTAATCGCAGAACAACCGAGTCAACCAAACATACATGCAGCCTCATTGCCTCAAGACAAGCCAACCTCAGTAGACCTAGGTAAGCAAATTGAAGCTGCAGAACCTGAAAAAACCATTTTTCGAAGCGACGATTACCGTCAGCTGCTCTTTAGTGATGACACCTCACTCATCGTCGCAGCGAAGCAAGATTTCAAAACGACTGAAAGCATGGAGCACGAACATTACTTACAGCAAGTGTTCTTAGACTGGCAACAGCAAAACCCGCAATACAACGCGATCCGCTTAGATGTCGCTGAGTGCGATAAAAACGCTTGTTTCGTTTCGCTCGCGGGGATTGAGCGCTTAACAGAGCTGCAATTGCAACAATTGGAAGACGAGTTATTGTTTAATAAGCAAAATTTCGCCGGAATTACGGCTGCTGGTACTGGTGGAACCTATGGCATTTACGATGATGGGAACACTAAACATTTCAGGTTAGTTTATGTTACCAATGAGCACTTTAAAGGGATCCATTGAGAGCATAACGAACAGCTGGTGATTGTCTCATCAGTTAGTAGGACATTCTTAAAAACCGCTTATTAAATATTGGTAAGTGTCTAAACAGCAGGTTTATGTAGCACCATAGCGTTTTTGTTCATGGGGCATTGTTCAAACTGCGCCATAATTTAAAAGAAAGAGTGGCACAGTTTGATCAATGGATCTCAAGCAGGCAGACTTAGTACTTAATACTGCAGCCATAAGGCCGGGTCACCGGCTTACTGACCGGCTGGCCGGCGAGGACTTCATTGCCGGCATTCGCCAGGTAGGCTTCGGCTCTTGGAATATCGTCTGGATTGGCGGTAGGGATGCTGT
>JAFIFR010000004.1 GCA_020831935.1 Alkalimonas sp.
AATCCTAAACTACTGAAGCATGCTATGTCTGATCACAACGCCGAACTTCGCAAAGCGGGCCTGAAAGTTACCCTGCCCCGGGTGAAAATCTTAGAGATCCTGCAAGATCCCAACAATCAGCATATCAGTGCCGAAGATGTTTATAAGCTGCTGCTGGAGTCCGGTGAAGACATTGGTCTGGCCACTGTGTACCGGGTTCTGAACCAGTTTGATGATGCGGGCATCTTAACCCGCCATCATTTTGAAGGCGGCAAGTCGGTGTTTGAGCTTACCGGAAATAGTCATCACGATCACTTGGTCTGTTTAAACTGCGGCCGGGTGATTGAGTTTGAAGACGACACCATTGAGCGTAAACAGCTGGAGATTGCCAGCAAAAATGGCCTTAAACTGACCAATCACAGTTTGTACCTCTATGGCGAGTGCGAACAAAAAAATAATTGCCCGCACAATAGCGACAATTAAGCATCCACCAACAACCAGGCCTTATTGCTCTGAGGCCTTTTCAGTTTCTTGCTGCCAGCTGTACCAGCCTCGGCTTAACCGATAACTGGCATAACTAAACCACTCGCCGCTTAACTTGGCAAAAAAGTCATAGTTGCTTAAATTCACCGTCAGCCAGCATTGCCAGCGACAAGGCAAAGGGCGATAGCTGCTGGTGGTCGCGGCCGAAAACTCCGCATTCAGTTGATGCAAAGCAATCAGTCGCTGCACCCGCCAGCCATGATGATCACTGCTGATCAGCAAAAGCGGCTGTTGCTGATGAAAGCGCGCCGATAGCTGGTAAAACTCCTGATAGGTGTTGGCGCCGCCATCAAAGCACTCCATGACACCAGCAAAGCCCTGTTGCTGCAAATAAGCAAGGTAAGGACCGCAGTGACGGGTGGTGATCACCACCGGCATCGGCTCGGCCGCAGTTAGCTGCAACAGGTGGTCCAGGCGGTTCCGGGCGCAAGCCGGAAGCTGTTCAGGGCTACCGCCACAGCCCAACACCACCAGGGTGCTATTAGACCTTAGCTGGCCATTTTGCAGCAGCTGCAGCTGCCAGTCGCGTACCTGATTGGTAACAAAGCTGTTGCCAAGCAGATAAAACAACAGCCACAGCAACCAAAGCCCCTTCTTGCGGTAGCAGATGGCCGCCAGCAGCAAGGCATACAAAAACAGATTGTGTGGGTACAGCACCAGCTGAATAAAGTCGGTCATAAGTCTGTCCTCGGGCCCGCCTTTAGGGTGGCCTGCAAAGACGCATCGGAGCTGTAAGCCGAGTTAGAGCCAGATGCCTGGGCCAGCAACCAACCACACCAGGCACCCCAGGGCAACCAGAGTATGCCTGAGGTTAGCACATGGCCGACCAAAACTGCCAGCAGCAGCAAAAGACCGTTGAGCAGCAGCAAAACCCGCCCTGTTGCAAGACGACGTTGATGCCAGCACAGCCGCAGCAACCAGCCAAACCAGCCAACTGCAAATACCAGCGCCGGCAGGCCAAAGAAAATAGCCAAATCAACCAGGTCGGATTCAACAAAGTACTTCTTTTGGTAGAGCGCAATGCCAGCCTGACCGACACCTAACAGCCAATGCCAGGGTGCATACTGCTCTGTCAGCAACTGCAGGTTTTGCTGCAGATACAGCTCGCGTGACGACAGCAACAAACCGAGCAGCCCCCGCTCCTGCCATACCCAGAGTAACTTTTGGTGCAGACCAAGTGCGACCAAGAACGGCTCCAGCCAGAAGGGACTGCTAAGCAGAAGCACCAGAGCAAACAATACCAGCACCAGTGCCGAGCGCCGTCGCATCGACGCTGTCAGATGCAACCAAGGGATCAGCACCGTCAAAAGCACAACCCCCAACAGCGCAGTTTTGGTGAGCAGTTGCGCCGCACAAAACAAAGCCAGCAGCACCACCAGTAGAAAGAGAAACTGATTGTCAGGCCAGCTCCGGTGCAACAGATAAGCGGTCAAAACCAGCAATAAGGCCGACAACTCATTGGCCGATACAAAAAATCCGCTGCTGCCAAGCGCGGCCAGCTCAATGTCTTCCATCGGACTGTAGGCCGCGTAACCAAAACCGGAAAAGCCCAGCAGTAAATTCAGTACCAGCACAGTGGCAAACAGCAGCATCAATGCCTGCAGCACCCGTTTAGCCTGCTCTGGCGCCCCCTGGCTAAAGCGGTAGAATGCAAGCAGCGCCACTAAGGGCGCCAGCAACTTGGCTATCAAGCTGACTTCGGCCAGCAAAGACAAGCCGGGCTCAAGCATCCAGTGGGTTAGCAAGGGCCCTGCCATCATACAAAGTGCCAAAGCCAGCAGTGCCAGCACCACCCTAAAATCGGTTACGCGTAACAGGGCAAGCATGGCCAGCAGCACCGCGGATTTTACCGCCTGAGCGACCGGCGGCCCGCTCAGCCCCAGGCTTAGGGCGGCACCTTGCAGCATATCCAGCAACAAGGTGCAGGCAGCCAGCATAAAGAGCCCGGCCCAAATCCGGGGAGAAGCCTGCGGCAATAGCGTCATACTAGTCAAACAACCCTCGCCAGCCTTTTTGCAGCCACTTTAATCGCAAACGACTAAGCCAGGCAAATTTCTGCTTCAGATAGTAGCGCAGCTTCAGGCCTTGCAGTCCAAAACGCCAGCTTCGCAGCAACTGCCAAAGTGACATTGGCAATAGCTGCATGCTGTGACGATAAAACGCCTGATTGTGTAGGTTGCGTGCCGTCATTAAAGCCCGGTGCTTGGCAACAAAATCGTCGTGCGCCTGCAGCCGTTTCGGTGAGCCACTGATCCGCCCTGCTTCATGCCCTGCATTGACCTGATAACTGATATGACCAATACGCCTTGCCGGGCCAAAACGCGCCACCAACCGCACCCACATATCGTAATCCTGGAAGGCGGCCAGCTGGGTATCAAAGCCTCCCAGCGCGCGCATTGAAGCCGTCGGCACCAGCGCCTGATTGGACAAGGTATGCAGGTCCAGCAGTTGCTCCAGTTCAATGACCGCGTCGCTGGCAAAACAAGCTTTGCTGGCGGTGCCATAATGCCAAAGATAGCCGGAACAGACCATGGCATCAGCGGTTTGATAAGCCGCCATCAGGCTGGATAAACGATCCGGGTAAAACACGTCGTCATCATCCAGCCCGGTCACAAAGTCCCCATTGGCGGCAGCTATGGCGGTATTGCGGGCAGCGCAGGCTCCCTGACTTTGGGGATGGCGCAACAAACGCACTTTGGGCTCGGCAGCGTAACGTTGCTGCAAGAATTCCCAACTGTCATCGGTCGAGCCATCGTCCACCACGATCAACTCAAAATTCGGGTAATCCTGTGCCAGTACCGAGTCCACCGCAGTTGCCGCCATCTGCTTGCGGTTGTGGGTCGGCATATACACGGTGATCAAGGGGTGCGATGTCATAGTTTTCCCCTCAGAGCCAGCCACAGGTAGTTGAGCAGTCGTCCCTGCCGACCAAGACGACTGGGCTGTTTGCACAAGCGATAAGCCCACTCCAGGTGCAAGCGACACCACAAGTCAGGCGCGCGCTTGACCTGACCGGTAAAAACATCAAAACTGCCTCCTACCCCCATAAAAAAACAACCGGGCAACTCAGGTCGTAGCCGCTCAATCAGCCGCTCCTGCCGGGGCGAACCCATCGCCACCGGAATGACTTTGGCCCCACTTTGCCGGATGTCGGCCAATAATTGCTGTTCATCCTCAAAGTAACCATCGGTTGCGCCCACCACCGGCACTTGCTGTTGCTGCAACTTGTCGCGTGTTTGTGCCAGCACATTCGCCTTTGCCCCCACCAGATAAACCGGCACACCAAAGCGGGCACAACGCAGCATCAGTTGCTGCCATAGCTCACAGCCTGGGATCCGTTGCAGTGGCTGTTGCAAACGACGGCGCATCAGCATCACCACCCCGATGCCATCGGCATAACGAATGCTGGCGTTGCCCAGCATCCGGGCAACCTCTGGCTCAGCGCGTGCGGCCATCACCTTTTCGGGGTTGATGGCTATGGCGGAGCCCGCCAGTACCTGGCCTTCGTGATCGATAATGTGTTCCAACAGCTGCTGCTGATGCTGCCAGGCCCCGACCTCAACCGGGCCGATGCAAACAGAAGCAATGGGTGAGTTCATAGAGTTCCTTGCACAGTATATTGCTGTTGATACAGCTGTTGATAAATTGCCATCAGTTGACTGACCACAACCGGCACTAGCTGGCTTTGTGCATAGGCTCGGCCGGCTTGTTGCATGCATTGATACTCATCAGCTGGCAAGTGCCAGCAGTGCTCCAGTGCTGCCAGCAGCTCGGATGTCAGTGCCTCTTCCGATTGCTGCTGGCTGAGAACCCAGCCAAACTGAGGCTGCAGCTGAGCACGGGCACCATCGGTGTCGGTCGCGATCACCGGTGTGTAACAAGCCAGCGCTTCCGTCATCACCAGACCAAAAGACTCCTGACGGGACAAGCTCACCAATACTTTGCTTCGTTGATACCATTGCTGCAGCTGTGCCGGCGTTTGACTGGGCAGCCAGCGCAGACCCGGATACTGTTGCTGCCAGTCGGTAAGCTTGGCCGCTGCCGGCCCCTGACCAATAATGCAAATGGACTTATCCACCAACCGAGGCAGGACGCGCTCCAGCCGGTCGAGCCCTTTGTTGCGGTTTAAGGTTCCAACAAAGAGCAAGTCGATGTCTTTGTCCGCAGGGCTCAGCAGCTGACTGTGTTGGTACTGGCTGGCAATACCGGCCGAGAGTACCGCCGCCTTTTGGGGTTGGCAAAAGAACGCTTGCTGCAACGCAGGACTGGTAAAGATCCACTGGGACACCGAGCGTGCGCACCACCGGTAGAGGCGGCCTGCAGGTTGATACTGATAAATATCACTGCCATGGCAGGTCACTACAATACGAACAGAGCGGTGACGCAACCATTTATACAGCAACGCCAACCAAATGCTCGGGTAATAAAAATGCACATGAAGAATATCAAAACGTTGACGGCAAAAAATATAGCGCCAGATAAAGTCAAGCAACCACACCGGGTACTTTAACAGCCGGTTTATACGACTATCGCTGTGCCAACGCATCCAGTGATAGGCGGTTGGGATCGGCAAAGCCTGTCGCTGTTGCTCGACAAACTGTCCCTGAACCGGCGCTGTTGGCTTCGGCCCCATATTGCTAATCCATAAGATTTGCATCAAGCTTATGACGACTCCAAAAAAATCAGGTTGTTCAGCGTAGCGCAAGCTCAATGACTGTAAGCTGAATTGGCTTGGTCGCTGCGGCTTTGTCGTCTACCAACTAAAGAGCAGATAGAACCGAGTTAGCTTAACAAAAAAGGATGGGTATGTATTCGCTGTTCTGGCCTTTGATCACCGCTTTTGTCATCACAGTCCTCTGTGTGCAGTTGCTGCTGCCACTGGCTCCGCGGCTGGGACTGCTGGATATTCCCAAAGGGCGTAAACAACACCGTGGTCAGGTTCCCTTGATTGGTGGTTTATCGGTTTTTAGTGGTGTCAGCATAGGTTTATTGGTCGCCGATCCCAGCTCCACCATGCATTGGGCTTTTATCGGCTGCGCCTTGATTATTGTGCTGCTTGGCGCGCTGGATGATGCCTTGGATCTGTCCGTTGGCATTCGCTTACTGGTTCAGACTCTGGTGGCCATCGCCATGATGTGGCTGCTGGACTTGCACCTGGCCCAATTAGGCAACTTATTTGGGCTTGGAAGCATCGAACTTGGTTGGTTTGGCCCACCGCTGACAGTTCTGGCCGTGATAGCCGCCATCAATGCCTTTAATATGACCGATGGCATCGATGGATTGGCCGGCAGCCTGAGTGTGCTCACCATGCTGGCACTTAGCTTCTTTATGTTGATGTGGGGACAGCCCGATGATGCCCTGTTACCTTTGTTGATGATTGCAGCGCTGCTGCCCTATCTGGCAGCCAACTTACGATGCTTCGGTTTGCCAAAGGTCTTCCTTGGCGATGCCGGCAGCATGCTGATAGGTCTGACGGTGATTTGGTTATTGCTGCAAGGCAGCCAAAGCGCTGAGAGCAGCTTTCGTCCTGTGACGGCTTTGTGGATCATCGCCATCCCATTGCTGGACATGGCCGTCATCATGATCCGCCGCTTACGCAAAGGCCAGTCGCCTTTTAAGGCCGACCGCGAGCATCTGCATCATATTTCTCTGCGGCTGGGCCTGGCGCCGCGGCAAGCGCTGCTATTTATTCTGGGTCTGGCAGGGACTGCCGCCAGCCTCGGCGCCCTGGCCGAGTACCTGCTGCTGCCAGAAAGCCTGATGCTGGTACTCTTTTTGCTGCTGGCGGCAGCTTACTTTATGGTATTGTCCAATGTTTGGCGCATCCTGTCGGCTGTTCGCAAGCGCCGATTGGGTTAGGCCCTAATGACCAGGCTCTAAGCAGCAAAGGCATCCTTTCGACGGTTGTATTCGGCAATCATTGCTTCCATACTGGGCCCATCGTATGGCGATAAATTACTCAGGATCATTCGCTTACGTCCCTGGCCTATGGTTTTACCCTGACACGCCAGACTGAAATCCAACAAAGCACTGCCTCGGCGGCCGGCAACCTCGAGGCAGGCATCAGCCAGGTCCAGTTGCGGCAAACACTCAGGCAACTCTGTCAATTCCAGCGTCATGCTCTCGTAAATGACCATCGGGCGCTGCGGGTGAATCATCACCTGTTGAGCCTGCATCAGTGGGTGCAGGATGTGTGGAAAGTTTTTCCCTGAAAATTGCACATAATCGGTGGCGATGGCCTCAATCAGTGCCATGTCCTTGCTGACCGCCCCTTCTTGCGTTAAAGACAAATACACCTTGCCTTCGCGGTCACAAATCCGGATTTCGTTGTCGTGCTGCTCGAAGTGCAGCCAGACATCGGCCGCTACCATACCTGAAAAGGTACAACAAAGCCGTTCACTGATGCCATACTGACTCAGTAACCAGGAGAACATTAAATCACCAGGCACGCAAAAGCGCTTGGCATCTTCATCGTGCAATGGATTAAAGTCACCGGCAACTTTTTTGGCAAAGGTACTGCCCTGGTGGCGACTAAAGCAAAACTCGCGGTCCTGTTGTTGGATATAAGGTGCTAAAAACATGCTGCTTCCGATGATTTACTGCAAAAGGTTCATTTTACCCTAATTTTAGCTGTTGTTGGTCTAGCCAGTGCTATTTTTTAAAACTGGCAAGATTTATGCTTTTAAGCCATGAAGGGCTCGTGCAGACACGACTGTGCGGTTGACACCAAGAGAGACAAGCATGACGTTGAAAACCAGTCGCCAACACCTGGCGGCCATGAAAAAACTAACGCTGGCAGAGCTTGAAGATAAATTGTTAGAGCATCAACAATTGCTGAATGCGCTGCTAAAAGAAAGCGGCATTTTATTGCCCGCTTTACTGCAAGCCGATGCCGGCCAGTCATTAAGCAACCCAATCTTTACCGAAGCCCTGAAAGCCTATGCCGAAAAAGAGTATGCCCTGGCAGCAAAAAGTTTTCGGCGTGCTGCCATGCTCGGCCATGCCAAGGCCCAATATTATTTAGGACTTTTATTTGTGAAGGGTCAGGGAGTACCTGCCTCGTTACGGCATGGCTACTGTTGGTTGCTGTTGGCTGCGAAAGAACGCGAGCCGGCTGCCATGCAGTTGTTGAAGTCCTTGCAGCAGAGCATGTCGGCGGAACTGATCAAAAAAGCAACCGAACTGGCGGCCGATCGTTTTGAAGCCATTGAAGACTGGAAACAACAACACCTCTGAAAAAGTGCTTGATTTATCACCGCAACCCAACTACTGTATATGCATACACTGTATAAAACGACAGTTAGGAGCTTGCATGACGACTGCCACGCACAACATTACCAACCCTGCCAACACCCATCAGGCCGGCCTGCATTATTTTTCGCCTTTGGCAGCCAACGCTCAGCAACATCAACTCAACCGTTTGTTGCAACAACACCAGACATCCAGTGGCTGGACATTGATTCTTGCGCCTGAGACCAGTTCGTTAAAAGCCTTGGCTGAACTGCAGTATCAACAGCAAAGCCGGGTCCTGGTGATCCACCGCAAACAAATTCAGGATCTGGCCCAGACGTTAAAAAAAGCCATTCTGGCCGGTACCTGCAGCTGCATTATTAACTTTGCGGAATTAAGGGATTTGCAACAATCGACGGAGTTGGCAGAGCTGGCACAGTGCTGTGGCTGTCAGGTATACTGCTTTGCCAATCCGGCCAGTCATTGCCACTAAAGCGGGCAATTCACTGCCCCTCACGAATCCAGGAGCTTTGCAATGCCCGATACCATTGAACTGCTGTGTTATTGTGGCTCCGGCAAGGCTTTTTCTGACTGCTGCCAACCTTTCATCAAAGGCCAGCAGCACCCGAAGAGCTGTGAACAGCTGATGCGTTCGCGCTACAGCGCTTTCTGCTGTGCAGCCCTAGCTTACCTGCAGCAAAGCTGTACCAAGGATCTCGCCATCGAACAAAGCCCGGAGCATTTGCACAGCTTTGTTTCTCAGGTGCACTTTACCGGTTTATCTGTGCTTCCATTGCCTGAACGTATCGAAGAGGCTGGCACAGCCACTGACCAGCAACAGGGGTTTGTCTATTTTCAGGTTTGGTATTTGCACCAACAGAAACTGCACAGCTTTCGTGAACTGTCCCGATTTGTCTGGCAACAAGGCTGGCGCTACGCCGGTGGCGAAGTTGTCGATCTGCCCAGCAGCAAGCCTGGCCGCAACGATCCCTGCCCTTGCGGCAGCGGTCGCAAACTCAAAGCTTGCACAGAGCATCGCCCATCCGGTCAGGCTGCCTGAGTCCGAAGCTGCTGCAACACCTCATAGAGCATAGTCGCGTCAGCCTCAACCGGCTCGCCTGATTGTTGCTGCCAGCGGCGTCTGCTGTGCAAGTCCAGGTTATCGGCAACCCGTGGCGCCAACTTTTTCGCATCATCGCAAAGGACCCATGGTGATGGCGCCAGCTGCTGTTGCAAACGGCTCTGCGCCCAGCCACTCTGAAGAGCTTGACCGCACCATGCCAGGCATTGCTCATCACCTTCTTGCCACTGATAAGGTCTGGCAGCTTTTATCCCAAACCGCTGATGCCATGATGGCAGAGGCGTTTCAGATGATGCCACTTCAAGTACAAAAGCGGCCTGCTCGTCGACCGCCTGGGATAAAAAAGCCCGCCACAGACGAAAGTCTGCCGGTCGCTGCTGTTGCAGCGACTCGTTCATTTTTGGACCTAATTGCCACTCATGAACTAACATCGAGTTCCTACTATTTTCTGCCTTTGTCTGCTTTATCGGCAAACAGCAGAATTAATGAAGGCTTTGTCTTTACATCAATTATTTTTTTGGTATGATGCAGGCCTTGTGTGGAGGGGTTCCCGAGTGGTCAAAGGGATCAGACTGTAAATCTGCCGGCTCAGCCTTCGAAGGTTCGAATCCTTCCCCCTCCACCACTTCATTCTTGCCTGTTCATTCTGTTTTCTCCTTGCTATTTTCCACTATTTTACTGACACTTAGCTTAAGATGGTTTTAAGAAACCCAGCATGGAATCAAAAGCTCTTGAAAATTTACGAGTGCTAATCGTTGATGACCAGCGCTCCTTTCAATTGATGTTCAAAGGCATCCTGTACTCCATGGGAGCGACCAATGTGGCTTTCGCACCAACCGGAGAGCAAGCGCTGGCCAAGTGCTTCAATGCTGATTACGATGTGCTTTTTGTCGACTACCATTTGGGTACCGGCAAAACCGGCAAGCAATTGCTGGAAGATCTACGGGAAAAAAAACTGCTCAAACCCAGCAGCATCTTTATGATTGTCACCAGTGAAAATACCGTTCCTATGGTGATGAGCGCCGTCGAGCTGGAGCCTGACGACTATTTAATTAAACCTTTTTCGCAGCGCGTGCTGCGCAATCGCATCGCAAAAATCCAGCAAAAAAAACAGCAGCTCAAAGCCCTGTACCAGGCAATGCATGACGATCAGCCTGACCAAGTGATTGAGCGCTGCCAAAAAGAAATCAGTGAAGCCGGACGCTATCAACAGTTTTGCAAGCGTGTCCTGGCTGAAACACTGCTGAATCAGCAGCAGTTGGACGCAGCAGAACAAGTCCTGAGTCAAAACCTGCAACAGCACCGCAGTGGCTGGGCCTTGGTGTTGCAAGCACGCATTTGCTTTTCCAAACAGGATTATCAGGGCTGTCTGGCACTTTGCGATGAAGCGCTGGAAAACAACCGCTATTTTGCTGAAGCCTTGGATTTGAAAGCGCGCTGCTACATGGCGCAAAGTTCACCAGAAGCAGCATTAAAAGCCATCCAACAAGCCGTTGAAGTAGCCCCCCACTCGATTCAGCGCCAATATCTGGTGTTGGACATTGCCCGGGCACTCAAGGATACCCCACAGCAAGTGATCGCCAGTAAGCAGCTGTACGAGATTACCCGCCGCTCACTGAAGCAGGATGTTATGCATCTGCAAAACTACATTCGGACCGTGATTGAAGCGGCCATGGACTCCGAGGATCCACAACAAAAAAACCGTTACCAGCAAGAAACATTAATCGCCCTGCAACGAGCCAGACTGGATGAAAGTATGATCCGCGACATTGATTTCGATTTGTTTGAAGTCTTGTGTCAAGCCAGGCTTGAGTCGTTAAGCGGCCAGCAATTTCAAGCCAAACGCACCTATGCTTCGGTAGCGGATTTACTGACAGAGCAAGAACACAGTCTGGCCGATGCGGTGATGTTGCTGAATCAAATCGGCGAGTACGAAGAAGCTGAGAGCTTGCAGCAAAAACTACCGG
Source organism: Alkalimonas sp. (assembly GCA_020831935.1). Lineage (GTDB taxonomy): Bacteria > Pseudomonadota > Gammaproteobacteria > Enterobacterales > Alteromonadaceae > Alkalimonas. Next base: position 10,801 of record JAFIFR010000004.1, read on the forward strand.
AAACTGCCAAGAGCAATCCTGTGCTTGGAGCCATGCTGCAGCGCCAAACCGAAAATACCACCGAGCGTCGCCGCCATTTTGCCGAATACAACAAAGAAGGGATCAAACTGTACAAAAGTGGCCAGTACCAACAAGCTGCACAGCAGTTTGAACAAGCGCTGGAACTGGCACCGATGAACACCGGTGCCGCCTTAAACTACATTCAGTCGTTGTTGCAGCTGCTGTCACAGCCACAAAGCAAGGTCGGTGATGCTTTTGAGCGGTGCCGAAAAACCTTCCGGGTGGTGGACCATATGCCGCTACCAGAGCATCACCGGATACGCTATCAAGAGCTGCAAAGCCGCTTTGAAAAGCTTCGTACGGAGCGACGACGCTAACAAAACTAGCTGGAAATGGTCTTCACCGAACCGAGTGTAAGCACAAGCTCTTGGAACAAAGCACTGGCCCCAATCCGCATTCGTTTTGGGGTGGCGGCCTGGCCGATAATTTGTTGGTACTTTTGCATCAAACCAAGACCCTGCTCCACCGTGCGAATACCACCTGAGGCTTTAAAACCTAACGGTCGGCCAGCGCCCGCAATCACGGTCAGCATGATTTCAGCCGCTTCATCGGTCAAACCCACCGCCACTTTGCCAGTGGATGATTTAACGAAATCGGCACCGCTGTCAATGACCAGCTCGGTCGCCTTGGCGACCTGTTGGCTGGTGACGAGCTCACCACTTTCAATAATAACTTTCAGCACGGCAGAGCCAGTGGCATGTCGCACATCCTGCAAAAAGCTTTTGACACCGGCAATCCGGCCTGCCATCAACTCTTGATAGGGCAAGACACAATCGATTTCATTTGCACCAGCGGCAAGCGCCTGCTCTATTTGTTGACTCACCTGCTCAGCGCTCTGCTGACCTGTAGGGAAGTTGACCACCGTTGCCACTGCAACCTCAGCCGGCAAGGGGGCAGCCAATTGGCGCACCAAGGGCAAGTAATCGGCATACAGGCAAATGGCAGCCGGCTGAAAACCGGACTGTCCCAGCTGTTCCAGCCAACCTTGCACTTGCGCTGGACTGTCGTCATCCTGCAACCTGGTTACATCCAAAAGAGACATCAGATGCAAAAGCTGTTCGTTTTTTGTCATGGTGAACCTTCGATTTTTTTGTTATTTGAATACTTTCCAAGCACTCGCTTAGCATAGCGCTTTGGCTGGCATCTGACTCAGCAAACGCCACTGATGCTGCTGCAACCAGGCCTTGGCGGTTGCTGGCTGCGGATAAAATTGATGCACCCGTTGCCAAAAAGCAGAGCAATGGCTCATCCATGTCAGGTGCGCCAGCTCATGCACCAGCACATAATCAATGACCCAGGCCGGCGCTTTGATTAAATGCCAATTCAATCCCAAGCGACCATCGCTGTGGCAGCACCCCCAGCGCCGACGCCAGCTCTTTAAATAAAAGCGCTGAGGGCTGACTCCCATCTGTTGCTGCCAGTACCCCAACCTCGCCTTCATCCACAGCTCAGCCTGCTGTTGATACCACAAGGCCAGCTGTTGCTGGTAACAAGCGGCCTGACGTTCTGGCTTCACCCGGTTTCCGGCATAAAGCTGCAACAGGCTCCCATCGTAATGGTAGCCTGACACCTTAGCCTGCAAGCATTGCAACGGAATTTCACGATCCAGCAAAATCACCCCATCTTGAGGCTTTTGCATCTCAAGTTGCTGCATGGCATGACGCTGCTGTCTCAGCTGATGCTGGATCCAATCCTGCTGGCTGCAAACAAAAGCGTCAATCTTCTGCCGTGAGCAGTGCAAAGTTGCCCGAACAACCACACGGGCATCCCGAACCTGGATAGCCAGTCGCTTGCGACGCGGGTGCCGTAACAGGGTATAGCCAAGTTCAGCAAGAAGTCTGGTCAAAAAGCAATCCGGTTGTTGCATCATCAAAGCGCTAGCATAGGGATTTTTCGCCAACAGCTCAAGCTTGCTTTTTACCCCGACGCCGCACAATGGTAAGATCGGAAAAATGACTCTTACTTCCCAGCATAAGCGAACTTAGCATGAAAATTGTTTCTTTTAATATCAATGGGCTCCGGGCAAGACTCCACCAGCTGGAAGCTTTGATCAACAAGCACCAGCCCGATTTGATTGGCTTGCAGGAAATCAAAGTGCATGATGATGAGTTTCCACTCAGCGCCGTAGAGGCCATGGGCTACCATGCTTACTATTTTGGTCAAAAAGGCCATTATGGCGTGGCAATTTTAAGTAAAACCCCTGCTTTGCACATGCAATACGGCTTTCCAACCGATACCCCGGAGGCGCAACGTCGCATGCTCATTGGTCGATTTGCGACGCATGATGGTAGAGAGCTAACCTTGCTTAATGGCTATTTCCCACAGGGTGAAAACCGCGCCCACCCCATTAAGTTTCCAGCCAAAGAAAAATTTTACGATGACTTGCAACACTATTTGTTAAGCCATCATCAAGCGGATGAGCTTTTAGCGGTGATTGGTGACATCAATATCTCACCCACCGACCTGGATATTGGCATTGGCGAAGCCAATGCCAAACGCTGGCTGCGGGAAGGCAAAACCTCTTTCTTGCCGGAAGAGCGCGCCTGGCTGAAACGTTTGCAAGATTGGGGCTTGACGGATACCTACCGTCAGCTGCATCCAGAGCGGGCAGATCAATACAGCTGGTTCGACTATCGCTCTAAGGGGTTTCTGGACAATCGCGGCCTGCGGATCGATGTGGTACTGGCAACAGCAGCTTTAACCGAACACCTGACAGAGTCGGATATCGACTACGAGTTACGCGGTATTGAAAAACCATCGGATCATGCACCCGTTTGGTCAAGCTTCGCGCTCTAATACAGACTTTCGCGAATAAAAGTTCTGTCCAGCTGACGGTACGCCTGCTGCAATAACCGGCCCAAATCATGGTAACAGAGGGCTTGTTTTTGCGGTAGGGCAGTGGCTACCCCGTGTTGCTGCATTTGTTGCTGGATTTGCTGATACCAATGGCGGGTTGGTGGAGGAAGTTTTTTTTGCGACCGAACGCCAAGCCAGTACCAGCCATGCAGCGGCATCGACAACAGCAGCAAACTCATGGCAATGACCAGGGGAAGCTGTGTACCGCCATGCCAACTGACCAACAATACAGCGTTGAGCACCACAAAAGGCGGTGCGATTTTTTGTGCCCACTGGGTCAAAGCAATAATACGGTTTTCCGGGAAGATACTATTCAGATCCGATTGTTGTGGCCAAACCTTGCTGTAAGCAATACCTGCCTGAATCACACTGCGCAAAGACGATTGCATAGATACCCCCCGTTTAACACAAATGCCAGTTTGCGACGAGCCGTTGCAGATTTCCAGCATCTTTTAACTTTAGCACAGCCAGAGTCAGGATGGGAGCTGTGAGTTTTTAACCCAACAAGCCGATTGGTTTTATCTTGTAGAAACCAATAAAAACGACGAAAACACCGTTGTAATGCTAAATTAATGAATAGAACACTCGGCATTGATCCGATAATCGTGATAGAAGGTGCATTTATAGCATTCATGAACAGCTTTACCTTTATAAACAAACAAACAAAAAACATGCCAACGAAACTATTCTTTAAAAAACAGATAAATGAACCAATTAAACACAGATACCCACAGAGTTACCCACAGAATCTGTGGACAAGGTGAACACCTGAAAACCCTCAGCTTCAGCCGGATTGTCAGCATTTTGTACAGCTAAAAATGCAAGCTTCATAAAGAATTCATGCTAAATCACTAAAAATGACATTTTCTCTTTATCACCCCTCCACTTTCAGATGGGTAACGGATGCATCCATTGAAAATTTTGGTTATGCTAGTAGCAAGACAGAATCGAGTTGGATACCAATGCCAACAGAAGATCACCCGCACAAAGCCAATTACCGTTTGTCTGTGTTAGCACCCAGTGACGGGTTAATGCATCCATTGCAGGCTAGCGCTTCTGGCGTCATGCGCTCTCTGGCAGGTTTTGGCTTTTGCTTGCTACCGGAAAAGCAGCAGTTGGTTAGCCCCTGTAGCGGCCATGCCAGCCTGCACTTTCTTCCTCATCCCTGCATTCGAATACACCATACCAGTGGCCTGCAGTGCCGGATGGACATGCCTTTGCACTGGCTGGACCGCCATGGTCAGGGATTGGACTGGCAGTGGCATCAGGGGCATCTGAAAGCGGGTCAGGTGGTGCTTGATTTAGACCCCGCCTGGTTAAAAGCCAAAGCCATGCTGAGCGTGGCATTTTTTCCACACCCAGCCATTCAGCCGGAGCCGCTGCCTAACACCAAAGCGGTTCTCTCAGCAGAACCTTGTTTTTTTATCAACATTACAGGAAAACACCCATGATCACGCTGTACGGTATCGCCAATTGCGACACCATCAAAAAAGCCCGGCGTTGGCTGGAGCAACAACAACTGCCCTATCAGTTTATCGACTACCGTGAACATCCATTAAGCCGTGAGCAGCTGCAAAAAGCGCTGGATGAACTCGGCCATACCAGCTTGCTAAATACCCGCAGCACCACATATCGTCAACTCTCTGCTGAGGATAAAGCCGGACTTGATGCCAACAAAGCGCTTGTCTTGTTGCAGCAGCACCCAACCTTGATCAAACGTCCTTTGCTGCATTGCGCTTTGGGCTATCGGGTCGGATTCTCAGTACAAAGCTATCAGGAATTGAAGGAGCAGCTGGTATGAGTGAATCCAGTGCAGTCGTTAAACTGGCGATGGAACTGATGGCCCGGCCATCCATTACCCCGGAGGATGCGGGCTGCCAACAACTAATGGCCGAGCGGCTGGCGCCGCTTGGCTTTAACATTGAGTCCATGTTTTTCGAAGACACGCTTAACCTCTGGGCACGCAAGGGGCAAGGCAAGCCGCTGTTTTGCTTCGCTGGACATACCGATGTGGTACCGCCAGGCCCTGAGCAACATTGGCATACCCCGCCTTTTGAGCCGACCCTGATCGATGGCACCCTCTATGGCCGCGGTGCAGCCGATATGAAAGGCAGCCTGGCAGCCATGATCGTCGCTACCGAGCGGTTTTTAGCCCGCAAACCCCAACTGACCGGGGATATCGCCTTTTTAATCACCAGTGATGAAGAAGGCCCTTTTATCAACGGCACCAAACGTGTGGTTGAAACGCTTGAAGCCCGGCAGGAAAAAATACGCTGGTGCCTGGTTGGAGAGCCTTCCAGCGGTCGTCAGCTAGGGGATGTGATTAAAAATGGTCGCCGCGGCTCTCTCAGTGGTACCTTGCTGGTAAAAGGGGTTCAGGGGCATGTGGCTTACCCCCAGCTGGCTGAAAACCCTGTTCACAGGGCGGCGGCCGCGTTGGCAGAGCTGACGGCGCAAGAATGGGACAAAGGCAATGCGTTCTTCCCGGCTACCAGCTTCCAGATTTCCAACATTCATGCCGGCAGCGGCACCACCAATGTGATCCCAGGCGAGCTGCAGGTGCTGTTTAACTTCCGCTTCAGCACTGAAGTCACCGCTGAGCAGCTGCAACAGCGGGTCTATGCCATTTTGGATAAGCATGCGCTGAATTATCAGTTGGACTGGGTGTTGAATGGTCTGCCTTTTCTCACCTCCTCGGGTCAACTGGTTGAGTCTGCGGTCAAGGCGGTACGACAGGTGCAAGGCTTTGCACCGCGACTGGAAACCAGTGGCGGCACCTCGGATGGACGCTTTATTGCCCCAACCGGGGCTGAGGTTATTGAGTTGGGTCCCTGCAATGCCACCATTCATAAAGTCAACGAGTGCGTGTTGGCAGCAGATTTGGATCGACTGGCTGAGATGTACGAGCTGATTTTGGAGCAAAACCTGACATGATTGAGCCGCTGCTCAGTGCCAGTCAGCTGACCGGTCAGGATCCAAGCCACCTGATCGAGCTGAGTGATGGCAATCAACTCCACCCGGCCGCCGCACAGGGCTGGCTGCGGCTATGCCAGTTGGCGGCACAGGATGGCATTGAGCTGGCCATAGTGTCCAGTTACCGAAGCTATCAACGTCAAGCGCTGATTTGGCAACAAAAGTATCAGGGCATAAGGCCAGTATTGGATGCGCAGCAGCGGCCAGTAGCCATGGAGCAGCTTTCAGGCTGGCCAAAGCTCGAAGCTATTTTACGCTTCAGTGCCTTGCCGGGTGCCAGTCGGCATCATTGGGGTACCGAGCTGGATGTGATGGATAAAGCCGCACTGCCACCAGGCTACCAGCTCAAACTGACAGCGGACGAGTACCAAGCTGGGGGCGTCTTTGCCCGGCTCGGCAGCTGGCTGCAGCAGCACGCCCACAAAGCCGGCTTTTTCCTGCCTTATCAACATTATCGTGGCGGGGTGGCTGCTGAGCCCTGGCACATAAGTTTTCAGCCGCTGTCTGAGCCATGCCTGAAAACGTTTACACAGCAAATGCTGCGCCATGCGCTGGAGCAAGCGCCTATCCTGGGCCAGGAGTTGGTGCTGGCTCAGCTCCCGAGGATCTGGTCTGGCTATGTGCAAAATATTGGTGAGGCCAGCGCATGAACTGGATGTTGATCACGGCACTGGCACTTGCTTTTGGCGTCATCATTGGCAATTTGATGCTGTTGCTTCATCTGGACAAATTGTCCGGTCCCATGCGGCCAAATCCAGATAGAGCGGATACAAAGGATAAGCCGGACAAGACAGAGCCCAGCCCTCCTGCTGCCGGCCAGGCTGAAACCAAAGCGGCTGACGCTGAGGAAACAGCATCAACCGACGAAGCACCCAACTCAGCTCATGAGGATAAAAAGCGTTGCAACTGATCTTTTAAGTTAGGCGGTACGCCCCGGATGGTCAGCGTATCTTGCTGTGGATCGTACACAACCCGCTCGCCCAGGTGCTTTTGCTCAAAGCTAACGCTGACACCGGCCCCTGCCCCACTGAACTTCACCAGGTTTTTCAGACTCTTCACATCCACCGGGAACTGCTCAGCCACTGCCAACTGCTGTTCGGCGCAGTAGTGCAGGAAACCGTGCTGATCGCTTGGATCCATGCTTTCTGATAACTCTTTTAGCACCACGTCCTGACCTTGCTTGCTCTGCGCTTCGCAGTACTCATAGACCTGCTGCCTTGCCTGGTGCTTTTCCTCAGCGTCAAAATTTGCCGCACTGAGGTACTCTTCAACCGAGCTTAGCACCTGTTTGCTGTTTTCTTTGGCATCGCTGCCTTCCTCGCACCCCAGAAAATCCAGAAAAAAGTCGGCCACTTTGCGCCCGGCCCGACCACGGATAAAGGAAATCGCATGCGGGTGCTGCGGATTTAACTGGTATTCAGTTAAGTCAATGCGCGCTGCCAACTGCATACGGGCAATGTCCAGATGCTTCGCTGCGGCCAGGTCCAGCTCTGCGGTGACACTAAAGTGCTCTTTGCTGCCAAGTAAGCACAGCAGCAGATAGTCTGTCGCCAGGTAGCGGTAATGGCTGAGCAGCAAATAACCGGACTCGGCTAGCTGGTGCTGACTAAGTTGCTGTACCAATTCTGCCGTTGCACTTTTAGCCAGTAGCAGAAAATCGTCCGGTTGTTCGAGCCATAATGTCATACTGTCATGAAAAACCTGTGGTTTTTCAGTACTGAAGCGCGCGTAGCCTTTGGCCGGTTTGGCGTTGTACGACAAGTGCAATTGTTCCAACAAATGACACACCTCGGCACTGGTTGGGATCAGCGCCTGACGCTCGCGGATCTGGGGCGCTTGCTGCTCATCCAGTTCGAGATAATGAATGGTTAATTGGAACACATCGACCGACATAAATTTTCCTAATGTTGCAGATTTCTGTTAGAATTTAAACCAGTTAAGTGAACTTCCCCGGTACCCCATGCCTATTGTATCAAAGTATTCTTCCACACAAATTGAAAATCTGGTGAATGTCTTGCTCGATGAGCTTCGTCAGCAACAAGCCACCACCGAATTAAGTTTGATCTGCCTCGGCAACGCGGTCAGTCATATCGTCAACCACAATGTGCCAGCGGCAAAACGCGCCGAGCTGGTGCAGCAATTTTGTTTGGCACTGACCGACAGTGTCGCGGTCAAAAGCTGACCCCCGGTTATGGTGCTCGAGCACAATTTATCCCTGGTTAGTAAAGTAAACCGGCTGCTAAGCTGGGGTCATTGGTTTACCTTTTTCAATATTCTGCTGGCCTTATTGGTCACGGCCAGTTATTGGCTGGCCGAACCTTTGCCGCAAAGCCTGACAGGCTGGAGCTTTTTAATCAGCAACTGGCTGGGTCATACCGCTTTTTTGTGCTTTTTATTTTTTATTCTGACCATTTTCCCGATTAGTCTGCTGTTCCCATCGCAAAAGCATGTCCGTGGCCTGGGCGCCGTATTGGCGACTTTGGCGCTGGTGGTGCTTATTTTCGATGCCTATGTTTATCGTAGCCTTGGCTACCACATCGGCAATACCGCCTGGCCGCAAACCATCGAGCTGATGCGCTCACAGATTGTGACCAATCTTCGCAACTTTGTGCTGATTGTCAGCTTAAGCGCCGTTGCCATTTTGACGGTGCAGCTGATTGTGAGCAATTACTGCTGGAAAAAAGTCAACCGCTTGCAAGCCACAGGCTTTGGCCGCCCCATTTGGGTATTCTTTGTCGGCAGCTTTGCCCTGAGTCATTTGATTCATATCTGGGCCGATGCACAACTGAACCTCGACGTGGTGCGTCAGGACAATGTCCTGCCGTTAAGCTATCCGGCCACGGCCAAAAGCTTTCTGGCCAGACATCGCCTACTAGACCGCTCTGAGCGCGCCAGCAGCCATCAACAACAACTGGATGCACTGGATTACCTGAAAACGGTTGATGCACAGCTGCAGTGTGATCAGGTCTTGCCAGCCCGGCCCCCTTTAACCCTGATTGTGCTGCCAGCTCTGGATAGCAGCCAACGACAACAGCTGGATGGATTGGGTTTAAGACATTTAGCGCCCCATTTTGCACCAACCGAGCCCGCTGAAGCCTTGTATCAGCTATTTTTTGGCCAGTTTGCCGATGCACATCAATTGCAGCAGCAACTGAGTCAGCCCCCCTTTTGGTTGACGCAACAAGCCGACCGCTTTAGTGTTTCTGTCCAAAGTCAGTCGACAGACATACCCGAGTGGCTGCACCACTTCAATCAACCGGATGCACCAGTGCAAGTGGTTTTCCATGACATGACTGGATTGCTGAAGTTGCCTGACCAAGGGCCCGTGCTGATTTTGGAGCTTTCCGCTCAGCACCGTCAGTGGCGCCTAGCCCCGGTTCAGGCTTGGTATCGCTGGCCAGAGCTACGACAACAAATCCAGCCCGCGGCCAGTCTGCATTTGGATCTGCTACCCACTCTGCTGGCCTATGCCGGCTGTGAAAGTCGCCCTCAACTTGCTGGTGATAACCTGTTAGCTCCACGGAACTTGCCCAAACTGGCAATCAGTCAGCATGAAATTTACAGTTTTTACAAAGACAAGCTGGTGATTATCCGTGATGACCACAGCTTTGGAATTTGGTCAGCCGCGACTGGTTTACCGTTGAATGAGCGTTTTGACATGCCGATGCTGGTCGATGCGCTGCAACGATTGCCCAAGCCGGCAACTGATTAATGGCACTCATGAAACATCTCCTCACTCCAAGGAACAACCAATGCTGGCACTAGGAAAACAAAACCGTCTTGCAGTCAAAAAAGAAGTCGACTTCGGTTACTTTCTGGATGGATTGGAATGGGGAGACATCTTACTTCCGAAGCGTTATGCTCCTGCTGGGCTTGAAATTGGCCAGCAGCTGAATGTGTTCTTGTACCTGGACTCGGATGATCAACTGATCGCAACCACCGAAATACCCAAGGTCCAGGTTGGCCAGTTTGCCCTTTTGACCACAGTGGATGTCAACAAGGTTGGCGCTTTTCTCGACTGGGGGCTAAGCAAAGACTTGCTGGTACCTTACAGCGAACAACCTATCCCAATGCAAACAGGCAAACGCTATCTGGTGCATTGCCTGGTGGATAAAAGCAACCGCATCATTGGCTCGGCCAAACTTGATAAGTTTTTGGATAAAGTTCCGGCAAGCTATCAGGAAAAACAAACCGTATCCGTTATCATTGCCAACCACACCGATCTTGGCTACAAGGCCATTATCAACCAACAACACTGGGGTTTGCTGTTTAAAGATCAGCTGAAAGAGCGGCTTTACCCAGGGCAGCAGCTAACGGCCTACATTCGGCAAGTTCGCCCTGATGGCAAAATTGATTTAAGCCTTAACCCAATAGGCGCTGCCAAAGCAACAACACTGGAGCCGGCTATTTTAGAAGCATTGCAGCAGGCCGGCGGTTTTCTGCCTTTGCACGATAAAAGCAGCCCAGAGGCCATCTATCAGCAATTTTCAGCCAGCAAAAAAGCATTCAAGCAAGCCATTGGCCGCTTGTTCAAAGCAAAGAAAATTCGCATTGAGCAAGATGGCATTTACCTAGCTTAAGGCCCGGTGTTTTAACCAGTCCAGCGCCTGTGAAGCGGTTAAGGGCCGGGCAAACCAATAGCCCTGACCATAGTCGCAACCAAGGCGCTGCAACACCTGCTGCTGCTCCAAGCTTTCAATGCCTTCGGCCACCACAGTGAGGTGCAGTGTTTTAGCCAGCGCAATGATGGTATTCACAATAGGATGATCCCGACCGTCGTCTTGCATATTGGTGATAAAGCTGCGATCAATTTTCAGCACATCCAGCTTAAACTCGCTGAGATAGCTCAAGCTGGAGTAACCAGTACCAAAGTCATCCAACAAAATGCATATCCCTAAATCACGCAGCTGCTGCAACGTTTCTTTGGCCTGCAATATGTTGTCAATCAAAGCCCGCTCGGTCAGCTCCAACGCCAGTGCCTGGGCCGGAATACCGTATTGTTTCAGCAACTGCTGCAACCAGTGTACAAAGCCAGGCTCGCCTAAAGTACTGCCACAAACATTGACGCTGATGTAAAAACGATGGCCGGCTGCAAACCAGTAAGCCGCCTGGCGTACAGCCTGACGCAACACGTAATGATCCAGCCGGACAATTAACTGGCTTTGCTCCGCTACCGGAATAAAATCGTCCGGCATCACCAGTCCCTGCTCTGGGTGCTGCCATCGGACCAAGGCTTCAAAGCCTTTAATGGCATTGTTTTCCAGAGCAATAATCGGCTGAAACAGCAAGTGCAGCTGATTGTCATTCAGCGCGACTTTAAGTGCTTGCTCAATGTTCCAGCCCGGCAATTCATCGGCCTGCATGCTTTCATCGTAGATGCGATAAACACCCCGCCCGCCCCGCTTCGCCTCGTACATGGCAATATCAGCCCGACGGATCAGCTCATCCGGGATAAGACCAGGAGCATCCAGCTGACAATAACTAATGCCGATACTGGCGGAGGCCAAGAGTGCCAACCCATTGACTTCTACCGGACGCTGCAGCGCCGTTAAAATTCGTTGAGCGACTTCTTCTATGGTGCTGATGCTGTCCACGTCTTCCAGCAGAATAGCGAACTCATCCCCACCTAATCGGGCCAAGGTATCGCTTTGCCGCATGCATTTTTTTAGTTGCTGACTCACTGCGACCAAAAATGCATCGCCAACCGCATGACCATGGGTATCATTGACAGCTTTGAATTTATCCAAATCAAGGTACATCACGGCCAGCTGCTGCTCTGGGAAGCGCTGCATCCGTAAAAAAGCATGATGCACCCTATCCAGAAACAGCGCCCGATTGGGCAGACCGGTTAAATTATCGTGCAACGCCTGATGCTGCAACTTTCGCTCTGAAAACACCCGTTCCAATGCATTGGAGATGTGTTGGGCAACAAAGGTCAGTAACTCCAGATCACTGCCATCATAGCTAATTTGCTCGATGTAGCTTTGTACCACCACCACACCATGCACAGTGTCGCCAGAGTGAAATGGGATCCCGAGCCAGCACTCGGGCATCAGGCCATAGATTTTCAGCTGCTGTTGCTGATAAAAAGCGGTGAGTTGCTGGCGGTTCAACAGCAAGGGGCGATCGGTACGGAACACGTAGCCGGTTAAACTGTTCTTAAGAATCTCTTTCGGATAGACCGCACTGGGTTCGAGATCACCGCGCGTATCGACGAAATAAGGAAAATACAAGTGCTCCTTCTCTTCATCGTACAGCGCAATAAAAAAGTTAGGCGCATAAATTAAGGCACTAACAATCTGGTGCACATGGCTGTAAAACTCGGTTAAATCATCGGCAAAATAAGAAAAAGCGGCAATTTCATAGAGGGATTTTTGCAGTTTTTCAGCATACTCGAGTTTCTCAACCGACGCTTCAAGCTGCACCTGGGTTTGTAGGCGGCGCAGTTTACTGGCCAGAATCAACGCGACTGTTTCCAGTAACGCTTGATGCCGCTCAGTGAAGTAACCGGCCTGTTGATGTTCTGAGTCAATGACCGCCAGCACTTCACCTTCATCGACCACAGGCACTGCCAGCTCAGACAAACTTTGCGCCCGATCCAATACGTAATGTTCACACAAGCGGGTGTCTTGCACCAACTGGGTTTGCCGTTGATAGGCACAGTAGCCAACGATACCCTGCTGCAGACTTAATTGCTGGAGCTCTGCATTGGCTTGGCTGGTTTGGGTTCGTAAACCCGCCTCCGAGTATCGAATCAGTTGTTGCTCTTCATTCAGCAGGAAAATCGTGCAATCTTCAAAACCAAGTTCGCTGCAAAGTGTTTGCACCACGAAGTCCGTCACCGCCTGTACGTCATTCAGTTGATGCAACTCGATCGACAACTGATTGACGATACGCAAATCATGGTTTTGCTCGGACAGCTCCGCTAAGCGTTGTTTCAGACTGCTCGTTGTGCTGTCATCGGTGTGGCGCTTACTCATGGCTGCTGCTTGGCATTCACATTATTGAACTTGGTTACTTGCTTATAGCATAGAACGAAGTCGCAAAACCAGTAGAAAACCAATTGGACCAGTGAGTTGCTTAGGTATTAACCAGCTGGTTCAACACACAGCCGGAAAACTTTGTCGATTGTCCGGCTTCGACAGCACCAGGTGCACTGTGCTGGTTGCCCGCTCTAAAAAACCACCCTCGCAATAACAGAGATAGTAGTGCCACAGCCGGATAAAGTTGCGATCATAGCCCTGACGCAACACTTCCTCTTTCTGGTGAAGAAAACGTTCGCACCAGTGACGCAGTGTTTTCGCATAATCCAAACCAATGTCCTGCAGCTGGCGAATCACCAAATCAGTGTGCCGGGTGACCGCTTCAGACATCCGGTGTACCGATGGCAAGCAGCCACCAGGAAAAATGTAGCGCTTAATGAAATCGACTTCCCGCACGTACTGGCGGTAACGCTGATCCACCATGGTAATCGCTTGCAATACCATGATGCCATTGGGCTTTAGCAATGACGAACACTGTTTAAAGTAGGTATCCAGGTAATCATCACCAACAGCTTCAATCATCTCAATCGAGACCAGCTTGTCGTAACTGCCGCTGAGATCACGGTAGTCTTGCAACAACAACGTAATACGATTTTCTAAGCCCTCGGCTTGAACTTGCGCTTTGGCATAATCGTATTGTTGTCTGGAGATGGTGGTGGTAGTAACTTTGCAGCCATAGTGCTTTGCGGCATAGATTGCCATCCCTCCCCAGCCTGTCCCTATCTCCAACAGATGATCATCGGCTGTCAGCTGTAACCGCTGGCACAGCAGCTCCAGCTTGTGTTGCTGTGCCTGCTCCAGAGTGGCCGACTCGCTCGGATAGACCGCGCTTGAGTACATCATGCTGTCATCGAGAAACAATCGGTACATGGCATTGCCCAAATCGTAATGCGCCGAGATATTTTTGCGCGATTGCGTTTTGCTATTGGCGTTGCGCGCATTGAGTAGCTTTAACCAAGGACGGCTGAACCGGGTCCAGGTAGAGTCCATTTTATCCAGCAAGGTTAGATTGCGGGCAAAAATGCGGACCAGAGCGGTTAGATCATCGCAATGCCAGGAGCCGTCAACGTAGCCTTCAGCGGCACCAATAGAGCCGCTGCTGACCATCTTGCGGTAAAAGCTGGGATCCACCACATGAATCTGCACCTGCAAATCGGCTTGAGCATCGCCAAACTCCAGTCGGTGCTCACCTTCACTGATACGAATGAAACCGTGTTGAAGTTGGCCAATAAAGTTAAGTACAAAGCGGCGACTGACCTTGTCCAACCAGGTGCGCTTTGGAGAAACCGAGGTTTCAGTCAGTGACATTGTCATACACACTACCTTTTTTTGCTGTGGGCATAGACCGGGTTACCTTTCACAAGAAGCTTTAGGGCATGCCAGTAAATTCGTATTTTAACCAGTACGTTAGGCCAGGGACTGCGGATCAGCATGCGGCGCAGTACATTGGCGCTCAGAGGCTGCCGCTGCAAGCGCATCCAGGCACTGAAAACTTTCTGCTGTTGCTGGTGATTGCTAATGCTGCAAACCAAGGTTTCACCAGGCGGCTCAATCTGCCAGTGATACTGCATCGCAATTGGGTTAAAAGGGGAAACGTGAAAGTCTTTGTCGTGTTGATAACGACCAGTGGCTGAAACTGGAATCAGGTAATGATGCCGCTCGTTCCAAGGTGTGTTGCTCACTTCAGCCAGCAGGTAGCGCAATTGCTGCTCCGCATCAAAACCGTAATAGAGCGTCAAAGGGCTAAAGTAATGACCCCAGTTCGCCAGCGGACTCAGTAAGTACACCTCTGTAACAGGCTGATCCCCACCCAGCTGCTGGATTTTGTCGCAGACCGCCTGCTTTAAACAGGCGGCACCGGGCAGGTAGTCTTTGCGCCGATAACTAAAGGCGGCAAAGCCTTCGTACTTCAGCAGCCAACTGCGCCCCAAAGATGGCAGGGCACTGGCATTGAGCCAAAAATAATGCAAAGGGTAGGCAAAACCGTGCCGCTTTGGCAACAGCCGCTGGTGGCCTAACTCCCCTTGATAGAGAGCATGCGGTTCAATCGTCACCAAAAGGTACTCCAAGCGCTTGCGCCACATCCACGGCACTGCGCACACCGTCCTCGTGAAAGCCATTGTACCAATAAGCACCACAATACCAACTGCGATTGACGCCATTGACTTCAGCCCGTCGTTGCTGTGCGTCCATGCTGTATGGATTGAATACTGGATGGGCATACTGAAAGCGGCGCAAGATTTTGTCAGGTGCTATGGCTGCGGTGTTGTTCAGCGTGACACAAAGTGTCTGCTCCGACTCGAGTTGCTGCAAGATGTTCATGTTGTAGGTTAAGGTGGCCTTGTCACTGGCAGCAGCCGATAAATGATAATTCCAGGACGCCCAGGCGGCTTTACGCTTCGGCAATAACGAACTGTCGGTGTGCAACACCACATCATTCATCTGATACGGTATGGCGCCAAGAACCGCCTGTTCGGTGGCAGTGGCGTCACCAAGCAACTTTAATGCCTGATCGCTGTGACAGGCAAAAACAACCTGATCGAAGCGCTCGACGCTGCCATCGGGCAGCTCCAGCGCAACACCATCCTCAAAACGATGCACACGTTGCACGGCCTGGCCGATGCGAATGGAGTCTGCCGGCACTTTTTGCTGCAACCGCCGAACATATTCACGTGAGCCACCACAAATCACCGACCACTGGGGCCTGTCGTTCACATTGAGCAAGCCGTGATTGTTGAAAAAACGAAGAAAAAAACGGACTGGAAATGAAGGCATGTCACTGAGACCAGCTGACCAAATGGCCGCGCCCATTGGCAGCAAGTAATGATCCCGTAACGCCTTGCCAAAGCGATACTTTTCTAAAAAATCACCCAGAGTCAGATCCAAATCATCATCATTTTCTGCCAACAGGCGTTTGCCTAACTTATTGAACCGAACAATATCCGATAGCATCGCCCAAAACGATGGCCGAAACAGATTGCGCTTTTGTGCGAACAAGGTCGCGAAGGTGTTGCCATTGTATTCCAGCCCCGACTTCTCGTCTTTCACCGAGAAGCTCATCTCCGTCGGCTGAAACGGCACCGAAAGCTCAGCCAAAAACCGGTTAAATAGCGGGTAAGTCCAGTTGTTAAACACGATAAAACCAGTATCCACGGCCAGATTTTTACCATCCAGCTCAATATCAACCGTCGCCGTATGACCCCCAAGATAATCGTTGGCTTCAAACAACACCACCTGATGCTGGCGTTGCAGCAAATACAACGACATCATCCCTGCGATGCCACCCCCAATAACTGCAATTCTCATAGTGGTCCTTAGTGTGCTTTCGCCATACGCTGCTTAATGGTGTTGGTCGCCCAACCAATGACAGGCAGATGCTGATACACCAGTTCGGTTAGGTCGTAATAATCTCGGTGATACAGGATACGACCATCCTGATGCCACCGAAGCTCTGTACAGCCCTCAACCTGAATAAGCTTGCCGTTGCCAATGGCCTGGTGGGCCAGAGTCATTTGCCAGCTGATAAAACCGCTATCGCCCTGCTCGCACCGTGTTTTGCTCTCAAAATGACACTGGTTGAGCCGGGCATAAGCATGCTCAAAGTAGTTGGCCAGAGCTGCGCTGCCGTGTAACTGATGCACCGGGTCGGTAAAGACTACATTCGGGTGATACAGCTCCGCCAGCCGGTGCAGACCACTGCTATTCAGGCCATTGTAAAACTCTAAAAAATCATCCAGTCGACTCATAACCCCTCGCCTGCTTGCTGCCTGGCTTGCTGGAACAATTCCAGCGTAGTCGCTCGTGCTTTGGCATGATCCACTACCGGCGCTGGATACTGATTGCGATTTGTCAATTTATGCGGCCAATGAATGGCAGCATCCGGCACTGCAGCAAGCTCAGGCAGCCAATTACGGATGAAGTGTCCCTTGGGATCAAAACGCTCACTTTGCGTGATCGGATTAAAAATTCGAAAATAAGGCGCTGCATCGGTTCCGGTAGACGCGGCCCATTGCCAGCCTCCATTGTTGGCGGCAAAGTCACCATCAATAAGCTGACGCATAAAGTATCGCTCTCCCCAACGCCAATCGACATGCAGATCTTTGACCAAAAAGCTGGCTACCACCATCCGCAGCCGGTTGTGCATCCAGCCGGTTTGATTCAGTTGCCGCATTGCAGCATCCACCAATGGGTAGCCGGTTTGGCCGGCACACCAGGCTGCAAACAGTGTTTCATCATTGCGCCAGCGAATTGCAGTGGTATCTTTTTGGAACGGCTGGTGTTTAATGAGCTCCGGCCAGGCCACCAACACATGCTTGTAAAAATCACGCCAAATGAGCTCCGATAACCAGACAGCGGCACCAGAATCTGCTTGCCAGATGGCATCCCCGGCTTCGAGTTGCAAACGGCGAATGCACTGCCGGACAGAAAGCGCCCCGACGGCCAAATAAGGTGACAACCTGGAGGTCGCATCCAGCGCAGGAAAATCGCGCTGTTTTTTGTAAAGCTGTACCCTCGACTGGCAGTAATCACGAAGTTGCTGCAACAGCGCCTCAGAGTCGACCGACCAATCTTTCGAGCTGCCATTACCCGGCTGAAACAACGGCAACTGCGGCAGTGCAAGCTTCAGCTTTTGCTGTGGTTTGGGTTTCGGCAGCACGGCCAACTCCTGCTCGGCAAGCGCCTGCAACCAGCGTTTTTTAAACGGCGTGAAGACCTGATACATGCTGCCACTGCCATTGACAAAACGACCTGGCGTAAAGGCCGCTTGTCGATCGCTCTGCCACCAGTCAATGCCTTGCTCAGTCAACCAGGCTTGCAGCTGCTGATCACGCTGCTGCTCCCGAAGCTCGTACTCCAACTCAGAGTAAACGCAGCCAATGCCTAAGGGCAACAAGGCACGGAAAATATCTTCTACGGCGTCGTAACTGCTGCCTTCAGCCAGCAGCAAAGGCACCTGCAGCTCAGCCAGCTCTTGCTGCAGCGCCAAAGCACGGCGCCGGATCAAATCCTGTTTGATGGGCGCCATATCGTGTTGTTGCCAACTGTTAGGGCAAGCAATAAAAATGGCCAGCGTCGGCCCTTGCGACATCGCCTGAACCAAAGCAGCATTGTCGTAAACACGTAAATCCGATCGAAACCACACCAACTGCAACCGCGAGTCCATACTAACCCCTTAGCCCCAATGCTTCAGGGAAAGGCTGCAGGTAGGTTTGTGCAGCCAGGTAAGGGTGTTCAAAGCGTGATAAATGATGCTGCAATAAAGTAATGGGTGCCATCAATGGCAGGTGCCCCAGCCGAAAGCGGTCGATTAAACTACTGAGCTCCTGCCGCTCCTTGCTGGATAAATGCTTTTTGAAAAAGCCCTGCAGGTGCTGCAGCACATTGGCGTGAGTTTTTCGGCTGCAAGCTTGCTTGAGCGCATGCATCAAGTCCTGCAAGTAACGCTGCTTTAATTCTTCAGGTTCAAACAATTTTGCTTGTGCCACCAGGCGTCCCAGTTCACGGTAGGCCGATGGGCTGTGCGCCATTACCAAAAACTTATAACGGCTGTGAAAAGCAACCAGAGCGCCGACACTGAAGCCGTCGCGGCAGAGTTGTTGGTAGTCGTGGCAGGCAAAAATACGGGTGATAAAATTCTCCCGCAACATCGGATCATGCAATCGGCCATCTTCTTCAACTGGCAGCCAGGGATAACGCTGCATCAACTGTCGGGTAAAAAGCCCAACCCCGGCTTTACCCAGCTGATGGCCCTGCTCATTAAAAAGACGCACCCGCTCCATGCCACAGCTGGGTGATTTGGCACAGACAATAAAACCTGCCAAGGCGGACATGGCAGGCAGAGCTTGCTCTGTGAATTGGTGCATGGCATCGGTATGATCAATGCTGGCATCGTTCACTTGAACCAGATGAATGTCACCCTGTGTTTTTTTCATCAGCCGGATAGCCGGCCTGGGAGTCCCCAGCCCTATGGCATTCTCCGGACAAACCGCCTGATAGCGGACATAGGGTTGCAACTGACTTAAACAAAACTCGGACGCTTTGTGACCGCCGTCGTAACGAACTTTTTGCCCCAACAAACAGGCACTGATGCCAATGGCTAACTGCATGGTAAACACTCACGGTCATGGATAGATTTCGATACAGTCACGGCAAGGCTCTGGATCAACAAATACCAGAAAATAAATGCCTTTGTTGCTTTATTGAACAAGCCAGGTGGGATGGTGCCGCAACTATAAAAGCAAAGCCCTGACAAGTCAGGGCTTTGCTGCGTGCAATCAGAGCTTGCTGGTGCCTTCTTCCACCCTGGACTTAAGCTTTTGTCCCGGACGAAAGGTGACCACACAGCGGGCAGAGATAGGAATATCTTCACCGGTTTTGGGGTTACGCCCCGGCCGCTCATTTTTGACACGGAGATCAAAATTACCAAAGCCAGACAACTTCACTTGTTCGCCAGCTTCCAGCGCTGAGCGGATTTCTTCAAAAAAAGCTTCTACGATAAGTTTGGCATCGCGCTTACTGATACCGAACTTGGTAAATAAACGCTCCGCAATATCTGCTTTGGTCAGTGCCATGGTTAATCCCTCAGCGTTGCATTGAACTCGTCTTTCAGCGCCGCTACCACCTGATCAACAACCTGCTGGATGTCTTTATCCTCAAGGGTTCGCGCACTATCCTGTAACGTCAAAGCGATGGCAAGCGACTTGCAGCCTTCTGCCACTCCCTGCCCGCTATACACGTCAAATAATTTTAGGCCAACCAGTTGATTTCCGCCAACTTTTTTTATAGTAGCAAGAATGTCAGCAAAACGCACATCGGATTTGACCACAATGGCTAAATCCCGACGGTTGGCTGGGTAGCGCGATAGCTCCTGGCTTTGCACGATGGCTCGCTCTCCAAGTGCGACCAGCTCCAACTCAAACAAGTAGCACTCACCTTTAATACCGAGCTTGCGCTTCGCTTCCGGGTGCAAGGCACCAAGCCAGCCGACATGCTGGCCCTGGCATCGCACTTCGGCGGTCTGGCCGGGATGCAAAGCACTGTGCTCGGCCGGCACAAATTCAAAACGCTCGCTATCGGAGCTGGTTGCCAACACCGCTTCCAGATCGCCTTTGGCATCAAAAAAGTCATAGGGACGCTCGGTCAGGTTCCAATGCCCCTGCCCCAGGCTCCCGACCAACACACCGCCCAGTACCGCAACCTGACGAACACCATTGTCAGCAGTCGTATCCGGCACAAACTTCAAGCCAGACTCAAACAGCCGCAACTGCAATTGCTGGCGATTTTGATTGGCCAGCACCGTTTGCAACAGACCAGGCCAGGTGCTCAGTCGCATGGCCGACATATCCACTGAAATCGGATTTGGCAACACCAAAGCTTCGCTGCCGGGATACAGCAACTGCTGCACTTTCGGATCGACAAAACTGTAAGTAATGGCTTCCTGATAGCCCCGGTCGACCAGCAGTTGGCGCAAGCGACTGAGCTGAATTTCAGCTTCAGAAAACCGCCGCATGGTCAGGTGCGCAGTGGGGGCTTCATTGGGAATTTGGTTGTAACCATAGACTCGCGCCACTTCTTCAATCAAGTCTTCCGCAATGGCCAAATCAAATCGCCAGGACGGCGTTTGCACCAACCAGCCATCGTCGGATGGTTGAACGTCCAATCCCAGCTGACGCAAAATGCGCTCGACAGTATCCGGCGCAATGGTGACACCCAGCAATTTGTTCAACTGCCTGGCCGTTAGCTGAATGCTGTTGGCTTGTGGCAAGTGAGCTTCACTAACGGACTCCACCACTGGTCCGGCTTCGCCTCCAACAATATCCAGCAACAAGGCTGTCGCGCGTTCCATTGCCTGACGCTGCAAAGCAGGATCAACTCCACGCTCATAACGGTGGGAGGCATCGGTATGCAGGCCATACTGCCGGGCCTTACCCGCCATGGCGTTTGGCGCGAAAAAGGCGCTCTCCAGGAAAATATCGCAGCTTTTTTCAGTGACACCGCTGTGCAGCCCCCCAAAAATACCGGCCATGGCCAGTGGCTTCTGCTGATCGGCAATCAGCAAAGTCCCTGCGAGCAGACTGACTTCGGAGCCATCCAACAGCACCATTTTTTCGTCTGGCCTGGCGTAGCGCACCTGAATATCACCATCAATTTTTGCCAGATCAAAGGCATGCATTGGATGCCCCAACTCCAGTAATACATAGTTGGTGACATCCACCACCGGGTCAATCGAGCGAACTCCTGAACGGCGCAATTTTTCGACCAGCCAAAGCGGACTGGCAACGCCAGGGTTAATGTTGCGGATAACCCGACCCAAATAACGTGGGCAAGCCTCGGCGGCCTCTAACTGGATTTGACGCTGCTCATCGTGTACCGGTGGCACCGCCGCATAAACCGGTGCTGTGAAGTCCATCGCATTCAAGGTAGCAACTTCACGCGCCAACCCCAGTAAGCCAAGGCAGTCAGCCCGATTCGGCGTTAAGTCCACTTCGATGGTGACATCGTCCAACTGCAAATACTGACGAATGTCCTGTCCAACAGGCGCATCGACAGGAAGCTCAACAATGCCATCCGACTCCTCGGCCATGCCAAGCTCAGATAAGGAACACAACATCCCCATCGAAGGTTGACCACGCAGCTTGGCTTTTTTAATTTTGAAATCACCAGGCAGTACTGCACCCACTTTTGCAACGGCGACCTTCAGGCCAAGGCGGCAGTTGCTGGCGCCACAGACAATATCCAAAGGCGTTTCATCCCCGACATCGACCTTGGTCACTTGCAACTTATCGGCATCGGGGTGTTGAGCACAGGCAATCACCTCGCCGACCACCACACCACTGAACTGACCAGCAACCGGTGTCACCGCATCCACTTCCAAACCGGCCATCGACAATTGCTCAGACAGCGCCTCGGTGCTTACTGCCGGATTGACCCATTCACGTAACCAACTTTCACTAAACTTCATGTCAATCGATCCTGCTTATCTGAACTGTTTGAGGAAGCGCACATCATTTTCAAAAAATGCGCGTAAATCAGTGACGCCGTAGCGCAGCATGGTCAGGCGCTCTACCCCCATACCAAAGGCAAAGCCGCTGTATTTGGTCGGGTCAATACCAACAGACTTCAGCACATTGGGGTGCACCATACCGCAGCCTAGCACCTCGAGCCATTTGCCATTTTTTCCCATCACGTCCACTTCAGCGGAAGGCTCCGTAAAGGGAAAGAAAGATGGACGAAAACGCACTTGCAGCTCTTCTTCAAAGAAGTTTTGCAGGAAGTCATGCAAAATGCCTTTTAGCTCGGTAAAGCTGACGTCGGTATCCACCATCAGGCCTTCAACCTGATGAAACATCGGCGTGTGGGTTTGATCGTAGTCGTTTCGGTAGACCCGACCCGGCGAAATAATGCGCAGCGGTGGGGCTTCAACTTCCATGGTGCGAATTTGCACGCCAGAGGTTTGAGTACGCAGCATCAACTTCGGATTGAAATAAAAGGTATCGTGATCCGCCCGCGCTGGGTGATGCTCAGGGATATTCAACGCATCAAAATTGTGGAAGTCGTCTTCAATTTCCGGCCCTTGCTTGACGCTGAAACCCAACTCGGAAAAGAAGCTTTCAATGCGCTCTATGGTGCGGGTTACCGGATGCAGCCCACCGGTTTCAAGCCGGCGCCCCGGCAAGGTGACATCAATGCGCTCGCTGGCCAGCTTGGCAGCCAACTGGGCCTGTTGCAACTGGTCGCGCTTGTCGTTCAATAACTGCTGCACCTGTTGCTTCAGCTGATTAATGTGCTGACCGGCTTCTTTACGTTGCTCGGGGTCCATCCCACCCAGCGACTTAAGCAACTCGGTGATACGGCCTTTTTTGCCCATAAAGTCGACCCGAACCTGTTCCAGTGCTGCAATGTCCTCACTGGACTGGATGGCTTGTGTCGCCTGTTCTAACAATGCATTCAGCTCCATCGTTTCCTCAGCTTCTATCTCAATAAATTCTCATTCATCGTCAGCCAGCACGGCTTTGACAAATGGAATGGTAATTTTCCGTTGATGGACAATACTGGCTTGATCCAGCGTGTCCAAAATGGCCAGCAAAGCACGAATATCGCGTTGCTGACGGTTCAGTAAATAACGTGCCACATCACTGCTTAATTCCATACCACGAAGATGGGCTTTGTGTTGCAGCAGCTGCTGTTTGTCGGCATCACTTAGCAGCCGCAATTGAAAACTGGTGCAGGCCTGCAGTCGTGATACCAAATCCGCCAATTGAAACCCCAGTTGCGCAGGAGCCTGATTCGCGACGATGATCAGACAATGGCCTTGCTCGGCCATACGATTGTACAAATCAAAGACCGCGGTTTGCCAACTCAGATCGGTGGCAATGGCCTGAATGTTATCCAAGCAGACCAGGTCAAGATGCTCTAGATCGTCCAGCACCCGGGCATCCAGTTGTTGCCAATGCTCCAGAGCCAACAACTGGCTGGTCAGGCCCATTTCCTGCGCCTGGACGCAGGCGGCATAAAGTAAATGCGATTTACCACAACCACTGGCCCCAAACAAATACAAAGGGGCCTTGCCCGTAGGCTGAGCTAAATACTGCCGGATATAGTCAACCGCAGGATGTGGGGAAGGACTAAAAAAGCTGTCCAGGGTTTCATCTTCCGGCAAGGTAACCGGCAAGGTAAATTGCGTTGGCTGCATCTAGCGACGTTCGTAATGCAAACGGATAGGCTCAGAGCCCGCCGGAGCCCGCAAACTGAAACTTTCCACACTCTGGTTACTTAGGAGGCTAAGCGATGGCTCCAATGCAACCAGCTGCAGCCACTCCTCTTGCGCAATGGCCAACCGCAAATTGACCCGCAAGTTGGTTGCATCCCGTTGTTTTATATCAACCTGCCCGACACCTGGGAAACTTTCCAGCAACCGCTGCAGTCGCACCCAATCCGACCAGTCGTCAACCCCGGAAATACTCAGTTCAAGCGGCTCACTTTGCGTCAGGTAACGCACTGCATAACGCTGAGCAAGCTGAGCCGCCAATCCATCAATCATCTTGGCTGCCACCTCAACCGGATCTTGGCCCGTCAGTTCAAAACGCTCGACCCGCCCCTGGTGATCAAGCTGCCAAAACAGCTGATGAGTCAGGCCTTGCTCTGTGTTGCTGGCACTCAGCTGCACCGTGACAATCAAATCGGGCTGATAGCGCGCACTGGCAGTGCGAATTTGCTGCCAGAAACCCGCCCAAACATCGGTCTCGTTCAGGTTGAGCAAATCCTCCATGTCGTACAAAGGCCAGATCAGCGGCAAAAGGTGTTGCTGTGCCTGCTGTTGCATGGCGGCCACCAGTTCGTGTTGCCGCTGGCTGACAAAGCGGCGCTCAGAATCCTCTTGCTGCACCAGCCAAATCAACACCTGAGGGCGTCGGGTATCCCAAATAAGCAACTGCTGCTCACGAAAGAGTTGTTGGATTTTTTCCTGATCAATCAGTACCCGAACTTTCGGCCCTTGTTCAGTGCGAATGGCTTCAAATTGCTTGACGTAGGTATTGGCGCGTTGCCGCTCTTGTTGCACCACGGGGTGCGACAACACATCGGGATCGGCCGCTATACGACGAATGACTTGCTCAAAGGCTTCACGCTGCCACTGTTGGCGTGTCTGCTCAGCAGGCACCTCAGCGGTATAGAAAGGACTGGCAACCGAGGCTGAGACTGGCAGCATCAATATCAAGCACAGTACGAGTCCGAACAGCAAGCTGTTAAGCCCGGGAAGCCATGCT
This sequence comes from Alkalimonas sp., assembly GCA_020831935.1. Classification (GTDB taxonomy): domain Bacteria; phylum Pseudomonadota; class Gammaproteobacteria; order Enterobacterales; family Alteromonadaceae; genus Alkalimonas. Next base: position 35,498 of record JAFIFR010000004.1, read on the forward strand.
GAGTACTGTGCTGGATGCAGACGGGTCATCGGTTGCCTCATACGTGATAAAGCCACCAAATTGGTGGCTCAGAAGTTAATCCAGGGGAACACCCAAACGTTGGGCTACTTCTTCGTAAGCTTCCACCACGCCCCCAAGCCCCTGCCGAAAGCGATCTTTATCGAGTTTTTTACGGCTGGTTTTGTCCCACAAGCGACAGCCATCGGGAGAGAATTCATCACCAAGTACAATTTGGCCGTTAAAGACACCAAACTCCAGTTTAAAATCAACCAGCAGCATGCCCGCGTCATCAAACAGCGTGCTCAGCACCTCATTGACCCGCAGCGTGAGACGTTTCATCTCGGCCAATTGTTCAGCAGTAGCCCAACCAAAAGACACCACATGCGACTCATTGATCATAGGATCATGCAAGGCATCATTTTTCAAAAACAGCTCGAAGGTTGGCGGGGTCAGTGCCATGCCTTCTTCAACGCCTAAGCGCTTGACCAAAGAGCCTGCAGCAAAGTTTCGAACCACACACTCAACCGGAATCATCGCCAGCTTCTTCACCAGCACTTCGTCATCAGCCAGCAAGGCTTCAACTTGCGTCGGGATCCCGGCCTGCTCCAGCTTTTGCATAATGAAAAAGTTGAATTTATTATTCACCATGCCTTTGCGGGCCAGCTGCTCGATACGCTCACCATCAAAGGCCGAAGTATCGTTTCGAAAATGCAGGATCAATTTGTCTGCATCGGTGGTGTGGTAAACGGTTTTGGCTTTACCACGGTACAATTCGGTTGTTTTATGCGTCATCTGCAACTCCGGCCTGAGCAAAATTTCAGGGCGCAAAGTATACGAGGCTTTGCGCCAATCTCAAATCACTTTTTTAGCAATGCTTACAGCTCAATGCCTGCTTCTGCTATGGCTGCCAACAATACCGGTTCCATCTCAGCTAACGTTGCCTCTGTCAGCACCTGACCAGCCGCATCCCGGAAGCTAATGCTGGTTTGTTGCTCAACCCGACTTAACACCACTTGGTAACTGCCTTCAGCGATGGGCAACACCGGCTTGGTGTTGCGGCGGAATACCCGGGAAAAAATGCCCGGGCGAGGCTTACGGTAATTCAGGTAGTAAGTGGAGGTGGAGCGGTTTAAGTCCGTCACGGCCAAGCTGAGCTCATCAAACAAAGATTCAAGCTGGGTCCAGACGACCTCAAGGCTCTGTTCGGATAAAAATGATGGAGCACCATTGCCATCTTGCGCCAGTTCCAGGCTGCTGTCACTTGGACGACTGCGCCGTAACTGCGCTTGCCTGAATTCATCAGCACCAATAAAGGCGGTGAAACGGTTTAAAAAAGCCGCCTCCTCACGCTTTACGCCAGTTACCAATAGAGACGCATCTTCCTCGAAATATTGATGCTCAAGCATTTCAACCAAGACAGCAATGCTACGACCATGTGGTCGAGGCTCCATACTTACCCGAAACTTTGCCTGCTGCTGTGGCTGTTCAGATTTCCAAAACCAGGCCCCTTTGGTTCGCGTTTGAACCACCCAGCCGGTGGTCCAAACCAGTTCATCTGCCTGCTGGTAGCTGATACCTTGCTCATTAAAAAACGCGCTAAGCTTGCTTTCTAAATATGGCTGCAGATCACCACTGTAATCATTGCGATCAAACCAGATCCTTGCTTTGGTCTCCTCTTCATCAACCCGACTGCTGGCTGAGAGTGGAACAACCAACCCCGGAGGCTTGGTATCGACCAACTGCTTCGATGCACGAACCTCTGGAATATCGAATTGCGCGGGTTGCGGTGGCATACTAAGATGCGCAGGAACCTGAAGCGGCTGACTTGCAATCGGCTCTTGTTCTGCTTTGGGTGAAGAGAAGATGGAGCAGCCACTAAGTAGCAGGCTGGCAATGATACAACTGGTTACCGAATAATGCACCTGGTAAACTCCTAAAAATCAATACTGGCGTGTTCTAATGCTTGTTCGATACCGGCTTGGTGAATTGGTTCCAGCGTCGTCAAGGGTAGGCGAACAAAATCAGAGGTAATGAGCCCCATATGGGCAAGTGCCCACTTAACAGGGATGGGGTTGGCCTCAACGAACAACTCCTGATGCAATGGCTGCAGTTGAGCGTCCAGACTGCGGCACCGATCGGCATTCTGCACTGCAGCAGCCTGCACAACGGCAGCAATCTGAGCCGGTGCCACATTGGCCGTCACTGAAATGACGCCATGACCCCCGGCCAGCAAAAACTCTGCACTGCTGCCATCATCGCCACTAAATAAAGCAAAGTCAGCCGGGCAGCAGTCTTTTAAATCCTGCAACCGCTCCAATGAACCGGTAGCTTCTTTGATACCGACAATATTCGGTACTTTGGCAAGCTCTGCCACAGTTTCCGGCAGTAAGTCGACCGCCGTGCGGCCAGGCACATTGTACAATAGAATAGGCTTATCGGTCGCGGCAGCAATGGCTTCAAAGTGCAGCTTCATGCCCTTTTGCATTGGCTTGTTGTAGTAAGGCGTTACGGTTAAAAAGCCATCGACAGGCAAGTTTGCCAACAGCCTGGTTTTGTCGACCGCAGCTTTGGTACTGTTGGCACCATTGCCGACAATGACCGGAATGGCACCCGCCACTTGCTGACAGACTGCCTTGACAATGGCAATCTGTTCATCCTGCTCCAGCGTAGCGGCTTCAGCTGTAGTACCAAGCACCACCAAGCCGTCGGTTCCGGCTTCCAAATGAAAGCGAACCAATCGCTCCAAGCTGGCAAAATCAATCTCACCCGATGCCAGCATGGGGGTGATCAAAGCCACATAACTGCCTTTCAACATGCGCAAAATATCCCACACTCTCTCAAATTCGTTTCGGGCGCCTATGTTAAAGACTGCGCCTCTTAAACACAAGGTTCGCTTGAAAACATCTGACAGCTCTAAGGCGTGTTGACCTTTGCCGTTTGTTTTTGCAGCTGCTTGGCTGGTATTTATACAAGGCAAAGATCAACACGCCCTACATTCGCATGACAGTAAGCAGTGTTATGGTACACTTAGCCACCATTTTTACGGACAGGATCTGTCATGACGCAACATCTGGTGGTGACAGCCATTGGTACCGACCGTACGGGTCTGGTAAGCCAACTGGCAAGGCTGGTCACCGATTGTCAATGCAATATACTCGACAGTCGCATGGCTATTTTTGGTCATGAGTTAACCTTTATCATGTTACTGGCCGGTGACCCCAGTGCCATCAGTCGCGTGGAACATCTGCTCCCTAGCCTGGGCCTGGAGCTGGATTTGCTGACCATGATGAAACGCACGCCAGCACATGAGCTCCCGCCGGTGGCCAGTCACGCTGTGCTGAGCTATCAGGGACCAGACAAGGTTGGAACCTTGCGTGCTATAACCGCCTTGCTGGCCCAACATCAGGTCTCCATCACAGCTTTACGCTCCAAAACCGTTACCAAAGATGATGGCCAGTGGATGGAAGCCAGCATGACGTTGCAGTTTTTGCACGACTACCCGGTCTCAGAGATCAAACAAGCAGTGATGCAGTTGCTGCACCAGCTGCAGCTCAGTGGCGAATTCAGTGCTCAAATTTAACCCCTAACAAGGAACCTCCGATGATTCCAAAGCTTCCAGAATTGAATGTACAGGGCAAGGTGTCCACGGAAGAGTGGCAGCTACGGCTGGATTTAGCTGCCTGTTATCGGCTGGTGGCGCATTTTGGTTGGGACGATTTAATCTACACCCACTTGTCGGCCCGGCTGCCTGGCACCGATCACTACCTGGTCAATGCCTTCGGCCTGGCCTTTGACGAAGTCACAGCCTCCAATCTGGTCAAGGTCGACCTGGCTGGCAAGATCCTGAATGACACCCCTTTTCAGATCAATCCAGCTGGCTTTACCATACACAGTGCCATCCATGAGGTGCGTGAGGATGCGCACTGTGTCATTCATTTGCACACCCCGGCGACCATCGCCGTAGCCAGTGTCGAAGGCGGCTTGCGCCCCTTAAGCCAGTACTCCATGTTTTCATTGCCCTCTTTGTCTTACCATCACTACGAAGGCCTGGCGGTGAATGCAGAGGAGAAAGCCAGGCTGCAAACAGACCTGGGCCAGAACAATCATCTACTGTTGGTCAATCATGGTGGTTTAACGGTTGGGCCCACAGTAGGCGATGCTTTTATGCGGATGTACGATTTGCAACGTGCCTGCGAGATTCAGCTGTTGCTGCAAAGCAGCGGTCAGAAAATCATCGAAGTTCCGCAAGCCATTCAGGATGGTATTTACCAGCAAGCCAAGGTAGTGCATAGTGGCAGTACAGGCGGCCAGAAGGCCTGGCCTGCCATGTTACGCAAAGCCTGGCGACTGGATCCTGGCTTTGCCCGTTAATCAGGTTTCTGCTTTAAAAGGAAGCGCTATGAAAGTTACCCGTGTTGAAGTGTTTGATATCCACTGCCCTGAGCGTCCGGCCTGGACCCCGGTTTTTGTGCGCATCCACACCGACGAAGGCATTCATGGCGTTGGCGAAGCCGGCCTGGCCTACGATTTGGGCCACAGCGCAGCAGCGGCCATGATCAAAGAGATGGCCGAAGCTTTTTTGATTGGTCACGATCCTTTCCAAACTGAAAAACTCTGGTCGCGGATGCTGCGCGAAAGCTTCTGGGGCTTAGGCGGCGGCCCGGTGGTGTATGCGGCCATGTCGGCTATTGATACCGCCTTATGGGACATCAAAGGCAAAGCCCTGGGTGTGCCGGTTTACCAGTTGCTGGGTGGCAAGGTCAACGACAAGCTGCGCACCTACGCTTCGCAGCTGCAATTTGACTGGGGCCCGGAGTTCAAGGCCTTAGTTCACCCAGAGCAATACGCCGAAGCCGCTTTAAAGGCCATTGCCGAAGGCTACGATGCGGTCAAAGTAGACCCTATTCAGTACGACAAAGACGGCAACACCTACTACGACCGCACCAACATTATCTCCCGCGCCGAGATGAAACTGTACCGGGCCCGGATGCAGGCCATTCGCGAAGCCGTGGGCGATGAAGTCGATATCATCTTTGAGTGCCACAGCCTGCCCGGCGCCACCAGCGCCATTCAGATTGGTGAAATCGCCGAAGAGTTCGACTGCATGTACTACGAAGAGCCAGTCAATTACCTGAACCATTCTCTGCACGACAAAGTCGCCCGTAAAGTCAAAGTCCCGATTGCCGGTGGTGAGCGTTTGTACAACCGCTGGGGCGTGCGTCCTTATTTTGAAGATCAAAGCATTGATGTGCTGCAACCCGACATCGGCCTTTGTGGCGGCTTTACCGAAACCAAAAAAGTCTGTGATTACGCCGATATCTTTGATATTCGTATTCAGGCGCATGTCTGCGGTGGTCCGGTGGCAACAGCAGCTTCTTTGCATCTGGAAACCGCCATTCCGAACTTCCTGATCCACGAGCACCATACCTATGC